>JAQFVP010000009.1 GCA_027942475.1 Simkania sp. | reverse complement strand
TTTCAAAAAATTCTAATATGTTAACCCCAAATATATTAGAATTTTTTGAAATACTTAAAAAAATAATTCTTTTAAAAAATTTAATTAATTAAAAAACATTCATTTATCTATAATATAAGATATCGCATGTTTATTTACAATAATAAATTATAAATGAATTTTCATTTCATTTAAAATATAAAACAGAGTGTTTTGATCTTTTTTTACCGCATAAGAAGTAATCTAATTTGGGCGTCCTTCCTAGGGCTTATCAAGCACGCAAAAGTTTACCAAATTCTTTTTTTAAAAAGTGTTCAAGCTCGGGGTAAGGCTATATAAGTTTTTTTTCTATGGTCGGGGTTTTTTCATCCCCCCTAAACGGGTGGGTTTTCCCCATCCCCTTTTCTTATCTATCCGACCGATACTGAAAATGGATTGATTTTTGTAAGATTCTTTCATAGAATGTATGAGAAAAGTACTCGCGGATACAATGAACGACGACATCTATATTATTACAAAAGCTATTCAAGAACGCCTTCTTCAAATTTGGAGGTTCCTTTGACATTGAAAGCAAACAGACTCAAATTGCCGAGCTGGAAAAAGAGATGGAAGGTGCGTCATTTTGGTTAGATACAGAAAAAGCTCAATCAGTTGTCCTGCGCGCAAATGAACTTAAAGCATGGACGGTTCCAGCCATTGACATCAAGCGTCGATTTGAGGACTGTCACAGCTTGCTTCTCGAAGTAAATCGGGAAAGGGAAGCGGACCTCTACCAAGAGCTCGTTGATGAGCTCCACGCAATTCAATGCCAGTTAGAAGATCTAGAAATCAAGAAAATGCTTTCTGGAAAACTCGACAACAAGAGTTGCTTTTTCATGATTAATGCAGGCGCTGGGGGAACAGAGTCCTGTGATTGGGTATCGATGCTTTTGCGCATGTATCAGAGGTGGATATCTAAAAAGGGGTGGAATATTGAGATCGTCGACAAACTAGATGGAGAGGTTGCGGGCATCAAACAAGTCACTTTGCGCGTGATGGGTCCGTTTGCCTACGGCTACTGTAAAGCAGAAAAAGGGGTCCATCGCCTCGTGCGCATTTCCCCTTTTGACAGCAATGCTCGCCGCCATACCAGTTTTGCTTCTGTCGATGTAGTCCCAGAAATTGAAAGTGATGTTGCAGTAGAGATTCGTCCAGAAGAGATACGCATTGATACGTTTCGCTCAAGTGGCGCAGGTGGTCAACATGTAAATACAACCGATTCGGCTGTACGCATCACACACCTTGAAACCGGGATTGTAGTGACTTGCCAGGGTGAGCGGAGTCAATTGCAAAACAAAGAGACCTGTTTAAAAATGCTTCGCTCGAAGCTCTACGAGAAAAAAGTTTTGGAACGGGAAGCTTCAATCAAGGCCATAGGGGGAGAAAAAAAAGAGATTGCCTGGGGATCGCAGATTAGAAACTACATTTTTCAACCCTATACCCTCGTCAAAGACACGCGCACTAAACATGAAACGGGAAATATTCAAGAGGTCATGGATGGAGGAATCGATGACTTTGTGAACATCTATCTAAAGGAATTTGGGTAATGAGGATAATCAACAGCCCGGATTATAATATTCGTTATTCTAAGCAAGAGGATTTGCCCGATTTAGTTAGATGGATATGCCACGAAGATGTAGCAAAATGGTACCCGGTCTCAACTCAAAAAGATATTGATGACATGACGAAAAACTGGATCGGGTTTTCCCGTTTTGGTGCGAGCTTAACTGCTGATTATCAAGGCCGACCCGTCGGCATTGCCACCCTCTTTCTCATGCCTTACCGAAAGCTCATTCATCACTGTCTTCTCTATTTTGTCGTGGATCCCGAAATGCAAGGCAAGGGGATTGCAACCTCAATTGTTAGAAATGCAACCCACCTGGCAAAGACCTACTTTCGATTTGAAAAAGTGCACCTCGAGACATATGAAGGATGCCCAGGGCTTTCTGTTCTTAAGAAGTTGGAGTATAGAGAAGTGTTTAGGCAAAAGAACTTTGTCAAACTAAAAGAGAAAGTGTACTTGGATCGAATTGTTGTGGAAAAGCAACTCAAGTAAGAGGTGGATTAGTAAATGGTGAGAAAACCAATCGTCCAAATTAGAGCGACCAAGATGGAGGATTTAGCTCAGGTACAAGGGTGGCTGCTCGATCGGGAAGTGCTCAAAGGGTTTCCGATGATTGACAAGAGGGAAGTAGAAGATGCAATCCGTTATTGGCGCCAGTATGTGGAAAGGAAAATGTCTCTTACTGCCATATACAAAAAAAAACTAGCTGGATGTGCCAACCTCTACATCCAGTCCATTGACAAGTTCAAGCATCAAAGTCTTTTCGTTGTGGTTGTAGATAAACCGTTTCGAGGTCGGGGAGTTGGAACTGTGCTCATCAGAGCTTTGGAGAAGTTGGCAAAAGAAAAGTTTTATATCGAGCTCCTCCATCTGGAAGTCTACGAAAATAATCCGGCAATCCGCCTCTACGAGAGGCTTGGATTTAAAAAGTATGGCTGTCATCCTAAATACCTCAAAGAAATCGATGGAACCTACTATGATAAAATTTTGATGCAGAAATTGTTATGAAAAAAGGACGCGCGCATGGCTGGGCATAGTAAATGGGCCAATATTAAACATAAGAAAGGGAGAGCAGATGCCAAAAAATCCAAGTTGTTTTCTCGGATTGCCAAAGAGATGATTAGTGCCGTAAAACAGGGGGGGGCGGATCCCAAAACAAATCCCAAACTGCGGATTGCTTTGCAAAAAGCGCGTGACGCCAATGTATCTGCTGATGTGATTGCCCGTAATATCAAGACCGCCTCCAATCAGGATCAAAAAGATTTTAGCGCCATCACATACGAAATTTACGGTCATGGGGGTGTGGGAATTATTGTCGATGCAATGACCGATAATAAAAATCGCACCCTCTCTGACATGCGCATTGCCACCAATAAAAAAGGGGGCGTGGTGGCATCTCCCGGATCTGTTGCGTATAATTTCGAGCAAAAAGGGGTGATTCAAATTGGAAAAGATCAAGCAAATGAAGAAACCCTCTTTGCTCAGGCCACACAAGCGGGAGCAGAGGATTTTGACGAATTAGATGATATCTATATTGTGATCACAAAGCCCGATCAAATAGCTGCAGTCAAAAAGCAATTCGAGATGCAAGGCATTGTTTGCACAGAGGTAAGCTTGGAGATGATACCCAAAGTGTGGGTTGAGTGCTCCGACCAAGAGCGCAGGGCCAATCAAGAGCTGATTGCATTTTTGGAATCGCTAGATGATATTGACGCGGTGTTTCATAATATGAGTGAGTAATTATTGGGCCTCACTCCCACTACTTTGATTTTTTAACTCTTCCATTGATAACTGTTTGTAGCCAAAACTTTTTCCTTCGGGTGAATACCCTTCGATCATCAGAGCAATGCGCCTTGGGTTTTTTCGCGAAAGGCACTGTATGGAATGTTTCTTAAATGTTTCGTAATCAAGGTCTGCAATCGCTTGCGCCCTCTCCTCTATGTAGTGGAAATTTGATCCGTGTGTAAACCCTAATTCATACAAAATCGATGTCATTTCGGCGAGATTTTTGGGAGATTTTAGCAGCTTTGTTACCAAGCTATCTCGGATTTTTTCAAAATCGCTTGTCGAAATTTTCGATTCAAAATCTTTAACATAACCTTCTAAAAATAGTTCAAATCTATGGATGAGTTCATCCGGCTTGTGAGTACTCGATTGGACTAAAAAAACGTGCTGCAATTGCCCATCTTCATCAATTGTACGCGATTTGGCAATGTAAGCTGTCTGCTGTTTTGTACGCAAAGTATGAAAAAAATCTTCGGCCATTGCCTTTTCTAAGACAGATGCAGATGCGCTTTTTTCAAGAGAATAGGCGTCGTTTTGCACTACTAAGACGGCAGTATGGCCGAGTGCACTGACGCTTTGATACAGTTTACAAGGACCTATATCTGGTGCAATCAAAAAAGGGGCGTTTGGCATCGATTTTTCTTGTGAAAAGGGGGCGTAATTAAGCTTTGTTTGCACCTTTTGCCATAACTGTTCGGCATCTTTTTGCGTTAGATTTCCCGCAAGCATTGCCTCTCCATACAATTGCTGAGGCAAAGCGGTTTTAAACGCAAGAAAATCTTCATAGGTGATCTCGCGCAGTGCCGACACAAAATCTTCTTGCTTGGGATAATTTTTGAGTAGAACCCATTTCATTAAAAACCACCCTTGGTTATGGGAGGAGGACTTGCAAAAATTTTTGTAGTCGCCTATCAGTATCTGGCGATTCAGTTCAAATTCCTCTTTTGTCCACTTGCATGTATGCAATCCATCTAACATAACCTCTAAAGCGGGGAGGGCATGTTGACCAAATCCTTTGATAGCAAGAGTAAGTTTGCACTCGGTGATTTCGGCAGCCGTTTGCAAACCCGCACTGCGGGCGTAGTAAGTCGCTGAAGTTAAATGGTCATCGAGGCATCTTTCAAATAGAGAGCACAATGCGAGCTGGCGTGCATCTTTTGTAATATGTGGTGATTTGAAACTAACAATCCAACAGATGTCTGGTAAGAGGTACCTTTCATCTTTCCAGTAGTATAATTTACCGCGTTCATCTTGTTTAAGCAGCTGTGGAATAGGGGTTTTCTGCTTGATTTCTCTGCTTGTTACGAGCTCGAAATTTGAGGGAATATAGGGATTTTTCTCCGGGTAAATCGCCCATGCACTCGGCTGCGCTGCGCTCCATTTCTTCATCTTTGCACTATCGATTTTTGTAATTGTATACTCTGCTCCCGACCATTTTTCTTTCATTTTTCCTCTGACTTTCGATTCTTCGTGAGGGGCTTTCAGAATGTAGAGTGCTTTGCAAGGATCGAGATAGCTTAAAAAATGTAGAGCTTGTTGGGCGCTGTAGGTAGAGGGAAGCACGCATTTTTGTGGGAATGTTTCAAGCGATTCTTCTGCCATGCGATAAGCAAATTCGGTAACCCATTCGAAGGGATGGGTTCGCGCTTGGTATTCATAACCCAACCGTGCGGTTGTTTGGGCGTCTTTAAAAAAGTAGAGGGGAATGCCCTGCGTTTTCAACTTGTTGAGGGATTCAAATAAACGGGTGCAGATGTAATCTTTTTGTTCCACTCCCTTGGATGTTAAATCAAAACGAATGGCATAAAAACCACTATCTTTAGAAAAAGGGTGGCGATACGCGGACATTGTTTCGATGAGTTGCTCTTCTTTTAATTGGTGGTGTAGGCTACCTCGGTGTTGACTAGATAAGATTTTGGAGAGCAAACCACTTGAGCTATCCTCTTTGTTAGTAAAGACCTCTCGGGGAAGTTCCCACTTCACACCCAGCTCTCTGACGTCTTTGATAGGCGTGATGTATGTCATTGTACCCTCTTGATCGGGAGTTGTCAGCCTTGCTACAAATGTTTCCTTAGGCAATGAAACGAGAGGAAAAGCAGAAAAATGAGCAACGGCGAGCTCTTTGAGCTTATCGATTGTTTCGACGGAATAGAGGACCAAATGAGCCTTATCGGAGCTGTAGTGGTTCCGATACCACTGAGTGATGGCTGCGTTGGGAATTCCCTCAAGGGTTGAGGCATTCCCCGTTGAGAAACGAGCGTTGGGGTGATCTGGATTTCCCATTTCTCGTATGACCATACGTGTGCGAAGATTCTCCCGTTCAATATTCTTGTCATGTTCTTGATCAATGGCATGCAATTCGCGCCGCACACCAGATTGGGGGAAAAGAGGGTCGATAAACATGTGCGCGAAATAATCCAAAGTGGTCAAAAATGCGTCGTGATTGGTTGAAAATGTGTAGACAGTTCGGTCAGAAGTAGTAAACGCATTGGACTTTCCACCTCCTTGTGTTACCTGTTTAGAATACCCATTCTCTTCTGGATAGGTGTGGCTTCCCAAGAAAATGAGATGCTCGACAAAATGAGCCATACCGGGGTAAGCGGGGGGATCAGACCAAGAACCCACTTCTACGCAAAGAGAGGCGGCTGATTGAGTGGCCTCGGGATCGGAGATAAGCAATACCTTCAGGCCGTTATCCAGTTTTATTTTACTCCTGACCTGAGAAGAGAGGCTAGGTGTCCGAATGATCAATTCGTTTCTATCAATGACCTCTTCGTAGCCTGTATGAGCAAAGAGACAAAAAGTCCAGCCAAACAAAAAAGGGAAAAAAGGGGAAAATTTCATCATCTACTTTCTGTAATCAAGTGGTTATTCAAAATCGTTTACGATCTTTTTCAATATTTTTGTGAAATTCATACGAAAACTTGCATAAACATCAGAATTTTACTGTATCGCTATTGCTATGTCAATATAGCGGATAGCACATGCGTGTTGCAAGGAGGAGAGAGGTAAAGATTAACGGGGAAATCGGTTGTATTCTTTCTGCATTTGCCGCCACAAAAAATCCGCCCGATGTTGCCTTTTTTCGCGCCTATTCATGTTTGGGGTAAATGTGGGAATAGCTTCCATATTGACTTCAGGTCCGAAAGATAGGTGAATTGCACCACCATGGGTGAACCGTTTTTCACCGATTTCTGTTTGCGTATGCTGAGGTGGAGGTAGCAAGCGGTAGGTGGATAAGGTCAAAGTGTAAAAGTGAGTGGGTGTATCAGCTTTTTGAGTCATTAAGTAAAACATTTCAATGCTTTGGGGGTCAAAAGGAGCTAATTGAATAGTTCCGTGGATGTCGGTGCGATCCCTTCCCCCACTCGGAGCGACATAAATAGCGTGCCCCCCTTCTCTGAGCAAGTCTGACATAAGAGCCATCACCCTTTTATTATGTAGCTGTTTTTCCCGTTTCTGGGCAGGGGGAGTATCGATATATTTTTTTGAGTAGATGCAAAGGAGGTGACGCCCCATACTAAACGGAATGGCCAAGAGATCGGTTGTAACCCGTTCCCCCGCTACAAAAATGAGTTGTTCAGCAAACTGTGGGGCATGCTTTCTCAAGAGGACACTGATCGCTTGCGGGTCGGCTTCTGTCTGATGATTGGCAAACAAAATGACATTTTCTCGGCGATCGAGTTGATCAGTGATTATTTTGAGATGGTCTAAACCACCAGTTGTTGAGCGGGGAAGATCGATGAGCGGCTTGAGAAAGTCGCACCCAAACTGATAATAATCGATTGGGTTTCTAATGGCGCGATGGTATGGTTGGAACTGGTAGGGCAATTGCAATTGCTTTTCAAGTAGACAGAGGAAATGCTTAAACAAGGGCAAACAGGTGTCGATCTCTTTGCCATGGGCAACGATTACTGCTTGGTAACTCTCCAAAAACCCCTGTACAATTGCTTTGTATTTCGGGGGAAGGGTAGTATCTGAGACCAGACACCGAATTTTCTCTTTGAAAAGATTTGAATCAGAACTCGAGTTTGTTCCCATGAGCAAGTGAATAGAATTCAAAACTATTTAAATGAAACTCGTCGCTGACTCCGAATTTGATTTCGCCCCGTTTTTTCTTTGCAATAGACTCAAAGAGTTTTTTATCGGTGCTTGATAAAAACTCATCCATTTCTGGATGTGTGATTAATTTGAGCTGCAATTCTCGGTGCTGTTCAATTAGGCATCGAATTGCCCGCTCAATCTCGATGGCAATGCTTTCGTAGTTTTTGATCATTCCCTGTCCACTGCAGTAAGGGCAGGAATTAAAAAGGGTATGAACCAGTGATTCCCGTGTGCGTTGACGGGTCATTTCTACCAGGCCAAAATCACTCATCCCTAAAAAGGTACATTTAGCGGGGTCTTGGGCCATCGCCTCTTTGAGCACTTCTAAAACGCGTCGTTGATTTTTTCTCACACGCATGTCGATAAAGTCACAGATGATAAGACCACCAATATTGCGAATCCGTAATTGACGTGCGATTTCAACCGCTGCTTCCATATTGATTCGGACAAGTGTCTCTTCCACATCAATATTTTCATTTGAAGAGGTGCTACGGCCTGAGTTTACATCAATAGTGTACATCGCCTCTGTTTTGTCAAAAAAGAGATATCCTCCATTTTGAAGCCAAATTTTCCGTTTTAGACATCGGCTGATCTCGTTTTCAACCATAAATCGGTCAAACATGGGGACTTTATCCCGATAGTATTCCAGTTTAATCGTATGTTCACTTTTATACCGCGCATAGATTTTGCGAGCGTACTGAAATGTTTTGTAATCATCAACTAAGATCCGGTGAAACTTTTCGTCGACAGCCCTTAAGATCGCTTTTTTGATGAGGTCTGAATCTTTGTAAAGGCGTGTGGGCTTTGAGTGCTTATGGAATTCTTCTTGAATTTCTACCCAAGTTTTGAGGAGTTCGTTCGCCTCTTGGATGAGCACATCCGGATTTACATTGACGCTCGCTGTGCGACAAATAAGTCCCATGCGTTGAGGCATTTCGAAGGCGCGGATGATCTTGATGAGACGCTCTTTTTCGGACCGGTCGATCACTTTGTGTGATACTCCTCTATGGGAGGTATTGGGGAGCAATACGAGGTAGCGACCCGCAATCGTGATGTTAGAGGTCAAACGAGCTCCCTTTGAGCCAATAGGTTCTTTGACTACTTGAACGAGAACCGGGTGCCCGATCTCCATGAATTTAGAAATATCCACATCTTTTACCTTTCTGGGTTCAATTGTTTTGATATCGCATTCCCAGTCAAATTCCATGTCAAACATTTCCTGAAACTTCTGGGTATTTTCTACAATATCGCTGATATGGATGAACCCATTCTCCCCTTCATGGATGTCAATAAAAGCGGATTGGATATTGTGAAGAATATTAATTACTTCTCCGCGGTAAATATTCCCCACAAGCTGCTGATTTGATTTCCTTTCCAAGATCAAATCTTGGAGCTTTCCATATCTTAAAATCGCACATCTCTTCTCTTTCGAAGTAGAGTTAATCAAAATTTCTTTCATCGATTTACCGTTACAATTCTCGCGCGCCTAAGGGGTCATTTTACATCAAAATGACATGTTTTTCTAGCAAAAACCAAGTGTCTACCCTCCCAATTGGTGCTTCATCTTTGAGATAAATTGATTCTCTACCAGGTCGAAAGCGGTTTGCACCCCATTTGTAATGGCCTCTGGACTGGCGTCTCCACGGCATTTCATAACAATATTTTCTACACCACAGAGAATTGCCCCTGGACATTTTGCCAAGCGGAGCCCTTTTGTAAGGCGGTCAAAAAGGGACTGAGATATATCGAATATCGCTTGATTTTCTTGTATGATATCCAAGATAAAAGCAGAAATTCCCTCTGCTGTTTTTAAAAAGACATTTCCCGTAAATCCATCTGTCACAAGGATATCGATGTTTCCCGAAAAAATTTCTTTTCCTTCGACATTTCCAACAAAAGTAAAACTCCTATTTGATAGATGAAGTTCTTGAAGGCATCGATAGGTCTTGCGTATTTCTCCGTGCCCCTTTGTTTCTTCGGTGCCAATATTGAGAAGACCAAGGCGTGGGCAGCGCACTCCTCGACTTTTCTGATAGGCAAGACCCATTTGGGCAATTTGCACCACGTGATTAGTAGTGCATGAGACGTTTGCCCCGACATCGAGTACGGCGAGAAGCGATTTTTTCGTGGGAAGCACGGCCATCAGAGCACTACGCCTGATCCCCTTAAAAAGGGGCAGATAAATTTGGGCGGCCGCGACCAGGGCTCCCGTGTTGCCCGTCGATACGAGCGCGTTGATTTTCCCTTCCTTTAAAAAACGCATGGCAACGCTGAGAGAGGAGTTTTTTTTCCTTCGAATTGCGAAGAGGGGAGAATCCTGCATCTGGATGACTTCCTCTACCTCATAAAGTGATAAAAATTCTTTGGGCAGGAGGGCTTTATTAGAGCTTTGGAACTCTCTGAGCTTCGCGCCGATCTTTGGCGTGACAAAAAAAAGAAGGCGAAGGGGGTATGATTTTGTTTTATAGATGAAGCAAAGGGTATCTAAAATGTGGGTCAAGCAATGGTGTTCGCCCCCTAAGAGATCGATACCGATCAGTAGCATCTTACTCTTTTTCTTGATCAACAACTACGCGCTCGTCATAGCGACTGCAAAATAAACACATTCTATGGGGGAGCCTTGGCTTTCCACAGTTTGTGCAATTCAAAATATTTTTTGCTCGCTTTGCGTGGTGAGAGCGCCTAGAGTTTTTGCGAGCATTGGAGTGACGATTTCTTGGAACTGCCATTTTTTCTATTTTCCTTACATGATAAGCGTTATCAAAATACACCTCGAATATCCAAGCCCGGGGCGGACCATTCGATATAAAGGTTTGAGTTCTTGTGTCAAAAGAATCAAACAGTTAAGCGATGGGCCTCGTATAAGCGAACAAGACCAGCGAAGCCCATCTTTTTGAGATTTCTAAAGGGGAATTGGGCTCGATCTTTGGCGTGCGGCGAGCACAAGTACTGATTCAACTCTTCCCTTTTAAAGCACTTTTGGTCGCACTCCACGTAGGTGGGGGTTTCCAATAAGATTGCCTCCCTGATGAGCATGGAATAATTATACACTCGCCCTTTGATTTCACCGATTTTTTTTGCATGGCAAAACTCCGGCACCCGCACCCCAACATCGACTTTTTCGCTGCAAATAGAGCAGGGAATGCGAGATACCGTCTGTGCACTCAAGTGCAACACTAGGTGATCATGCGTCAAATAGGCTCTTCCCCTAACCGAAATAGGTGACTCAAACTGCACGCTCCACTCATCGACATCCATAAAAGAGGGAGAAGAACTTGTATTGATGACTTCTTGCCCCCCGTTTTGCATTTTTTCGAGGTAAATCTCTAGTCTATTTTTCATGCCTTTCCGATTCAAGAACATCTCAAGAGATGAGCATTGTATTCTAATCGAAAAATTGATTTTGGTCAAGGTAGTCTGCCTTTTCCTTTCCTTGAATGTTTTCAAGCAAGTGCGGGATTTTAAAGGTAAGAAAGGGCCCCAATGCTTTAATAAAGAGTTTCTATGCGTTTTTGCCAATTAATAGGTCGGTGGTTTGGACTAGAGTAAAAAATATTTTTTGTACACAAGTATACCAAAAATTCTGGGATATGTTATCGTTTGACAAATAATTTTTATGAATGGGTTTTTCTAGCGAATAAAACACTGCAGAGTCATCTTTTCTTAAGCAAAAAGAAATGGAGGTAGAATGTCTGTTACTGCTATAAGCTCCGATCCTAAAGAGGCAATAAAGTACCTGGAGGCACTAAAAAAATTTGATTGTGACTACCCCGAAACATCAGATCCTGCTATGGGTCAGAAAGTTGCTCAATATGCGATTGGAAGATGGGAAAAAACGGTTAAAAGTATTCAAGAAGGGGACGATTCGCCTGATCTCTCATGGGTGGATGATTTATTTACACATTTTCTCCATTCTCCCACTGCAGAGGAGAAAGTGGATCAGACATTTCATTCTAATTTTACATTGATCAACAAGATCGAGGAGCTATTTGACAATCTGATAGAGGCTCATGCCACACTGAACATTGTGGAGAGAAAAATGGAAATTGATCAGACTCGGAATGGGGAGCTTTTGACACTATTAGAGCAGGCGGACTCGCAGATAGAAAAAAGCAAACGATTAATAAAAGAAATTGTTGAATTAGCACCACACTCCTCCATACGATCACTCAGGGGGAAAGTCAAAGAAATAGAAGAACTTTACGAAGTAACCTCAATTCAGACAGCACGCATGCAAGGTTTCAAAAAACGGGTAGAAGCGGCTTGGTGTGCAATTATGTGACCGGTTTCGAGTGGACCCCCCTCCGAGGTAGACTTTCCTTAAAGTTTAGGTAAAAAATAATTTACAATAAAAGCTAAGATACAATGAATTTGTTCTTTAACTTGTCACATCTAGGTGTTCTCCACCATTTAGACATGGAAAAGTCCCGATATGTATGGGTTTGGTTTTTTAAATTTCTTAATGTTTTTTATCTCTAAAATGAAAAATTGGAGACTGTCATGTCGATTCAATCAATAGCATCAGTGAGCGGTGCAGATAACCCACAACCGATTAACAGTGGGCAATCAATAGAAAAAACAAATAATGAGCAAGCCATAAACACGGAATTTCAGTTGTCCGTTGCTCTCATGATGGCTCGCCAATATTTGAAAATGGCGATCAGAGATATGGATTACGTACTAGATCTTCCGGAGTCCTGGCTGCACGATGAGAAAATACAATTCCTACACTTTTCAGAAAAAGTGCTCAATAAATCCTTTAGTTGGTCAGATTTAAGCAAAAAAGCGATGAAAATCGCTTTTACCGCCCTTCCCAAGTGCCAATTAGAGGGTGTAAAAGAGGGCATTCTAGAGGTAAGACGCTTGCTTATTCTCACCCACGAGAGGCGAAGTGACCTAGAAAGGAGGCAAAAGAGTGTGATAGATCAAATACATATATATGAACCTTCCGATCATTCGTATTAATACGATTTCTAGGCTCTTGACAAGCTGCAAGCAGCCTGTGCTAAGTGAGCTGAATAGGCGGATTGGGATTGTCTTGCAGAGTGTGCTGAAAATGCTGTAATTTAATCTCCTCTGAATACAGAGGAATGGAGGTAAAATGTCTATTGTAGCGATAACCAATGACCCTGAAGAGGCAAAAAAATATTTGGATGCACTCAAAACAAATTTTGAATGTGAGTATTACGAAAGATCAGATTTGTCCCCTCTTATGTGTAAAAAACTTTCCAAATATGCAATCGCGAAATGGGAGGAGGAGCATACAAAGTGGGAGGAAGGTCAGGCAAGGGCGCGATTTCGAGGATATTACGTTAGTCAAAAAGAAAAGGAGTGTCCCGCATGGTTGGATGGTTTATTTACAGAATATCTCGATGCTTCTAATGCAGGGAAAAAATTAGCGCAAACACCCCGTCCTATTTTTACACTAGTGAACAAAATTGGAGAGTTATTTGACAATTTAATGGAGGCTCAACATAACATGGGCATAGCAAGTCACGGAAGGCTGTGTTTCTCCAAAACGTTTACTGGTAAACTACTGGACAAAGCGGATTTGCAAACGAAAAAAAGCGAACAGTTAATAAAAGAAATCATTGAATTAACACCACACTGCCCTTTAAAAAAACTCAACGAAAAAGTCGAAGAGATAAGAGATTTGTACAAAGCAACCAGAGACCAGAAAGCATACTGGCGGCATCTCGAAAAATCGAGACAGCAAGAGTGGTCGTGCTCGATTCTGTGATTGATTCAAAGTGCGCTCGTCGCCTAAGAGAGGTTTCTTCTCCTTCCCGAGTGTCAGGTAATTAGGGTGTAAAGGGGGCACTCTAGAGAGGCATGAGAAATTTAATGACACATTTCTCCCAACGCAGAGGAAAAAGTGTATCAAACACCCCATGAAAGGAGCGCCTCTTAGACTACTAAAGCAGGCGGACTCACAGAAGCAAACAACTAATAGAAGAAATTATTGGATTAGCATCACACTCTCCCTTACAAGAGCTCAGGGGAAAAGCCAAAACAATAACAAAATTCTACTGATAATTGTGTGGCTGGTTTGAAACGGGCACACTCCTTATAGATAAAAAATCATTTACCATAAAATTGAGGGTTCTGATAAAATAGAATGAATTTATTCCGTGAACTTTCACAGCGTGGTGTTTTCCACTATTTAGATATAGGAAAATCCCAATTTGTGTGAGTTTGGTTTTTAAGTTTTTTGATGTTTTTTACTTCTACAATTGAAAATTGGAGGCTGGTATGTCCATCAAATCAATAACGTCAGTAGACGGTGCATGTAGTGTACAAAAAAGTAACGAAGAGCAATTAGTGATAGACAAAACAAACAATGAGCAAGCCATAAAAACAGAATTTTATTGGTCCGTTGCTCTCGTGATGGCGCGCCAATATTTGAAAATGGCGATTGCCGAAATGAATGAAATGATAAATGTTCCGCGTAGAGGAGAAGCCTTTAAGGTACTGATCGATGCGATCGCAAATGCACGAGGATTGTTATTTAAATGCTCTGTTTGGGAAGAAATAAGCAAAAAAGCGATGGGAATCGCCTTTACCGCCTTTCCCAAGTTCCCAGTAAAAGAGACAGAAAAGGCAAAAGAGGGAATCCTAGAGACAAAACGGTTGTGTGTTGAAATCCAAAAGAGGCGAATAAAAATACTATCTAAGATAGAATATTGGAAATATTGCTTGTATTTTGACCCGCTCTTTGCTACAGATATCAGTGACATTGCTCGGTTATGGATGCGATCTGAACATCCTAAGCCGCATTGCTCGTACGAAAGTAACACTGCCATTAACAGTGTGATCAGCGAGAAGGAAAAAAGGTGGAAAAATCGCCATCCTGTCCTAAACAAGACTTGACCTTACACTCACTTACTATCCGATCACTACTTTCTGTCAGATGTCTATCAAATTTTCACAGGTCTAATTGACATCATACCCAGTATTAAGAAAAGAAAAAGGCTCACAGAGATCCCAGCAGCATCTTGAGAATATTTTGGCCCTCGGACTAGATGGCCTTAAGTAGCAACCCTAGAAGCCTTCGCCTTTGGGCGAGGGAGTGGTCACTGAATGAACAATGGTTGCCGCAGCTATTTTGGCCGCATCCCCACTCCCTAGAGTCTCTTTGATATCTCGGCATTTACGTACGCATCCTTCCCGGTATAGCTGATTAAAGGCGAGCTTTTCTAAGGCTTGGGCCAGTGCTTTTTTTGCGAACTCTGCACCGAATAGTTCGGGGAACACCTCTTTTTTTAATATGATGTTCGGTAAAGAATAATAGGGCAGATTGATCTGTAAAATGTGCCTTGCAATCCAAAAGTCAATGCGTCCGAGGGCGAAGGTCACGACCGTGGGGACTTGGTGCAGTGCGAGTTCAAGTGTGACTGTCCCAGATGTTGCAATTGCCACGTGACTCGCGCGCATAAGTTCATAGAGATGGTTTGGGTGAATGATTGGTGCACTGCTTCGATTCAACCTCCTTAAAAGGGGTAAGAGTTTTAATTGAGCACAAGAGATTGCTAAAAAGGTTTTGGGATGCGCTCGAATGAAATCAAGTGCTACCTCGAGCTGCAGGGGTAAGTTACGTTCAATTTCTCTGGGCCGGCTTCCTGGAAATAAAGAGAGAATTTTTTGCGTTTCAAAGATGCCATATGCAAAGCGCCATGATGTTTTATATTCGTGTGATCTAATGCGAGCAACTAGTGGATGCCCGACGCACTCCACATGGAGACGGCTCGGACAAAAGAGCTCGATCTCGAAAGGAAAGAGGGTCATCAATGTATCGAGATTGTTTTCCATCAAAGGGATTCTTCTTCTGCCCCAGGCCCAAACAGCGGGACAGACAAAGTGTAGCAACTTAGATACTGTATTTTTTTTCTTTAAACTACGCGCCATCCGGAGGGCAAACCCTGGATAGTCAATAAAGAGCACAGCTCGTGGTTTTGATCTGAGAATTTCACTCTGAATACGATAAAAATAGCGATATAATCGGGGGAGAGCGGGGATAATGTCGAAAAAGCCCATAACCTGAAACGATTCGCTGTGCATCAAGCAATCCAAACCAACTTTTCGCATAAGGGGTCCGCCTACCCCTTTTATTTTTAAATGGGGCTCCTTTTTTCTGAGTGCTTTGAGCAATTCTTCCCCGTATAGATCACCACTCGCTTCTCCGGCGAAAATGAAAAGGTCATAAGAAGGGGTCATGGTTTTTTGCGAATGCGCTGTTTTCGGCGTCTCCTCCATGTTGGGGCTTGATACAATCGGTCAGATGAATTAAACAAATCTGTCCATTCAGACACTGCATGTTCAAGGAGGGGTTCCATCCTTGCGCGAATATGAAGAAATTGCAAGGCCGGTTCGAAGTCATCAACTTGTGGAATCCGGGAAATTTTGTGTTTTCTGCGACGCAATGGGGTCATACGATATTGCCAAACGAGAGTATTTAATGTCGTGATCTTCAAACGGCGGGGCAGCCTGAAGAAAGAGGCGAACATTTCATCGAGGAGTTGATCTGCTCTTTGGTAGATTTCGCCCAGATGGGGAACTCTTTTGTGAAATTGAAAGCGTGTTCTTAGCTCATTTTCGAGCAAGGGAAAAGTCAAACAGCACAACAGAATCGGCCTTTTTAATTGAGGATGGTCTGCTCTTTTAACGAGTTGATCCGCTATTTGCAAATAGTCATAGGTTGCACTTCCTTTGGGTGTTTCTAGAAACTGCGCGAGTATTGGGATCAGCTCTTCGAGCAATCCGTGTTTGGTTATGAGCTTAAAAAATGATTGAGCACTGCCCGATTCGAGCATGCGCAAGAGTTCTTCTAAAATACGTGCCCAAGCACTTTTTACAATTTCTTTTTTACAATCAATTAAAGCTTGTTTTGTTTTTTTATCCACTTCAAAGCCGTAGCGGGCTTGAAATTTAAGACAGCGGATCATCCTGACTGGGTCTTGTTTGAATCTCAAGTAGGGATGTCCGATAGCGCGCAAATACTTCTTTTGAATGTCGAGATATCCCCCGACATAATCGATGACCTGCTGTTTTTCGCTATCATAAAAGAGGCCATTGATGGTAAAGTCCCGCCTGAGTACATCCTGCTCGGGATCGCCCCAAATGTTGTCTTCTGTAATAAATCTCTCGTTTTCGATATCACCTGCGCGAAACGTAGACACTTCAATTACTTTGCGACCAAAACGGACATGGGCTAAGCGAAACCGTTTTCCAATCAAGATGGCCCCGGGAAAAAGATTTTTGATCTCCTCCGGTTTCGCAGAGGTAGAAATATCAAAATCTTTGGGTTTTTGCCTCAGCAAAAGATCTCGCACTCCTCCCCCTACTAAATAAGCTGTGTAATGCGCTGAGCGGAGCGTTTTGAGGATATACAGCGCATCATCATCGATGTGGTTGACATCGATTTTGTGCTCTTCTTTTGGATAGGTTGTGGGGATCACAAAATTCAAAACGTAACGGTTCCAAATGCACAGACTACAGGATTAAATGAACCTGTTCAACCAAAACTACGTGTTTGGATCGATTTAATTCGGGCTCGATTGGTTTGGAGGAAGGCATTTTTCCAATAATAGTGGTCTAAAAGCGCTTGTGTGTCCCGTCCTAAAAGTAGATAAGCGACGTAGAGAGCTTCAATGGAGGCCAAGCCCCTCTCGGGATCTTGGCAGCCCGTTTTCTTTCTCGGATAGCTAGTCCTCAAGTCGTGGGGCAGGCTCCGCCTTTCTATACAAGGAAGAGTGCGAGACATAGTTTTGGCATATCTCCAAGTACCATCAACGAGAAAAATTCCCTTCCCTTGGTCTTGCTTCGACAAGATAGACCCCTCGAGACCTAAAGATAGATAGTTATCCAAAGGGGGAAGGGAATCACAGGGGTAAAGAAAAAATCGAAAATCTTTTCGATTTTCGAGGCCTTTGAGGCTACATTTTTTTAGGTTTTCCTTGCGATGTCTTAGGACGATCGTCAGGGGGAAAGCATACATCATACCTATAACAGACTAATGCAATACGGTAATACATTGCAAGATGTATCAAGCTAGCTAGCGGTCAGACCTCCTGTTTTATTTCAAACGCCTTCCTCGCGCACTGCTTGCGTTGCTTAATTCTTGCTATTAACACCTTTATTCCATTAAGATGTGTGGGTTTGAGAAAGGGATTCATGAAGAAGTATTTTATTGCCGGTTTGGTCATTTTACTTCCGCTTGCGTTGACCATCCCCGTGGTTGTTTTCATCGTTAATCTTCTCACCAAGCCTTTTGTTGGATTGGTGGTAAATCTGCTGCAGGGGCTGGATGTATTAAACAGGGGCATTTTTTTTCTCACTCCAGAACAGGTTGTGTTATTTGGGAGCAAGTTTCTCATCTTGGTATGCCTGTTTGTCTTTACTTTGCTGCTTGGGGTCATCGCTCGTTGGTTTTTTTTCAGGGCCCTTATCAATCTCAGCGATAAAATCTTGCACAAAATACCCCTGATTAACAAAGTGTACAAAACGACGCAAGAAATTATTCGAACGATTTTTGTAACCGACTCTTTTAAAAAAGTGGTAATGGTCCCCTTTCCCAAAGAGGGCACCTACGCTATAGGTTTTGTATCAAGAGACTCCCCCGGGGTGTGCGCTGAAAAAGCAAAGTCCCCCCTCGTCTCCGTCATTGTGCCGACTACGCCAAACCCAACCACTGGTTTTTTGCTGATGTATAAAAAAGAAGAGCTGATTTACCTCGATCTAAAACCAGAAACTGCAGTTAAATACATCGTTTCTTGTGGGGTGATTACCCCTGAGCATCCACCTGACTTCAATGGTAAAATAGAAATATGAGAAAAACTTTTTTCTCAGGTCTGGCGATCCTTCTGCCCATTATTATTACCTTTTTTATATTTGTTTTTGTGATCCATTTCTTTACCGATCCCTTCGCCGGGTTTTTGGATCACTTGCTCTTTTCCTACGGGGGAGAAATAGTGAGAAAATACCACGAGCTATTCTTGATTTTGGGTCGTTTTCTTGTCTTAATGCTGTTTTTGCTTTTCATATTGATCGCGGGTATGCTGAGTCATCGCCTCTTTTTTTCTCTCTTGCTCAAGCTGACCGATCGCTTGTTTGCAAGAGTGCCTTTGGTCAAAAATATCTATCGCACTTTTCAAAACGTTAGCAAGCATTTGTTTACGGGAGGGAAGAAAAAACTCTTTACCCAAATAGCGTTTGTTCCCTTTCCGCACGGGAAGGCCTACGCACTGGGTTTGGTCCCTGGCGATCTGCCAAAACAAATCCAAGAGCACCAAGACGAGCGAATACAGAGCGCACATTTTTTGCCTGTGTTTGTGCCAACGTCCCCCCACCCTCTTTCGGGATTTCTTTTGATGTACCCCAAACAGGCAAGCAAAAAGGTGGACATGGATAAAGAAGATCTGTTTCGATGGCTCCTTTCTTGTGGGGCCATTCAAACGGATCGCATTCATAAAAAGGCAAAATAGGGTGGCCCGAGTAACTTTTTTTCAAGTGGCGACAGGGGGTGCAAAAAAGCAGCAGATAATCAGATTGGCGCACCAATATTTTTACGATAAAAAGCCACTCCTTTTCAAACTGCCAGACGAAAGGTCCCTGGAGTATGTAGATATGCTTTTATGGCGCACGCCGCTCGATAGCTTTCTCCCCCATGTCGTCACAGACTCTTTGTGCAGCGATCTCATCGCTTTGACTAGTTCGGAAAATAATCCTAACCGTGCGCGCTCTGTTTTTAATTTGACGCAAAGTCCCATTGTTTCCCCTTTCCAGATGATTTATACCTTTGAAGATCTCACTTCAGATCGACAAAAATCTATTACTGAGCGCCACTACCAGGCCTACAAGTCACTGGGATATAAAATAATTTTGAATTCAGCTTGAGACGATGGGCGTTCGATGTTTTGCGCTGTATCCTTTCCCACTTTTTCTGTTTTGTGAAAAAATAGTCTCTTATGTTAAGGTACGTCGAGTTAAGGGAGGCAAGTCCTCTTTTACATGAGCGACAATTCGGATCAAATTTTTTAGGATAATATCGATATGAAGAAAAAGGGGCATCCTCCCTACAGAGAGGTTTTGTTTGTCGATACGGCAACAGGTACTAAGTTTGTTTGTGGCACTACCTTGGATTCAAAAGAGACCGAGGAGTTTGAAGGAAAACAGTATCCTGTTTATCGCGTGCCTATTTCTTCTGCTTCTCATCCCTTTTTTACTGGAAGTCAGCAGTTTGTTGATTCGGAAGGGCGGGTCGATAAATTCCGTAAGCGGTATGCGCGGAAAGGGGTAAAACCATCAGCCCCATTAGGATCAGATCCGACCCCAACCCAAGCAGGCCCAACCCAAGTAGGCCCAGATCAAGCGGGCAAGAAGAAAGAAACAAATGCACCCTCAAAAAGCGCTCCGGGCAAACAAAATAAGATGAAGAAAAACGGACCTGAGCAGTAGACTTTCTCTGATGGAAGATAAAGTTCGAGAGCTCATCAAAAGCCTCCCCAGCCTCGAGCAAGAGCTCAATGACCCCCAAACGGCTCGAGATCAAAAAAAATTTAGAAAGCTCTCACAGCGACATTCCTATTTGCTCTCTTTATCTCAAACTTGGTCCGATTTTGAAAGACAATCGAAACAGCTCAAAGAAAGTCGTGATCTACTCAAAAATGAGACCGATCCCGAATTTTCTCAGGTTATTCAAGATGACATTGCCAAGCTCGAAAAACAGATAGAGCAATCCCGTCGACATCTCGAATCTCTGATTGTGCCCCCAGATCCCCGTGATCATTTGAATGTAATCATAGAGCTGCGCGCTGGCACTGGTGGGGATGAAGCAGCTCTTTTTGTGGGCGATTGTCTGCGCATGTATTGCTTGTACGCAGATGCAATGGGATGGAAGTGGGAGCCCCTTTCTTGCACCAAGTCTGAGGCGGGTGGGTTTAAAGAGTATATTCTTTGCTGCTCCGGGAAAAATGTACACCGCTTTTTACAATATGAAGCGGGCACCCATCGGGTACAACGGGTCCCCGTCACCGAAACCCAGGGACGGGTGCATACCTCTGCGATTACAGTCGCCGTTTTCATCGAACCAGAGGAGGAAAAGCAAGTGGTCATTGATGAAGCTGACCTCAAGATCGATACGTATCGCTCCTCTGGTGCTGGAGGTCAGCACGTGAATACGACTGATTCCGCTGTTCGCATTACTCACATCCCAAGTGGGATTGTGGTCTACTGCCAGGAAGAGCGTTCTCAACACAAAAATAAATCAAAGGCGATGCGTGTTCTTATAGCCCGCTTAGCCGAAGCAAAAACGCGAAAACAAAAACAGGACCAGGCTTTTTTACGCTCCTCTCAAGTAGGCTCGGGGGATCGCTCGGAGCGGATACGAACCTACAATTTTTCGCAAAATCGTCTCACGGACCATCGCATTGGACTGACCCTCTACAAGCTCGACCAAATTATGGAAGGACATTTGGAAGAGGTCAGCCAAGCCTTAGTGAGTTATTATTACCGAAAAAAACTCAGCCATGCATAGCATACGAGATCTTTTAAGCCAGTCGACAGCATTTCTTGAAAAGCGGGGGGTCTCTTCTTCCCGTTTTTGTGCAGAAGAGTTGCTCGCCTCTGTTTTGCAAAAAAGGCGGCTGGACCTTGCACTCAAACAGGATATGCCCTTGGACATGAAAATAGTGGATGCATATCGGCAGTTGATTGAGCGAAGAGGGCGCAAAGAACCGCTCGGCTATCTTTTGGGCGAAGTCGAGTTCTTATCCTGCTCTCTTACACTAAACCGTGATGTATTCATCCCCCGCCATGAAACAGAGATTTTCGCGAGTATGGCTATTCAAGAAATTTCTGATGAGCCGAAGGAATTGTGGGATCTTTGCACAGGTAGTGGTTGTTTGGGGATTGCGGTGAAAAAGCATCGCCCAGAGGTGCGAGTAACTTTATCCGATATTTCAAAACAGGCGCTTGTCTGTGCTCAAACCAACGCAAAGAACAATGGTCTCAAAGTTGTGTGTATGCAAAGCGACTTGCTCTCTAGTTTTGCAGGAAAAAAAGCGGACTATATTTTGTGCAATCCACCCTATATTGCCGAGCATGAATATCCTTATCTAGAATCGGAAATATTTTTTGAACCAAAAGAGGCTTTTATTGCACCGGAAGAGGGATTGGAATTCTACCGCCGGCTCGCACTTGATTTGCCTTTAGTTTTGCTCAGTGGAGCAAAAGTGTTTTTTGAAATTGGGCACGATCAGTCGAAAGCAATCGAGCAAATTTTTGACCAAAGCCATTGGAAACGAAAAAGATGCATGAAAGATTGGGCTGGGAAGGATCGATTTTTTTTTCTTGAGTTTCTCCCAGATTGTATCTAGAATATGAGCATGTTTGAGCAGCTAAGTAAAAAATTTCAAACCGTTTTTTCTAGTCTCGCCCCAAATAGAAAATTAACGGAAAAAAACCTCTTTGATGCGATCCAGACCGTGCGTCTCGCACTGCTTGATGCAGACGTCAATTACGGTGTGGTCAAAAAGTTTATCGAGCGGGTCAAGGAAAAAGCTCTTGGGCAGAAACTCTTATTACAATCGATCTCCCCGAAAGACCAGTTTATCGCCATGATCCACGCTGAGCTCTCTGCTCTTATGGGAGAAAAAGAGACTCCGCTTTTCACACAGAGGCAGATGAGCGTTTTCATGCTGTGCGGACTGCAAGGGGGAGGTAAAACGACGCAATCGGCTAAACTCGCCCTGATGCTCAAAGAGCAAAATAAAAAACCTCTGCTTGTCGGGTGTGATCTCCAGCGCCCCGCTGCCATGGATCAGATAGAAACGCTTGGCATGCAAATCGATGTTCCGGTCTATATCGATCGGAGTGCAAAAGCGCCGGTAAAGGTAGCTTTGGCTGCTATTGAGCATGCTAAAAAAGAGTCGTTGGATTTTGTTATTCTCGATACGGCTGGGCGAATGCATATGGATGCAGACCTCATGCAGCAGTTAAAAGAGCTCAAACATGCTACTTGTCCGCATGAAACCCTTTTTGTCGCCAATGCCGCAACTGGGCAAGACGCTGTGAATGTAGCCAAACAGTTCGATGAAAAGATCTGTATTACCGGTACCATCCTCACGATGCTCGAGGGAAATACCCGGGCGGGAGCGGCCCTTTCCATTAGGGAAGTTACGGGTAAACCCCTTTTGTTTGAGGGCACTGGTGAAAAAATGACCGACTTGCAACCATTTAACCCCCGTTCGATGGCGGACCGCATTTTGGGCATGGGCGATGTCATTAATCTCGTCAAGAAAGCCGAGAGACATTTTGAGGCAAAAGAGTCGAAGAGACTAGAAAAAAAACTCAGGAAAGCGACCTTTAGCTATGATGATTTTCTCAAGCAGATGCGTTTGATCAAAAAGATGGGTTCATTTAAAAGTCTATCCCAAATGATTCCTGGAGTTTCTAAAATATCTGGTTTTCAAATGTCTGATGACGAGATGGTGGGGATTGAGGCTATGATTCTATCAATGACGGCTCAAGAACGCTCGGGGGTAGAAGAGCTTGTTCATCCGCGCCGTTTTCGCATTGCCGAGGGAAGCGGCACCTCTGTCGATCAAGTAAATCGGATGATTAAAGGGTTCAAACGGATCAAGCAGATGATGAAAAATATGCCCGGGTTTAAAAAAATGGCGGGCAAGGAGCTCGACTTAAAACAGCAGTTAGCAGATTTTAATTCGCTCAAAAAAGGATTTTTCAAATTTCCCTGATCTATTTCATTTTTCTTTACCTTACCTAATTGAAGAAAATCACACATCTGATAAAATAGCAGGCCGATTTATCACTAGCGCCCTCCTATTTTAGGGCGCTCGGCGTGCAAAGGCTGGATTTATCGAGACCTTTACCCATTGTTAGTGAAGAAAAAAATCGAAGATTGTTTAATCATGAGAGGTGCAACTTGTTAAAAATTCGCTTGAGACAGATGGGACGTTCCAACCGGTTGATGTACCGTTTGGTCGTCGCCGATCACCGTTCCCCTCGCGATGGAAAGTATTTGGAAATGGTTGGTCACTACAACCCACATCGGGAGAGTCCAGACCATGTCTTTGTAGTGGAAGACCGGATTCGATACTGGCTCGGCCGGGGGGCTAAGTGCACAGAAAAAGCAAGGCATTTGGTGGCACATGCGGCGCCAGGGCTCTTTGCATCTGTTAGGGAAGAGACACAGAAAAAAAAAGAATTAAAACGATCTAAGCAAAAAAGCGAGAAATAGTTACTTTTTCTCATGCGTTTTGATATTTTATCCCTTTTCCCCGCCTATTTCGAGGGTCCTTTTGGAGTAAGTATGATCAAAAGAGCCAGGCAAAATGGTTTGATTGAGATTCGTCTGATCGACATACGAAGCTTTGCAAAGGGAAAAGCTAAAAAAGTGGATGACAGGCCTTATGGTGGTGGTCCTGGAATGGTCTTGATGGCAGAGCCAATCAAAAGATCGATACGGAGTGTCAAGACGAAAGAGTCTCGAGTGATCTACTTTTCCCCCCAAGGAAGGCCTCTGAGCGCAAGAAAATGTGCACAGCTCGCAAAAGAAAAGCACCTCATCCTCCTTTGTGGGCACTACGAAGGGGTGGATCAAAGAGTGATCGATCTTGAAGTGGACGAAGAAGTGAGTATTGGAGATTTCGTGATGACAAGTGGAGCTCCCGCTGCTATTGTTTTGGTCGATTCCGTGGCCCGTTTTATTCCGAGCGTGATTGGCAATGCTCTGGCAACGGGGCAAGATTCTTTTGAAAATGGGATCTTTGACTCACCTTTGTATACGAGGCCCCCCGTATTTGAAGGAATAGAGGTACCTCCCGTATTGCTTCGAGGGAATCACGCAGAGATTGCGCATTGGAGGCGCTCACTCGCATTAAAAAAAACAGAGCGGGTTCGCCCCGATTTGATAGAAAAGTTAAGCTTAAAGGAGAATCAAACATGAGTCAATCTGCTCTCATCAAAGAGATGGAAGAAAAGCAGCTCAAAAAAGATCTACCCCATTTTTGTATTGGTGATACTGTAAAAGTGCACATTCGGATTATTGAGGGGGAAAAAGAGCGCATTCAAGTATTTGCCGGCACGGTCATTGCGCGCAGGGGCTCGGGACTTTCCGAAACTTTTTCTGTGTATCGCGTCGCCTATGGCTCTAGTATGGAGCGGGTTTTTATGTTACATAGCCCGCGTATTGCGAGCATTGAGATGACGCGTCGCGGTAAAGTGCGCCGAGCCAAACTCTATTATTTACGCGGTATGTCTGGTAAAAAAGCCAAGATCAAAGAGAAGATTGAATCTAAGAAAAAGGTAAGTACCGACCAGCCCCCCCTCGATGCAAAAAAAGAGGCAAAAGAAAAAGCGCAGAAAATCGATTTAGACAAACAAAGTGAAACTGTTGAAAAACCCAAAGAGTGAGAATTCACCTCTATGCCGCGCGCGCATGCTCGCTTTCCCTTTGATCCATTTGCAAAATAAGTAAAAAAGATCAAGCAGCCAACTCAATCCAAGCAAAGGCCATTCAAGCAGGGCCACTTTGTGGTTGCCGGTGTAGACGAAGCCGGGCGGGGTCCGCTGGCTGGTCCGGTAGTCGCCTCAGCTTGCGTTTTGCCTCCCGGTTTGCTTATCGAGGGAATCAGGGATAGCAAAGCGCTTGTTTATAAAAAGAGAGAAAAGCTATACAACCTCCTTTCTTCCCATTCAGATATTACATATGGCGTAGGGGTAGTAAACCACCAGAGAATCGATGAGATCAATATCTTGGTCGCCTCTTTAGAAGCGATGTCAATCGCCATTGAGCAGCTCCCCCTTCGACCAGATTTTCTGCTCATCGATGGAAATCAAGCCCCCCGGACGAATATTCCCACTCAAACAGTGATCAAGGGGGACACTCTTTTGCAAAACATTGCGGCGGCATCTATCATTGCCAAACATATTCGTGATCAAATCATGATTGGGTACCACTCGAAATGGCCCCAATACGGATTTGACAGGCACAAGGGGTACCCGACCCTTGCGCACGTGCGCGCTATCAAAGAGCATGGCGTCTGCCCGATTCATCGCCGTTCTTTTGCTCCAGTTAGATCTGCAATAAAAAATTCGGTATTTTAATAAAAATAATTCAATTTCATTTATCTTTTTATTTATTTTAATACTTTGCGCTTTAACTAAAAAGCTTTACTTGACTTTAATTATTTTTTTGATTAGTTTTGTCACAAAAAAAAGTGTGGACAAACATGTTTTGCAGCATGACGGCCTATGGAAAAGCCCACAAACAGACAGGCGCTGGAGGGTTCTTGATTGAGATCCACTCTGTCAATCGCAAGAATTTAGAAGTCGCAATGCATTTGCCCAAAGAGTTTCTCGGTTTCGATATGAAGCTGAGAAAAGAGCTGTCAAAAAAAATCAAACGGGGATCTATCACCGTCCGGGTAACCAAAGAAGATCACATAGGAAAAACTGGGGTAGTATTACCAGATATTCAGAGTCTGCGCTCACTGCAAGATGCTTGCTACCAAAAAGCGCGTGCACTGGGATATGACCTTGATGAGGCTCTTCCTTTTCACGTGCTTTTAAAGTATGCAATGATTGGCTGCAATCAGTGCGCCTTGCCTTTAGAGGAAGAGTTGCAAGATCAACTGATGGACGGATTTAAAACAGCGCTTGCAAAATGTATCTCTATGCGAGAAAAAGAGGGCGCACTACTTGTGCAAGATATTGACTTTCGATTGAGCAATGTGGAAAAGCAGCTCGATTTGATTGTGGACAAGATAGAGGTAGCACCAAAAAAGTTTCGAGAAAAATTAGAGCGCTGCTTGAGAGAAGTGCACACTTTGGAAAATGGGAACTCGGAGCGCATAGCGAGGGAAATTGTCATTTTTGCCGAAAAAGTGGACGCTACAGAAGAAATAATCCGTTTGCGTTCCCATATTGAGCAGTTTCGAAGGTTGCTTGCATCGCAGCAGCGACATTCTGGAAGGGAACTCAACTTTTTAGTGCAAGAAATGAATCGGGAAGTAAACACGGTTGCTTCCAAATCGCAAGATTTAGAAATCACCAAGGCGACATTGGAAATCAAAGCCGATCAAGAAAAAATGCGAGAACAAATTCAAAATATTGAGTGAGTAGATTGTCTGTAATAGGAAAAAATAAGCGGGGGTTTTTGGTGATTATTAGTGCCCCTTCCGGAACGGGAAAAACAACCTTAGTCAAAATGCTTTTGGACGAATTTCCCGCTGCTCTTGTTCAAAGTATTTCTTGTACAACCCGTCCTCCCAGACCCGGAGAAGTGGAGGGAAAACACTATATATTTTTAAGTGATGCCGCTTTTCAACAGAAGGTAGATCGGGGGGAGTTTTTAGAACATGCACAGGTTTTTGGGCATCGCTACGGCACCTTAAAAGAAACAGTAGATAGGCAATGTGACCTGGGCAAGCACGTAATACTAGTCATTGACACGCAAGGGGCCTTAGCCCTTAAGGGTAAGCTAAAGGCTTTGTTTGTATTTATAGAGCCCCCCTCTTTCGAGGCGCTTGCACACCGCCTTATGGATAGGAAAACGGACTCAAAGGCGCTTATTGATGAGCGACTCAAGTGGGCTCGTCACGAAATAGATCAAATGATTCATTATGATTATCGGGTCGTCAATGATGACTTGCATGTTGCTTATCATGTATTAAAAAGTATTATCATCGCCGAAGAGCACCGCATTCGGCACGTTAATTGAGGAGATTATGCCAAACGAAGAGCTAACCAAAGAAAAATTCAAAGATATTTTTGAAGATAGTTTTAAGATGACAAACTATGCCATTGAGGTGGCACGCGAGCAAATTGATGGGGGGAATGATGAACTGAGCGTCAAAGAGTTGCTCGAAGAGATCAAAAAAACGCCCCCAACTAGTGCAAATATTGAGAAAACGGCAGAAAAAATTGCCACGAGTGAATAAAAAGGTTTTGGTGACGGCCGCACTTCCCTATGCGAATGGTGCACTCCATTTTGGCCATATTGCAGGCGCCTATTTGCCCGCAGATTGCTATGCCCGTTTTTGCCGTCTTTTGGGCGACGATGTCCTTTATGTCTGTGGTTCGGATGAGCATGGCGTTCCCATCACGTTAACCGCTGAAATGGCCAACCGCACGCCGCAAGAGCATGTGGATCTCTACCATCAAATCAACCTAAACCTGTTTCAAAAATTCCATATTTCATTTGATCATTACTCTCGAACCACATGGGAAGGGCATCTCGATGTAACCCAACAGTTTTTTAAAGAGCTTTTAGAAAATGGTTATATTGAGTCAAAAAATACCGATCAGCTCTACTCGCTTAGTGATGAGCGATTTTTGGCGGATCGCTACGTCTTAGGAACCTGTCCCAAATGTGGATTTGAAGATGCCAGAGGGGATGAATGCACGAGCTGCGGACATAGCTATGAAGCCGTAGACCTCAAAAATCCCCGTTCAAAATTGACAGGAGCCAAACTCGTTTTGCGGTCGACCAAACACTGGTTTTTGAGATTTGACCTTTTCAAAGAGAAGCTATCTAATTGGATCAAAACAAAATCCTGGAAGGGGAACGTGACTGCTTTTGTGCAAAACTACATAGATAACCTGCATCCGAGAGCGATTACGCGTGATTTAAATTGGGGAATTCCGGTCCCTCTGGATGAAGCGCAGGGCAAAGTATTTTATGTTTGGTTTGATGCACCGATTGGCTATATTTCTGCCACTATGCATTGGTCTCGCACTGCAAGAAGAAATCCGGATGATTGGAAAAAGTATTGGCTCGACCCCGATACTCATTATGTCCAATTTGTTGGCAAAGACAATATCCCCTTTCACGCCATTTTCTTTCCCGCCATGCAAATGGGGCAAAATACCCCCTACAAACTTGTGGATGAGCTCGTGGCTAATGAATTTTACCATCTCGAAGGCAAACAATTTAGCAAATCAAACAAATGGGGTATTGATCTAGACCAATTTTTTAACAAATTCAGTTCGGATCAGATCCGTTATACCATCGCATCCAATGCTCCTGAAAGCCAAGACAGTGAGTTTTCTTGGAAAGATTTTCAAATGCGTTGTAACTCGGAACTGCTCGGGAAATATGGGAATCTCGTCCATCGAGTGTTTGTCTTTGTACATGCCCATTTGGGGGGAAATGTTCCCCCCGTAGAAAATCTACTTGAGGAAGATCGAAAATTTTTAGGGGCAATTCAAGCTAAAGCAGAAAATCTGCGCCGCGCCTATACCTCTTTTCAAATGCGCAAAGCAACGCAGCTCATCATGGGGCTTGCTAGTCTTGCTAATGTCTACTTTGACGCAAAAATGCCCTGGAAATCTATCCGGGATCCATCGCAAAAAAGCAAAATGGAAACGACCCTTGCCTGTTGCTTGCACGCTTTACATATTTTGGCGCTCACCTCTTTTCCGATCATTCCTGAAACAGCTAAAAACCTCTGGAAGATGCTCGGCTACAAAAAACCTCTCGAAAATGCATGTTGGAACGAGGCCATCAAGGGGGGTTTGCCCCATACCAATCGACTCAATAAACCTAAAATTTTGTTTCAAAAAGTGGAGGATGAGATGATACAAGAGGAAATGCAAGCGCTTGAAAAAAAAAGAGAAGGAGCAAACCACCGCACAATTCCCCCTTTTAAAAAGGGGGTGAGTTTTGACAATTTTGCTAATCTCGATCTACGTGTTGGGCAAATTGTGCACGCAGAGTTGGTGCCAAAGAGTCACAAACTTCTCAAGCTAGAAGTTGACTTTGGATTGGAGAAAAGAACCATTGTGTCGGGGATAGCAAAGCGGTTTCCCAAACCCGATATTCTCGTTGGGAAAAAATCCGTATTTGTTGTGAATTTAGAGCCCGTCAAATTAATGGGGATTGAGAGTCGAGGAATGCTACTCATTGGTGGAAGTGCCCCTTGCTTAGAATTACTCGAGCTCGCCGACGCCCTGCCCGGAGACCCCATTACCTAAAAAAGGGGAGTTCTATTTGATGGGGCTCTGGGCAAGCAGATGACGAAAATGTTTCTAATAAGAGGTATTTTAATCCGGTGAAACGCTCTTCTGCGCTTTTTGTCCTGATGGCAATTGCCAGAGCTTTTTTTGTACCCAAGAGAAATACTACCTTTTTCCCCCGCGTCACCCCAGTATAGAGAAGATTGCGAAAGAGGAGCTTAAAGTGGCTCGTGTGGAGAGGCATGAGAATACAGGGGCATTCACTCCCTTGGTACTTGTGCACAGAGACTGCATATGCGAGCACCAGCTCTTCGAGCTCCGAAATATCGTAATGCACCCGCAGCGTTTCAAAGTCTACCTCAAGTCCTTGCCCCTCTTTATCAATTTCCCCAATGCGCCCGACATCTCCGTTATACACCTTCTTGTCGTAGTTATTACGGATTTGCATGACCTTATCATACAGCTGAAACATCCTCCCCATGTGCATGAGATGGATTTTTTGAACATTGAGCTGTTTTTGCAAAACCTGATTGAGATGATCAACCCCGGTGATCCCCCTTTTCATAGGGGAAAGCACTTGAATGTCATCGACCGGATGAAGCCCAAATTTTTTGGGAATTTCCCACTTGATCAGTTCTATTGTTTTTGCCACAATCGCTTCGCTTTGTTCAATATCTAGAAAATGAAAATCACTGCTTGGATCAGGTGTGAGGTCAGGAAAGTAGCCCGCGTTGATCCGATGGGCGTTCTTTACGATGCGAGACCCTCTTTTTTGTCTGAAAATCTGTTTTAAGCGGGTAACGCAAACAGACTGAGAATCGATCAGATCTTTCAACACGGTTCCGGGCCCCACACTCGGCAATTGGTCAACATCACCAATGAAAATAACGCGGGCTGTTGTGGGGATTGCTTTGAGAAGATGATACATGAGCCGCGTATCAATCATACTGGCCTCATCGATGATCAGCAAGTCAGATTTAAGGGGATTCTCTTTGTTTTTTTTAAAACCACCCTCTTGAAAATTCATTTCGAGCAGACTGTGAATGGTGTGTGCTTTTCGATGAGTGATTTCTCCGAGCCGTTTTGCCGCACGCCCTGTGGGTGCTGCTAAAATGATCCTACTTGTGAGCTTTGCAGTGATGAGTAAGATCGCGCGCGTAATCGTACTCTTGCCTGTTCCGGGCCCACCCGTGATCACATGCAACTTTTCTATTTGACTTTTTTTAATCGCCTGTTTCTGCTCCTTTGCAAAACGGATCTGCATTTTTGCAGCCGCCCAGCTCAGTGCTTTATCTAAAATGACACAGCGGATAGAGCAGCTCCCTTCTTGAATCCGTTTGAGCTCTTTTGTAATGCCCATCTCTGAAATGAACAGAGGGCGCACCCAGATTGTGGGCTCTTTTTCTACCTCCTTTTCGATAATCCTTTGGCTACGTATAAGAGTTTCGATCTCCACAAGAATGGTTTCCCTGCCTACTTCCAATATTTTTTCTGTCTCTGTGATGAGTAGCTCGGTTGGATAACACACGTGGCCCTGTTGACTGAGCTCCCAAAGAACATGTTCAATTCCCATCTGTACACGAGTTGGTGCCTCTTTTTGTATCCCCATATCTCGGGCAATTTGATCAGCTGTCTTAAAACCAACCCCAAACATATCTTTTGCCAGGGCGTAGGGGTTGGCTTTGACTTTCTCTACACTCTCCTCTCCATAGAGCTTGAAGATTTTATGAGCGAATGCTGGACTTACGCGGTGGGATTGGAGAAAAATCATCACCCGTCTGATCCCTTTTTGCTCATCCCAAGAAGCCTTGATTTTCTGCATCCGCTTTGCACCGATACCCGGGACCTCCAAAAGGCGCTCATGGGTTTCATCGATCACCTTGAGCGTTGCAGTACCGAAGTGCTTGACAATGTGACCGGCGTAAACGCAGCCGATCCCCTTTACCATTCCCGATTCGAGGTATTTGCGGATTCCAAGCAGATCAACAGGTGCAGCCAGTTCGAACTTGATCACTTCAAACTGCCTTCCGTGTTTCGGATGGTTTTTCCAATGACCAGAGCAGTGGAGCGTTTCCCCTGGATTTATGGTTGGCATAGATCCAACAATCGTGATGAGGTCTTTTTGATTTGGTTGCTTTAGACGAGCAACAGTGAAACCGGTTTGCTCACTGCAAAAGGTAATGCGTTCAATATACCCACTGATTTGTTCCATGGGATGGAGGGTATCATTTTGCCACATTCTAAGCGAGGATGCATTGCCCTTCAGCCCTTGTTCGAAGTAATCCACCGTTTTGCTCATCGAAATGCAGATTGATAAATAATGTATATCTGCTTTATGATGATTGGAATTGTTCCGGATTAGCTCAGTTGGTAGAGCAGCGGACTGTTAATCCGTAGGTCGTTGGTTCGAGTCCACCATCCGGAGAATTAGATTGTAGGCAGTTATGCGTAAAGTATAGCTGCCCCTTTTCCCTCGAACTGCGCACGAAACTCTTACTGTCAAGTAGCTAATTCTGTTTTTTGGGAATTTTCAAGATATCAAAAATTTCCTTGAAAAAATCAGCCGGGGCTTCAATAACTGCTTCTATCGACTTTTGTAAAAATAAAGCTCGCATTATCTTTTTGGCGATGATTTTTGAAATCGATTGGATAGGAATTCCTTCTTCGGTAGTGACATCTGTGAGCTTAATTTGTTGGATGGGGGCTAAACGACGCCTTTCCCCATCGGGTAAGACCAGATCAACTGTGATGTTGGTCAAAAGAAGCTCTTTGATCACAGCTGCTTTTTTAGATGTCGCAGCAGTGGCATTCGGATTCATCCCCTTGATAATCTCTTGCCAATTTCCCTGTGCGCGCTCTTTTTCATAGAATTCAATATCGACATACACATCACTAAAATGGATCTTATTCACTTCGATCGGGTTTTTCACGTAATGGATATAGGGGGCAATCACATGAATTTTTTCAACTTTTAGAAAATCTGGTAATTGTGCCCCAGGAGGATTCGAAATGCGTAGTTGATTAATGGTGAGTTGCTGCTTAGAAAAATTAATAGATTCGATGCCAACAGGCACGCCTAATTTGCGCGAAAGGATTTTACCCAGAAGAGGGGCCGATTCAAAGTAGAAAAAAGTACCTATAACAGTGACGAGGAGGAGGAGAAGAAGACAAGTCTTTATTAACCTACGCATACAGATCTCCATAGACAATGCAGAGTCTCAAGTCAAACAAAAAAAGGGGGCAATGACACCGGAAATTGCTAAGAATTGTTACAACCCATAATGAGAAAAGACGCTCCATGGAGCGTCTTTTCTAAAGGCAGAGAAAAAAAAGGCTTGGATTAGTAATCCATACCTCCTCCCATTGCAGGAGCAGCGGCGGGTGCTTTTTTATCATCCGGCTCCTCTGTAATGATCGCTTCTGTTGTGAGAAGAAGCGAGGCAATAGACGCGGCGAGCTCGATAGTCAAGCGAACGACCTTCATGGGATCAATCACACCCATTTCAATCATGTTGCCATACATATCGGTAAGCGCGTTCCACCCTTCATTTTTCTCTTCGCACTGCATCACTTTCTGGACGACAATAGACCCTTCCGTACCGGCATTTTCTGCGATCTGACGCAGAGGGTAGGTAATTGCTTTCATCACAATCTCTATGCCTACTTTTTCACATCCAGTCATAGACTCAGACATTTTTTTCAAGATAGGAATGCAGTGAATAAATGCGGTTCCACCACCGGGAAGAATGCCCTCTTCCACAGCTGCTTTCGTCGCTTGAAGAGCATCGTCCACCCGATCCTTCTTCTCTTTCATTTCTACTTCAGTGGCAGCGCCGACTCGGACAATACCTACTCCACCAGAGAGTTTTGCCAATCTTTCCTGCAACTTTTCTCTATCGTAATCAGAAGTGCTGTCATCAATCTGTTTTTTAATCAGAGAAATCCGTTTTTGAATTTCCTCTGTCTTTCCTTTTCCATCCACAAGAGTGGTTTCTTCTTTCTTGATAACCGCTTTTTTTACGCTGCCGAGCATGTCAAGAGTCACAGCTTCGAGTTTGATCCCGAGTTCTTCGCTGATAAATTGACCACCCGTGAGAATGGCAATATCTTCGAGAATTGCCTTCCTGCGATCACCAAACCCAGGTGCTTTTACAGCACACACTTTGAGACCCGCTCGGAGTCGGTTGACAACGAGTGTTGCAAGGGCTTCTCCCTCCACATCTTCTGCTATAATCAGAAGAGGACGGCCGCTTTCCACTGCCGTTTGCAGTACAGGGAGAAAGTCTTTCATCGTGGAGATCTTTTTCTCATAGGTCAACACGAAGGGGTCTTCTAAAACCACTTCTTGGCTTTCTGCTTCTGTCACAAAATAGGAAGAGAGGTATCCGCGATCAAAGTTCATTCCTTCGACCACATCGAGAGTGGTCTCAAATCCCTTGCCCTCTTCAACAGTCATCGTGCCGTCTTTTCCAACACGCTCCATTCCCTTGGCAATAATTGATCCAATCTCTTCATCGTTATTGGCCGAAATTGTCCCAACTTGGGCAATTTCATTGGTATTTTGAATTGATTTACTCATCTTCTTGAGCTCGTCAGTCAAAGCCTTTACTGCCTTCTCAATCCCCCGCTTTACTTCCATGGGGTTAGCTCCAGCTGTGACATTGCGCAAACCCTCTTTATAAATGGCCTCCGCGAGCACGGTTGCAGTTGTGGTGCCATCTCCAGCTTTATCAGCCGTTTTGCTGGCAACCTCAATCACCATCTGAGCACCCATATTTTCGTGCTTGTCTTCTAATTCAATTTCTTTTGCGACAGTCACTCCATCCTTAGTGATGTGAGGAGCCCCGTAAGATTTGTCAATCGCAACGTTTCGACCTTTGGGGCCCAAAGTCACTTTTACTGCAGATGCCAAAGCTTCAACCCCTTTGAGGATTTTTTGGCGTGCATCTTCTTTATATTTGATATCTTTTGCTGCCATAATCGTTTACTTAATACTCCTTTAAACTTAACCTTCAATGATTGCAATAATGTCATCAAATCGTAGAACGACATACTCTTCGTCATCTACGGTCACCTCTTGTCCCCCGTACTTGTCCATGAGGATTACATCTCCGATTTCCACAGGAACGGGAGCGGGCGTTTCGTTATCCTTGGCTGCTTTCCCCTTACCAACAGCAACGACGCGGGCAGATTCTTGTTTCTTCTTCGCCGAGTCGGGAAGGATAATACCCCCTTTGAGACTTTCTTCTTGCTCCATTCTCTGCACTAGAACGCGATCTCCAAGAGGCCTGAGTTTTAATTTTTTTTTCGTTTCCATAAGGCTTAAAAACTCCTCTAAACATAGCGGATTTTGTTATACGAGCCCAATCATAATCAGGATAGGGAATTATTGCAATACTAATTGGCACTCTTTTTAGAAGAGCGCTAGAGCTGATTTGTCATAACTCACTGATTGTTTATATGTAAGACAAAGATGCTCAAGAATGTGGTTGATTATATGCCTCTCCTTCTCCGCCGTTTTTCAGGGGAATCAACCTTGTCTTGTTGTCATAGATGATTTTGCTTAGACTGAGCGTAGCTACAAGCAATGCCCAATTAAGATGGGCAATTTCACTTTATAGCCAAACCAATGGGGTGGATTACATCTAATAAGAGGGCTAAGAACAAATGGACGTTTTGGGGTTCTAAGCGTGCATTAGAATAAAAAAAAGACTGCCTAAGACATCCTCAACTTTTGTTTGAAACCTAACTCATAGAATAAATTTTCTAAATTTTTTGTTTGTTAAAAAATAAATACAAATTAAAATAAATAACATTTATATAAAAAATTTTTTTAAAAACCTGGTATACCTAAGAGGTAATATTATGTCTCCCATATCGATCGTCGCCCACCCTTTCTTATCTTCACAATCTACTGGATTTACTGATGGAATCTCTTGGCTTAATAAAAACGGGGCGAATGCATTCTACTTTTAAAAATTTCTTAAAAAAGAGAATCTCAATATCTAAAATTAGGAATCACAAATCTATTTATAAAAGAAAAAATTATAAATTTTACTTTACAAGTAGTTTTCAAATAAAATATATTGAGGATATCTTAGGCGGTTTTTTTTTATTCTAATGCCTGCCTAGCCTCCCCCCAAAAAAAAAACTGCCATTTGCTTGTCGTCCTGTTCTTTAAATGAGTACATTATTCCCTTTAAATGAGTACATTATTCCCTTGAATGGATGCTTTCCTATTTTTTCATCACAGTTACCGATATATTATCTTCTGAATAAATAATATTTTTTTTATTAAAAAAAAATTACAAATTGAAATAAATGTAAGTAATAAGTAATATTAATGTTGGATGTTTTTAAAAAACTAAACAAATAATATTTATTTTTAATTTTTTTTAAACCTAATATAGGTATAATTAATATATGTCTAATATATCAATCGTCGCAAATCATTTATTATTTTCACAACAAAATGCATGTACTAATGAAATTCCTTGGGCTAATGAAATTTTTTGGATTAATAAAAACGGGATTAATGAATCCTGCTTTTTAAAAAATATTTTGCAAAAATTTTTAAAAGAAAATTTTCAAAAATCTATTTTCTTACCCTCACAATTTACGGATGGAATTTATTGGATTAATAAAAACGTGGTGGATGCAGGCTATTTTTTAAAAGATAATGTGCAAAAATCTCCTTATTTATATAGTTTGCTCCTTATTACATCTGTAGCATTAATAGCGATATCTGTCTGCTATCGGACTCTGTCCGCTAAAAACCAAGAGCTATCCGCTCAAAACAAAGCCGTGTCGGATGAAAAAGAAGCCCTGTTGGGTGAAAAAGAAGCTCTATCCGCTCAAATCACAGTTCTAGAGGAAAAAGAAGCCCTGTCCGCTGCACTAAACACAGCCTTGCGGGATAAGAAAAAATTCCTGATCCGTGAAAACGCAGACCTTTCCGCTCAAAACAAAGCCGTGTCGGATGAAAAAGAAGCCCTGTTGGATGAAAAAGAAGCCCTGTTGGATGAAAAAGAAGCCCTATCCGCTCAAATCAAAGTTCTAGAGGAAAAAGAAGCCCTGTCCGCTGCACTAAACGCAGACCTTTCCGCTCAAAACAAAGCCCTGCTCAATGACAAAAGATGGCTGATCTTTGAAAGCGCATTAGATTGAAATGAGTCTTTGGATTTGAAATTACATGTCAAACAGCAAGCGTTTCCAAAACAAGCCAAGCGCTTGCTGCCCTTATTTGCCTTAAAATAAGATTTGATCTTACACTCGTTCTCTATCCAAGCAGTGCTTTATGTTAGAAAAAGAGAATGCGCAAAAATACTCTTACTTCAGCCACTTTGCCCGTGATCGTATCTGCATCGTTAATGGTGAGAGGATCCTATTGCTGAACTGTAAAAATCCAACAATCGGTTTGCGAAAGTTGTCAAAATTTCGATAATACGTGTTATGAATGATTTGCTTTTTTATTAATTGCTATAACCTTTTTAAGTCGGATCTATAACTCATGAAAACGGAAAAATTTCACTTTATGGCTAAATTAATAGGGTGAATGACAGATAAGAGTAAATGGAGGTTTTGGGATTTTAGACGGGCATCAGAATAAAAAAATGCACCGAGACATTCTCGATTTTTGTTTGAAATCTATTGCAAAATAAAATTTCCAATTTTATCGGTTATAATCTCTTATTATTTTTTTTGTTAAAAAGTAATTACAAATTGAAATAAATAGAAAAAACGAATATTACTTAAGTTGAAAATGAAGTCCAATGAACATCTCAAGCTGACCTTTGAACACTTAGTCCTGCAGAAGGAAAAAAACACAATCCGGTCCTTCGTGATCAAGGCTATGTTTCATGGCTTGCCCTCTCCAAAAGCAGATTCTACTGCTGACAACAACGAGATCTTTCACGATTGTTCTTCCTTCTTAGAAAATTAGAAAAACCAAGTCCATTAGATTGAAATCATTCCTTGGACTTGAAATTACCTTATCAAACAGCAGGCGCTTTCAAAAAAACCAAGCGCTTGCTCCCCTTATTTTCCTTAATTGAAAAAAGCCCTGGATCTGGTCAATAGGATCAATGATCTGAAATTTCCAAAGAAACTGGTCGCGCAGATCAGTGCAGTGAAAGCGCAAAACAAAAGTCTGATTGCTGCTACTGCCGGGTTTGTGTTGATGTAAAGCTGAGGGTTGTTATAGATTATGCTCTGCTATTTTAGCAGTTTTAATTGAGGAGATAGGTAAATGCTAAGAGATAGAGCTGACATTCCCGAGCACTACAAGTGGGACCTAACCCCTATCTACCCTAGCTTAGATGAGTGGCAGCGGGAATACCAATCTCTGGTAGACAAGCGAGGATCTCTGAGCTGCCTGTCTGCGATTCAAAAATATCAAAACAGACTGCGAGGCCGCCCCGAGAGTTTAGCCGAGCTCTTCGCACTGCTCTTTGATCTCGAGATTCGGTTAATGAAGCTCTACACTTATGCTCGACTCGTTCATGATCAAGATGTATTGCACCCACAAAACAAAGATGCCTATAATCGGATCAGCTCGCTGTATCACGAATATAAAAATCAAACCTCTTGGATTGAGCCGGAAATCTTGCAATTAGATGCCCAGAGCTTAGAGCATTTTTTGGAAGCTCCAGTGCTAAAAGAGTATGCCGTCTACTTGAAAAAAATATATGCACTCAAGCCACATACTCTTTCCATAGAACAAGAATCCCTTTTATCTGCGGCAGAAAAACCGCTTGAAACGTCACAAAGAGCCTTCCATTTGCTCAACGATGGGGATCTCACATTTCAAGACATTCAAACGGAAAGCGGAGAGAAAAAACCCCTTTCCTATGCTTCCTACTCTCTTTATATGCAATCGAGGGACCGCACTTTGAGGAAAAATGCGTTTGTCCAACTCCACACACAGTACAAACAGCTTGAAAATACCATTTGTGAGCTGATCAACGGGCACGTACAGTCCCAGGTCTTTAAAGCGAAAATGAGGAATTATCCCTCTGCGATGCATGCGGCCTTGGTCCCCAATCAAATCAGTGCAGATGTATACCACACTTTGATCGAAACAGTGGGGGAAAATATGCACCGCTTGCACCAGTATATCGAGCTGCGCAAACAGTTTTTGGGCTTTGATGAGCTACATTGTTACGATTTGCACGTATCGCTCGTTCCCGACTGGGAGAAAAAGTATTCGTACGAGGAGGCTAAAGCGGCAGTAATAGAATCGGTTGCAGTGATGGGCTCTGAGTACCAACAAGTGTTAGAAAAAGGATTGGGTGAGTGGCGCTGGGTGGATGTGTGGGAAAACAAAGGAAAACGCTCCGGCGCTTATTCGAGCCATTGTTATAAAACCCCTCCCTATATCTTGATGAACTTTTCCAAGACCCTGCGGTGTCTCATGATTCTTGCTCACGAAGCGGGGCATAGCATGCACTCTTATTTTAGTCACGAACACCAACCGTATCAGTATTCGGAATACCCGATATTTCTCGCTGAAATTGCTTCAATTTTCCATGAAGATTTACTATTTTTCCACTTGCTCAATCGAGCGGAATCGCCGCAAGAAAGATGCTATCTTTTACATCAGAAAATCAATGACATCTGCTCCACATTGTTTAGACAAACACAATTTGCGCAATTTGAACTGGAAATTCATAGTTTAGTTGAAAAAAACGTTTGTTTAACCCCGATGATATGCAAGCAGATATATCAAAAAATCCAAAAGCACTACTACGGCCCCTATCTCCATTTAGATCCCGAGATCAGTGTTGAGTTTCTCCGTATCCCCCATTTTTATTATAATTTTTATGTTTATCAATATGCCACGGGGGCAAGTGCAGCTAATGTTTTGGCTGATCAAGTGTTACAAGGAGGACAGATAGGCAAAGATGCCTATATGCACATGCTTTCATCTGGATCGAGTCAGCCTCCCCTTGCTCTACTAAAGGGGGTGGGCGTAGACATGCAGAGCAAAAAGCCGATTGAAATGCTTTTATGCCGCTTTAGCTTGCTTATCGAGCGCTTTGCATCCGAAATGAAATCTTTTGCGTAAAGAAAAAGAGTGCGTCACGGGCTCTGGCCTGCGGATAAAAATCCCAGTGCATTGTTGCACTCAACATCTGTTTAGATGTTTTCGTCGCTGGATTCTTTCAAATGCAGTTTTTTCTTTATTTTTGAAAAATAATGTGTAATCCTAGTGCCTTGCATAAGGGGAAATCCTGGATACAGAGAGTGTATGAGAGATAAACATCAGTCTAAGCTGCCCGCAGAGGAAAAGCTGAGGACCAAAAAAATTCGTGAAAAACTCCAAAAACGGCTGCGGGAAATGGACCAAAGCATCACACCTCAGGCTTTAGAAAAAAAATCTCGCGAAATTCATCGTTGGATCTGTCTTCACGCCCACTGTCGAGTAATGCTCAAATCCAAAGCTGTCTCCCTGTTTGACGAAAATCGCAATGCCGCGAAGCTCAGCCAAAAAGTTTCTCAGTTTTCCCTTCGCCTCAAAAAATTTCTCGATCAAAATGTCCCCAAGCCGACAAAAAGTTGTGCAGTGCCTTTTAGAGTGCAAAACGAGATGCTCAAGTGAACTCTTTAGAGACGGTAATAGATGCTTTAGAAAAACGGGGTTTCATCGATGCAATATCAAATGATGAGCTGCGCACAAGAGCCAAGTCTCCCCTTAGCTTGTACATTGGCTTTGACCCAACCGCCGATAGTCTGCATCTGGGCCATCTCATTGGCATTGTAGCCCTCACCTGGTTTCAAAAATATGGACACAGCCCTGTTGTTGTTGTGGGCGGGGGTACGGGGAAAATTGGTGATCCCTCGGGAAAGAACGTGGAACGCCCCCTCATTCACGAAAAATTGCTTCGAAAAAATGTACAAAAGATTGAAGACCAGCTCAAAAAATACTTAGATCTCTTTCATCCAAAGACGCATTGCCAAGTGGTTGACAACGATGATTGGCTTTCTTCCTATTCGGTGATTGAATTTTTGCGCGATATTGGGAAACATTTTCGCTTGGGACCGATGCTTGGCAAGGATAGCGTTCGCTCTAGAATCGACTCAGAGGAGGGGATCAGTTTTACTGAATTTTCCTATCAGGTTTTGCAAGGCTTTGATTTTTACCATTTGCATCGGGAAAAAGGGGTGTGTCTACAGATAGGCGGCAGTGATCAGTGGGGAAACATAACGGCGGGAATTGAATTAACGCGCAAACTGTGTGGAGCCTCAGTTTTTGGGATGACTTATCCCCTGTTAACCCGCAGTGATGGGCAAAAATTTGGGAAAAGTGAAGGGGAAGTGATCTGGCTCGATCCCCAAAAAACATCCCCTTACCAACTGTATCAGTATCTCATTCGAGTGTCCGATGATGATGTGATCAACTTGATGCGATTGCTTACATTGATCAATATGAAGGAAATCATAGGTTATGAAAATGCGATTCGATCAAAGCAGTTCCACCCTTTTGAAGCCCAAAAAAGGTTGGCGCAAGAAGTAACCCAATTTGTGCACGGGAAAGAAGGATTAGAGTTGGCACTGCGTGTTACAGAGGGGTTAATGCCGGGATCAAAAACCCCCCTCGACTCGAAAGTTTTACAAGAAATTGCCCGGTATGTGCCGCATGCCCTCCTTCCATCGGGGGAAGTAATACACAAAAAGTACACAGATGTCCTCGTAAAGGCGGGTTTTGTATCGAGCAAGGGGGAAGTGCAGCGGCTCATTAAAAATAGAGGGGCTTACCTCAATAACCAAACAGTAAAGAGCCCAACTTTTGTCATTTCTTCTGATCATCTCATCGGGGGGCGCTATTTGCTGATGGGGATGGGGAAAAAGAAAAAAATGCTCATCGAAACGAGCATTTGATCATCCGTTTGTTTTTTCTCCTCTCGACAAGTGGAAGGCTTTTCCGTATGTTGAGGGGAAAAATAGTCTTTACTTACCTTTAAGAAAAACCACTTTGCGTAAAGAGAAAAATAGATGGATGTTGAGCAAGTAAAAAAAACGGTGGGAAAGAGAGCGGCTGAGCACATTAAAAATGGGATGCTTGTAGGGCTGGGGACTGGTTCGACCGTGTTTTATTTTATTAAGGAGCTTATCCATCGGTGCAATTCTGGGCTACGCATTAAAATTGTTTCAAGTTCCAACCGCTCTTTTGAACAAGCAAAAAAGGGGGGTATTCAGTGGGCAGATATGGACAAGACCACCCATCTTGATATCACAGTCGATGGTGCAGACGAAATCGATGGGTGCAAACGGATGATCAAAGGTAAGGGTGGTGCGTTGCTCAGGGAAAAGATTTTGGCTGCCATGAGCAAGCAAGTCCTGATCATCGTCGATGATTCAAAGGTAGTTGAAAAATTGGGGGCGCACCCACTGCCCGTGGAGATTCTTCCTTTTGGTTTTTGTGCCACTGTGCGTGAAATTCAACTTAAGGGGTATCGAGGTGAGATGAGAACTTTTGAAGATGGAAAACCATATCAGACGGACAACGGGAATTACATCTACGATATTCATTTTCAAGACGTGAGAAAAGATCCCAAAAAGGACCATGAGCGGCTCATTCAGATTCCCGGTGTTCTCGAAACCGGTTTTTTTTTCGACCTCCCCGTGCGCGTGCTCATAGGAAAGCCTGATGGAGGGGTGCAAGTCAATTAGCTTGGGACATGCGGTCTAAAAATTAGAGGTAGGCTTTGCGTATGCGTATCCCAAGTGCAAAGGTAGCGCACATAAATAGGATGATGGCCATGCCCACATAACTCGATCCGTTATGACAGCTCACGCGCTCAAACTTCACCTGCATCTCTCTGGGCATGGGGCGCTTTTGATCAATGATCCTATGTGCAAATAGTTCCTCTCTTTCTTCTAGCTGACATTTTTTCCAAAATAGGAAGAAAGTAGCGGCAAATAGCAAACTAGCGCCCGCTGCCAGGTTTGGAATGACCTGTCTTGCTGAGAGTTTTGGCATCGAAGGGGAAATAGGAACTCGAGATAACGCGGCTAAGAAAATTCCTCCAAGTGCGCTGAGATGCCAGCTGGAAATCATGCCCCAAATCAGTGCGTTCCAGTTCGGATTCAAGGTTCTAATTGGGCGGTCCTCAAGCCTTTTTCCATTATATCTGTGACCTCCATTGAAATATTCAATGCAATAGCGGCACATGAAAAGGTCGCTGATCGTGGCGTACGCAACCCCTATACAAGTGGTTGCTCCGACAATTTTTGCCGATTCCCAAGATGTGAAGAGGCTATTTATTGCCAGAGCAGTTGACAGTGCGCCAAAGTAGATATGTTTTTTGTAGTAAGGGTGGACGAATGTTTGGTTTTCAGGTGGGACAGGAGAAAGAGGCATAAAAAATTTCCTTTTGAAATCATGCTCCCATTCTAACAACATATGAAGTTCATTTCTATTAGCAATTCAAATGCAGCAAGAGCGGGAAAAAATTCGTTGTTCGATACGCGATTAACGCAATTTTTGCCAATCGAATCGGGACTGAGTTAACACTTGTCTGAGCATTTCTTATTTTGAACAGTCGAGCACTCCTATCGCCCCATGGCTAAAGCCAGGTTACTTTCACTCGGGTCATTGTTCAAACAGGGTTGGCCCACCCCATAAAAATGTAATTGTGTAAATTGATCATTTCTTGTTCAGCTGGCATGGAAACGCGTTCAAACAATTCATGTATTTGGTTTTGCACGTCGCAGTCAAGTCCGTGATCGAGTACGTGCAGGTAGATGATTTCTACGCACCTCTTTTGCAGTGAGCTCGGATTGTTTTGAAGTACAATTCTTTTTTTCATTCTCTTGGAGAATTCTTCTGAATTCTTGAGCTTTTTTTTTGCTAATTCCTCAAAGGTGGGAAGGTCCAAGAAAAGATGATAGTAATCGACCTCAAACATTCTTGTGCCAGCGCGCTCCATGGGAAAGAAAATCAACCCTTCGAAGTGATCAATCTCTAATAAGGCTTGATCAATTTCTTCTATCCGAAACAGAAGCTCTTTTTCTATGGGAAAGAGCCCACTTGTCTTCCTTATGAGGTCATACGCCTTTCTCAACAGTTCAATCTGAGCCTGTTTTATGCGCTCTTTAGAGAAAAGGCAGGACATTAATTTGGAGTCCCAAAACTTGTCTAAGAGGCGATGAGCCTCACTTATGCAAGATTGATGCCATCGCTTGGTTAATGCGGATTGATCATCTTCGGAAGTTATGAAGGGCAGGAGAGGACGCAGGGCTTTGTTTATAGGACGCAGGGCCTTGTACATGTTCTGGAGCGCCTCTTTTGAGTGGGATAGGTCCGTTTTTGGCTGATCTATTAGCCTCTGCCCAAGCGCTTTTATGCCCTGGAGGGCCTCTTCAATTGCGGGGCGAGCCTCTTGCATGATGCGACAAGCACGGATCATACACACCTCTTTTGAGTTCTCCTTAAACTCTACTTGGGTAACGCAACCCGCCTTCTCTTTTATCCAAGAGATACACCTTTCTTTTGCGCATTCCATAAACTTTTCTTTTATGCGTTCCCATGAATTCCAAACCGATGCACGAAGTTTGCAGAATAGATATGACAGTAGACATGACATTGGAGCTGCAAAATAGACCTCGAGCTTCATTCCGTCGGCCCCCCAAACCCGGTGATCAAATTCTTTTAGTAGAAAAAATGATGAGTACGTAGTAGAGAAACAAAGCACCCCAATACCCAAAAAGTGCACTACTT
>JAQFVP010000047.1 GCA_027942475.1 Simkania sp. | reverse complement strand
AAATTGGATGAACGCTTCTTTTGGTGGCTTTGTTTCTTTGCGAAGTATCCAGAGGAATTTCTCCAATGCACTAAGCGATCCTCGATACCCCTTGGCTGTAATTTCGGCAAATAGTTTTCTTGCAGATATACGATTGGGCTGGACTTCCTCCAGACGTTTTTTTAGATAGCGTTCGTAATAGGAAAGAGATCTCTCTTTTGGGAACTCTCCCTCCTCTTGAACCTTACGAAGGAATTTTCCCAATGTTCTAAGTGAGCCCCGATACCCCTTGGCTTTAATTTCTTTAAAAAGTCGGCTTCCCATTCGGCAGTTGGGCCAACTCTCTTTTACTCTTTTTTTCAAGTAGTCTTCGTAAAGAGCTAAACATTTTTTCTTTGAGACCTTTTTCTTTATTTGCATTGAAAGGGAAGTATTAGTGCACGTTCTGCCTGTCTTAAGACTGGTATTTGTCGTAAAATCAGAAGGTGAATGTAATATGGGTTGGCTCATGCAAGGAAGTGAGCACATACTATCGTTATCCCTGTGTGACAGCTCTCAATCCCCTAAAGGGGATGAGCTTCTTTCTTTAAGGCCTATATTATATGGCGTAAAAAGCCTTTTGCGCTAGAACTAGCGCACTTTTTTCAAAGGAGACATGTGCAATTTTCTCTATTTGGAAATCATCATCAAAAATACTTCTACCTCTTTGCATGTACCCCGATATCCCCTAGAAACAATTTCTTCAAACAGCTGCTTCGGAGATAAGCGACTCGGCCAAGTTTCTTGCAGCGTTTTGATGAGATAGTCTTTGTGAAACTGCAAAGAAGCCTTTGGTAAAACGTTTTCTCTAGTTTCTTCAAGCAGTTGTGTTGTATGGTCAGGGCGGGGTTTGTCTACCCTTTTGATCGAATAGTTTCGGTGCACCTCTAACTCATCGCTTAACCCTTCTTCTTGTTTGCGAAGTGTCGACAAGAACACCTGCAAGGTACTAAATGCTCCTCGATACCCCCTATCTGTAATTTCTTCAAACAATTTTTGCGCAGGTACAAAGTCGGGCAGTG
>JAQFVP010000008.1 GCA_027942475.1 Simkania sp. | reverse complement strand
GCTCGTTCGAGCAAGGATATTCTTGAATTTATCTCCGAGTTGACATGGATCCCCGAAAACCCATCTAAGGGGCCTCAATCCTACTCACAGGCTTTGGCAAAGGTTAGAAATGGTTATGCAGAGGCTGAAAAAGTTTTTTCCGATGCTTTTCGTGACCTGCGCAAGGCTCAGGATAAAGCTAATTACCTCGAAATTGTGGATCGCATGTGCGAGGCTGACACCGCCTTGCAGTCGGAAAAGGATAGGCTACAGCAGGCTAAAGAGCCCTGGAGAAAAGCTCTAAGCTCCTTAAAAAAAACCGACCCTCCTACTTTGCAAGGAAGGTGCATCGAGACAATCTGCGGAGCTCTTTCCCTTTTACCTACCTGTACCGAAACAGACCTTGAAAGTCTCCCGATTCCCACGGCACTGCGATCAGACATCGCCACCTTTTGCGATTGCCTTTATCTTATCCAGGAGGAGTGCATAAGGTATGCGCAGTCACTACTTCCCTTTTCTACCTGTAACAATTTAGGAGAATTTTAATGGCAACAATATCTTATTCTTTTCCACTCTTTAGACAGCCTATATGCATGCAAGACGCAAACACTAAAACCCAAATGGGAACGGCTCGGCGCTGCTTAGAACAGATTACAAACATAAAGGCAATTGCGCGGGAGGTGAAAAGCACCTTGCAAGCCGTGAGCGAGGCTGAGAGGGATCTGAAGGTGACCACAAAGGCTTTTAATGAGATTAATAATGTGGTCTGGGAGGAGCATAGAGAACGCATAACAAATGCGAGTCAGGCTTTCGTAAGGGCTGGTTTGAAAAAAGATTTTCTTGAATTCATCCCCGAGCGGACATGGATCAAAAGCCCATCTAAGGGGCCTCAATCCTACATAGAGGCCCTGGTAGAGGCTAGAAATTCTTATGCAGAGGCTGAAAAAGTTTTTGCCGATGCTTTTTGTGATCTGGGCAAGACTAGGGAGACAGTTAATTACTACAAAATTGCGGATCGCATGCGCGAGGCTAACACCGCCTTGCAGTCGGAAAAGGATGGGCTAAAACAGGCTAAAGAGCTCCGGAGAAAGGTTCTAAGCTCCTTAAAACCCTACCCTCCCACCTTGCAAGGGAGGTGCATCGAGACAATCTGCGGTGCTCTTTTACCTACCTGCACCGAAACAGACCTTGAAAGTCTCCCGGTTCCCACGGCACTTCGATCAGACATCACCACCTTTTGCGATTGCCTTTATCTTATCCAGAGTGAAAATATATCCGTTTAATGGGAGAAGTGCAGCGCCAAGCCACTCCTCCCCTTATAGGCTAATTAGCGTATAAATTTCATATTTTTTTAAGTAAAAACCCTTTATTATTTGATTCCATGGAAAGAGAATTGCCCAAGCAATATAGCCCAAACCAAACAGAAAGCAAATGGTACCCCTTTTGGGAGGGGAAAGAATTTTTTCGAGCAAATCCACGCTCCGGCAAGCCCCCTTTCTGCACAATGCTGCCCCCACCAAATGTCACTGGTATTTTGCATATGGGTCACGCATTCGTCGGCAGTTTGCAAGATGTTTTGGTGCGCTACAAAAAAATGTGCGGATTTGAAACGCTGTGGATACCCGGCACAGACCACGCGGGGATTTCGACGCAAACAATTGTCGAGAAACACCTCATGCAGACGGAGGGAAAACGGCGTAAAGAGTACGCTCGGGCAGATTTTTTAAGACATGTCTGGCATTGGAAAAAAGAAAGAGAATCTCGGATCATCGAACAACTCAAGCAGCTCGGCTTTGCTTGCGATTGGACCCGCCACCGTTTTACGATGGACCCTCCCTCTAATCGCGCAGTGTGCACCCTTTTTAAAAAAATGTACGATGACGAGTTGATTTATCGGGGAGATTATTTGGTCAATTGGGATCCCATTACCCAGACGGCACTTGCAGATGATGAGGTCGAGTACGAAGAGCAAGAGACTTTTTTGTGGCATGTAAAATATCCGTTGGAAGACGGGTCAACTTACCTTATCGTGGCAACCACACGCCCCGAAACGATTCTAGGAGATGTGGCTGTTGCCGTCTCAAAAAAAGATGAGCGTTATAAAAAATATGTGGGCAAACACCTCATTTCCCCCTTGGCCAAACGGCGCATCCCCATTGTATGCGACCATATTGTCGATCCGACATTTGGAACGGGCGTCTTAAAAGTTACCCCTGCACATGATTTCAATGACTACGAAATAGCCCAGCGACACAACCTCCCATTGATCAATTTGCTCACACCGGATGGAACGCTCAATGAAAATGGGTTAGAATTTCAAGGACTTACTTTGCAAGAGGCCCGCGATCGGGTCGTGCACCGTTTAAAAGAAGAGGGGCTCCTTGTAAAGAAAGAGCCCTATACCAATCGCGTGGGTGTATCTTACCGCTCCAAAGGGATCATCGAACCCTATCTTTCAAAACAGTGGTTTGTCAAAATGAGCGCTTTCAAGGAGATATTGACACATTCTGTCAAATCCGGAAGGGTCAAGCTGATCCCTAAGCATTGGGAGCGCACCTATTTTCATTGGATTACAAATCTTCGGGATTGGTGCGTCTCCCGGCAGCTGCTTTGGGGTCATCAAATTCCCATCTGGTATCACAATGATCAAATAGAAAGGGTCGTTTGCTCTGCAGATGGAAATCCCCCACCTGAGGTGTGCGCTGAGCCAGAAAAATGGACAAGAGACGAGGATGTGCTCGATACCTGGTTTTCTTCTTCTCTTTGGCCTATGACTACACTCGGTTGGCCCGATCAAACAGATGAGCTCAAAACATTTTATCCACATGCGACTTTGATTACCGGGCACGATATCCTCTTTTTTTGGGTTGCCCGCATGATCATGATGGGGCATTATGTCATGGGAAACGCTCCCTTTTTGGAAGTCAATTTGCAGGGGCTGATCTTTGGGAAATCTTATTGGAACAAACGGAAGGGGGGGGGGATTGCTTACGTCAGCCCCGAGCAAAAAAGGGATTTTGATCTGGGTGCACCTCTCCCAAGTGGGGTCTACTCTAAATGGGAGAAAATGTCCAAGTCAAAGGGCAATGTGATCGATCCAGCTCAAGTGATTAAAAAGTATGGCGCTGATGCTCTTCGGATGGCTTTGGCCATGAGTGCCACCCATGCCGTACAAGTGGATCTCGATTTCCGCAGATTTGAAGAGCTAAAACAGTTTGCAAACAAAGTGTGGAATGGCTCCCGTTTCGTTTTGATGCACCTATCCGATCTCAATCCCGAGGTCTTGGCAAAAGGGATACACAATCTTGCGCTAGAAGATCGGTGGATACTTTCTAGGCTCAATTCGGTCACCGAAAAAATGCACCTCTATTTAAAAAAGTACTATTTTGATCGGTCTGCAAAACTATGCTACACCTTTTTCTGGGATGAATTTTGCGCGCGCTATGTGGAAATGGCAAAACCCGCCCTTTTTGGAAAAGGGGGAAGCAAAACAAACAAGCAGAAAATCCTCTTGATTGTACTCGTATCTGCACTCCGCTTGATGCACCCGTTTGCCCCATTCATTACCGAAGAAATATTTGATCTGCTCAAAAAACGGATCACCTTGCCAAGCTGCTCCAAATCCACTGCAGATCCTTACACCAAAGAGACTATTCAAACGCTGAGCGCACCTGCCTGCATTGCCTCTTCTTACCCGCAAGTGCGCCGAGAAGACATTAATCAACAGATCGAAGATAGATTTGCGTTTGTGCATGATGTAGTGTACGCAATTCGCTCTATTCGCGCTGAGATGGGCTTACCCCCCTCTCAGCTGACCGATCTTTTCGTCGAGGGAAAGGGACGCCACATGCAGCTCATCGAAGAAAATCAAGCAATCATTATGCCCCTTGCATCCACTCGTTCGATGAGCAAGGATCAAATCCACAAACTACATGCCTTCGCAACGGTAGGAGAGATAAAACTCATGGTCCCTTTGCCCCCTACCATGATAGAAAAAGAAAAACAGCGCCTCATTAAGGAAAGGGAAAAGAAACAAAAGCAACTCAAGGCCGCAAAAGAGCAGCTGAAAAACCCCCACTTTGTCGAGCGAGCACCCAAAGCGCTCGTCACAAAAACAGAAAAAAAGCGCAAAGAATTGCAAGAGCAGCTCGCCTGTATGGAAAAGGAGCTGCTGCGCCTTGATGAGTCAAAGTGATGTAAACTAGCAGCTCATACTTTGAGCTTTTTATCCCTTCTTTCCCTTTTGAATAGTTGCTCAAATAGATCGGTTTCTTTCAAAACCACATGCCCTAGTAACGATATGCCAATGAGGTTAGGAAACGCCATCAGCCCGTTCATCAGGTTGGAAAAGTCCCATACAAACTCTACACTCAAAAAAGAGCCAAAGAAAACGAGCAGTGTAAAAAAAAAGCGGTAGATCATAATCGACTGCCCCCTCAAGAAGAGGTATTCTACACACTTTTCACCGCAGTAAGCCCAACCGATTATTGTAGAATAGGCAAATGCAATGAGAGCCACTGTCAAAAGCGCTCCCCCATAGGAAATAGATTGATCAAAGGCCTGCAGTGCGAGCATAGAGCCATCGAGAAGGGGTCTTTCTGAAAGAGAGTTTCCAAATACACCTGAAACAGCGATGACAAACCCGGTGATTGTGCACACAACCCCCGTTGTGATAGAAGCGCTGCACATCGAAATCAGTCCTTGGCGAGCAGGTATGTCCGTTTTTGCGGCTGCCGCAGCAATGGAAGAGCTTCCCATCCCCGCTTCACTTGAAAAAATACCGCGAGAAATCCCAATTTGGATCATTTTCATCACTGTCGCACCAGCAAATCCCCCAAGCGTTGCCTGCTTGGAAAAAGCTCCTTTCACAATTGCGATGCAAACGGAAGGCAGGCACCTCCAATGTAAAAAAATGATGCCCAGTCCAACAGCGATGTAAAAAATGGCCATCACCGGGACTAAGATAACTACCACGCGGCCAATCCCTTTGATCCCACCGATGATCGAGCAGCCCACGCAAATCACTAAGGCCAGCCCCACCCAGATAGTGGGCAAGTGTAGCCACTTTTGGACAGCTAATACGATCGAATTGACTTGGACAATATTGCCAATGCCAAACGAAGCAAAAAGACCAAAAATAGCAAATGAAACGGCGAGCCATTTCATATGTAGCCCCCTCTCGAGGTAATACATCGGACCGCCGCGCGTTGCACAAGTTGCATCAGAGGATCTGTACTTGACAGCCAATATCGCTTCACCATATTTAATGATCATCCCAAAAAAAGCCGCTACCCACATCCAAAAAATAGACCCCATTCCACCCAGTGATATCGCCGTAGCAACTCCCGTAATACTCCCTACCCCCATCGTCGAGGCCATGGCGGTCATCAAAGAACAAAAATGGCTGATTTCCCCTTTGGCTTTGCCACCTTGGCGAGTAAAAGCAATTTTATGTGCATACCAAAAGTAGCGCAGTTGTAAGCAGCGCGTGCAGATTGTGAAATAAAGTCCTACCCCTATGATCAAAGTCAGTAGGGGGAGACCCCATACCCAATTGTTCAGAGTGCTCAACACATGAGAAAAGATCGACATATTTGATCTGTTGTTTATATCAATATTTTTTAATTAAATCTTAATTGTATTTAACTGAAATATTTTGGGGGTCTTCAACCTTACATTTATATCGAATTTTTCGTTACACATGTGTTTGTTTTGTTTGATAATCGGCTATTTTTTTTTTTTGCAATTGTTCCCTTTTTTCTCGTCTGACGAGTGCAAAAAATTTATTAGATTCCGCAACCACTATGGATGAGAGGGCAAATAGTCCAATCAAGTTTGGAAGCGTCATCAGGCCGTTCATGATGTCTACAAGGGGCCAAACTACATTGAGGTTCATCAAAGTACCCGCGAGCACAAAACAGCAAAAAAGGATTCGAAATCCGTAAATGGCCCGCTCTCCAAATAGATACTCTACACATTTTTCTCCGTAATAGGACCACCCAATAATCGTCGAATACCCAAAAAGTACGAGCCCTAATGCAACAATTACATTGCCAAAAGGGATAATAGAGCGGAAGGCCGCCATTACGAGGGGCGCCCCATTGAGAAGTGCTCCTTGACTATCAAATTTTCCCAAAACCCCAGTCACAGATACTACAAGAGCCGTAATCGTGCAAACGACGATGGAAGAGAGAAAAACAGTTGTCATAGAGATTAGAGATTGCCTTCCGGGTACATCAGTCTTGGCTGCTGCCGCTGCTATGGGCCCGCTCCCGAGTCCAGCTTCGTTGGAGGAAATACCGCGCGCAATTCCAAATTGTAAAGCGGCGATCACACTTGCACCGGTAAATCCCCCGCGCACAGAGGCTCCGTTAAATGCACCATGTACAATCGAAAAAAAGCTGCTAGGAATTGCATCGATGTGAAAAATAATAATGATGAGCCCACCCAAGATATAAAACCCAGACATGATGGGCACCAGAATTGCGCACACACGGCCAATACTACTGATACCTCCAATGACGATCAATCCCGTGGAAACGGTGAGCACAATTCCGGTCCAAACGGGGGGAACATGAAGGAGTTCACGCATCGCATCGGCGATCGAATTGGATTGGGTAAGATTTCCGCCGGCAAACGAGGAAAGAGCCCCTCCAATGGCAAAACTCCCGGCAAGCCATTTCCATTTGAGCCCTCTGCGGATGTAATACATCGGACCACCACACATTTCACCCCGATGATCCTTTGTCCGAAATTTGATCGCCAAGATCGCTTCACTGTATTTGGTCGCCATCCCAATTAAAGCGATGACCCACATCCAAAAAATAGAGCCTAGTCCCCCTCCAACGATCGCCGTGGCCACACCCGCAATGCTTCCGATTCCAATCGTAGCTGCCAAAGCGGTCATCAGGGCTTGAAACTGGCTGATATTCCCTTCAGAATCGTCATCCCGTCTCGTAAAAGCAATTTTGAGAGAATAAAAGAGATAACGAAACTGCATCCCTTTCAAGCGGAAAGTGAAAAAACAACCCACGCCCAAGAGGAGAAAGACGAGAAGGCGGCTCCAAAGTATAAAATCAATCTTTTCAAGCCAGCTGACAATATAAGCAGAATTCATTTGATTTACCTCAATTTTCTTTTTATGAGTAATTTCTCTTCGCCGAGTAAACGGTCAAAAGAGCGAGTTTCTTTTGCTACAACTTTGGCAAGGAAAAACAAACCGATCAAGTTGGGAATGGCCATTAAACCATTCATTAAATTTGCAAAGTTCCAGACCACTTCTAAGCTAAGAAGAGCACCTGGAATCACGGTGAGTGTGAAAATAACGCGATACAACTTGACCGAATGTATGCCAAACAAATATTCGACGCACTTTTCTCCATAATAAGCCCACCCCAAGATCGTCGAGTAGGCAAAGGGAATAATAGAAACAGTCAAAATAACTCCTCCATATGGAAGCAATTTGTCAAAAGCGCGCAATGCCAAAGCAGAGCCGTTGAGTACCTGCCCGTCCGAATCCAAGCTTCCGAGTAGATTCGAAATGGCAATCACAAGCCCGGTAATTGTGCAGACAATCCCCGTTGTAATGAAAACGCTACACATCGAAACAAGTGCCTGACGCCCCGGTCTGTCCGTCTTAGCTGCCGCAGCTGCGATGGGAGAACTCCCCAGCCCAGCCTCGCTTGAAAAAATTCCCCTAGACACACCGATTCGCACCGCCATCATGACCGTAGCGCCCGCAAATCCTCCGACTGCTGCTTGACCATGAAAAGCGCTTTTAAAAATCAATTTGACCGCCGCAGGAACTGCATTGATGTTGAGAAAAATAATAATTATCCCACTACCTATGTAAAAAACAGCCATAACTGGCACCAAAACGGAGGTAACGCGACCGATGCTCTTAATACCCCCGATGAGCGCAATACCAACGCAGATCATCAAGACCAGTCCAGTCCACATGGGAGAAAAGCTTAGCAAATCCCTGAGAGCTGTGACAACCGAATGTGATTGCACCATGTTTCCCGTGCCGAAAGCTGTAATTGCGGCAAGACAGGCAAAAGTAACCCCGAACCATTTCTTTTTTAACCCCTTTTCGAGATAATACATCGGACCACCGCACATTTCCCCATTTTGATCAGATATGCGGTATTTAATGGCCAAGATGGCTTCGCTATACTTTGTTGCCATTCCCAGTACTGCAACCGCCCACATCCAAACAAGAGAGCCCAAGCCACCCAATGCAATTGCCGTGGCAACACCTGTAATGCTCCCAATACCAATGGTCGCGGCAAGCGACGTCATCAAAGCTTGAAAATGACTAATATCTCCCTTAGCACTCTCTTCATGCCGTGTAAACGCAAATTTATGTGCATACCAAAAGTGCCGAAACTGAACCACGCGGGTGCGAATTGTTAGGTAGAGCCCTACCACGACGAGGAGGAGCAAAAGAGGAATGCCCCACACTAATTTATTGAGAACCTGCAGAGCGTTCTGTAAACTGATCATCACAATAGTTAAGAAATATAAAGAGGATTTCCATATTAACTTGTTTTCATTTTTTTTTATATCAGTTTGTATATCGCGTGTTAAACGATTGCGCGCGCAACCTAAGGCGGGTCTTGCTGACACAAGCTAAGGTAGAGTTTAAGTATTTTATTAACTGCTTGCAGTCTGTTTCAAACGCCAATATAGCATTTCATCCCTTTTGACATTGGGCGTACAAAGCACAAGCACTTCTCCGTAAGGGTGATGCATTGCCTTGCGCAATCCTATATAGAAATTATTTTTAGTAAGCTCGAAAAGATCGCACATCCGCATCTCGGGGATCTGCACGTTTTGGCTCATGATCAAGCGCTTGGTTTGATTGCTCAAAAGTAGGTACATTTTCATTTCATTCCAAGATGAAAAAAGGCGAATCGGAGGCAAACCCCCCAAAGATTTATGAGCGGTTTGACTCTTGAGTGCCTTGCGATCGACTTGGACTTCTCTTTTTAAGCTCTTTTCAATGGCATTTTGGCTAATTGCACCCAAGCGAAGGATCAGGGGGGCTTCGGGATTTTCTAAGGAAATCAGTGTGGATTCTAATCCAAATTTTGCGTCACCACCATCGACGATACACTCCACCATTCCTCTAAAATCCTCTAACACATGTCGGGCAGACACACAGCTCGGATGCCCCGATCTGTTTGCAGAAGACAAAGCAACGGGGCACCCTGCGAGCTCGACCACTTTTGTGGCGACTTTATTTGAGGAAAAGCGCACGGCCACCGTTTGTCGATTGGCTGTAATTAGGTCGGGTATGCGGTCACTTTTTTTTAAAACCACGGTCAATGGACCGGGCAAAAAAGAGTTTGCTAACCTATCGAAATCAGAGGGAATCTCTTTTGTGATCCATTTGATTTGCTCGATGTTGGCAACCTGCACCGGAAGGGGCAGCCTTTTACTCCTTTGCTTGATTTGATACAAGCGCTCGAGCGCCGTCTTATTGAAAATCGAAGCCGCCAGTCCATAGGTCGTTTCAGTGGGCATAGCGACGAGAAAGCCTTGCTGCAAAAATCGGGCCGCTTGCCTGAGGGAATCGTCTTGATGGTGAGAAGAATCTTTGTCAGTTACATCAAAATATTGCGTGCGCATAACGGTTTATTGTTTGAGATATACCGGTGTAATCCACCCTAATTGGCTTGGCCATAGAGTGAAATTTTCAATTTTAATGAGTATAAAGCAGGGTCATTAAAATGATAAAACATCATCAACTTTTTACAAATAAAAACCAATCATTTAAAGGATGCGATATCCCTTTTTGTATCAAAACCCGACCCCTTTAATTTAGGGCATTTCTGCGCAAAAGGTAGGTACTCAAAAGAAATGTTACGAACAAGTTTTCCACAATCATTGCTAGAATAGTCTACAATCCATTAGAATCTCCAAAATGAACAGACGATAACATCATGGTAATCTACTCATTAAAAAAGTCTTTACGAATTTTTTCCTCTGTTTTTCGCCTGTACAGAAAAAAAAACAAGGTTCTGTCTGATCTCAAGAAAAAAGAGATCGTGCATACACTCCACTCTCTGCAAGGAGAGCTTTTGGACCGAAATAAAGAGCGGGCGAGCCACCACGCCCATAGTGCGGAAACTTTTAAAAAACATCACTTTCCCAAATCTTTTCTAGAAAAGACAACCCATTTTTTTTTCTCTTTTATCTTTGCCTTGATCGTCGCGGTGCTCGTTCGCAGCATCTGGTTCGAACTTTACCAGATTCCCTCAGGATCTATGCGCCCCACCCTCAAAGAAAAGGATCACCTCGTAGTTTCAAAAACAGCCTTTGGGATTAATATCCCTTTCTACGCCGGCCACCTGCTCTTCGAACCACAGCGAGTCAAACGTATGGGCACGATCATCTTCAGAACGGAGGGAATCGATCTGCCCAACTTGGATATGCGCTACTTTTACTTCTTTCCCGGAAAAAAGCAGTTTGTGAAAAGGTTGATCGGTAAACCTGGGGACACTCTCTATTTTTACGGAGGACAAATCTATGGTATGGACCAGAATAAATTGGATATTTCCTCGGAGCTGCAAATCGAGGAGCTTTCAAAAATCGACCATGTCCCTTACCTCCTATTTAACGGTCGCGTCGACTTGCCAGGCAAAGCGAGGCAGGGGGTCTATTCACCTGCCATTTTGAGGCAGATGAATCAGAAAGTAGCGCATATTTCTATCAATAATTATGGCAAACCCCAAGGAAATTTACTTGAACCCTACCGGTCTAATGTAGAGGATTACTATAACCTTTGGGGGTTTAATACCTACGGCATGGCCCGTTTGCTTACCAAAAAGGAGGTAGCGCAATACACCAACGCCTCAGTAGAGCAAATGGAAAATGCCCCCCTGTACATGGAAATTTTCCATCATCCCACCGTGAAGTACCCAGAGATTCAAGTAGATCCGATGAGTGGGCGTTTTTTCCCAGGAGTGGGTTTGAGCAGTGCGATTTTGCCCCTAAGCGAAAGGCACTTAAAAACGCTCATGCGCAATCTCTATACGGCGCGCTTCACAGTAAAAAAAGGGGTAGCTCATAGAGTGGATCACCCTTTTCAAAAAAGCAGAAAGTCCAAAGCTTTTGTCCCTCTGCCAGGGGTGCCGGATGGAACCTACGAATTTTATTACGGAAAGGGGTATCAAATTCATTTTGGAGGCATTTCAAAAGAGCTTCCTGCAAGCCACCCTCTATACACCTTTTCCCCCGAAAGGGTCCAAGTTTTGTTTAATCTCGGGATCAAGTGGAGAAGATCTTTTACGCCAAACGGAGTCTTTTGGCCCAGGCCAGACGAAACTTCGCGCTATGTCTATTATCGGGGAAAAAATCTCTATGCGCTCGGCTCTTTGTTTATGGAAAAAAAGGATCCCACCTTGCTTTCTTTTATTAAAAACGAATACCTCAAAGAACAAAGCTCCCCCGCTTATCGCCCCTATTTTGCCTTTGACGATAATCCCCCACCTTTGGGAGGGGATGGGAAGGTTAAAAGGGAATTCCTCGAGCAATACGGCATCACGGTCCCCTCGGACCACTATCTCGTTTTAGGAGATAATTATGCCATGAGCTCTGATAGCCGCGAATTTGGGTTCGTGCCCAAGTCCAATATTCGTGGAGCACCCGTTTGGATTTTTTGGCCCCCTGGCAACCGCTTTGGCGACGTGCTACAAATAGCCTACCCTCTGCTTAACTTTCCCCGGATTTGCGTTTGGTCCATCGCGTTTGCTTTTATATGCATCGGCGCTTGGCGCCGCTACAGACAGACCCACTTGAAGTTACCCATACAGATCGATGACTAGCCCAACGGGAGTTGACGCCTCCTCCGCCCGTCTTGCCCGCACTCGCCTTTCCCTAATTTGGGCGGCCTTGGTAAATGAACCTTTTGTCGCTTTTTACACTTTGATTCCGTTTATTATGCGCAAGAGTCTTAACGCAAATATATTGGAAGTCACTCTCTTTTCCAGTCTAAAATCGGTAATTCCGCTCTTTTCTTTTTATTGGGGCTCTAGTTTAGCGCGTCAAAGAAAAAAGCTACTGCCCAACTATCTGTGGGCCTGGACAATCGGACGCTTACCTTTTTTGTTTATTCCATGGATCGACAGCGTGTGGTTCTTAATTTTTGCTGGAGCAATCTACCAATTCTTCTATCGTGCGGGCATACCTTCTAACATCGAAATTCTCAAACTCAATATTGATAAAAAACGGCGAGAAACACTCTATGCCCAACTCTATGTTTTGGGTTTCATAGAAAATATTGTGTTCGGAAGCTTTATTGGCAAGTTTTTAGACATGAATCCCAATGCTTGGAAAATGCTTTTTTTCACCGCCACTCTGCTCTCTTTTTCTAGTATCTTTATCCAAATGCGCATCCCCCTTCCGCCCAACTTGGAAATGGACAAAAAAGTGCCTCCAATCACAACCAACCGCCTTGTCCAGCCGATCAAAGATTGTATTCATCTGATGCGTTCACGCCCCGATTTTGCTCATTTTCAATGGGGTTTTATGATTGGAGGTTTTGGCCTTCTCATCTTAAGGCCCGCCCTTACTATTTTTTATACAGATGTGTTAGACCTTTCGCACCATCAAATTGGAACGGCCCGCTACGTCTGGATGGGATGTGGCGTGGTTACCTCTTTTCTCATGTGGCGTAAGGCTTTCAATTTTATGTCTGTCCGAGGACTCACCACCTGCATTACTTTAATTTTTAGCTTCTTCCCTTTTTTCATGACCTGTGCGCAAAAAAACGTTTTGTGGATCAATGCCGCTTTTCTCTTGTTTGGTATTGCACAAACGGGGAGCCACTTGGTTTGGCATTTATCGGGCACTTTTTTCGCCCAAAACGAAGACAGTTCAAAATTCACCGCAGCAAACATTTTAATGCTTGGCCTACGAGGCCTAGTTGCTACCATTTTAGGGGGAATTTTATTAAAAACCGCGGGGCCATTGCCTGTGCTCGTGCTCAGCGCCCTGATATGCACAGGCGCTACTATTTACACACTGGTAAAAAAACCGACTGCCCAGATACAAGCTCAAAAGTAGTCGACACTTAGCCCTTTTTAGGCCGCTCGTTTTCCCTGTTTTTTTTGTTTTCGATTTTTATTTTTAGACCAAAAGGCTTGGTTTGCCCAATAACTAGACCAATAGGTTGCGCTCCAACTATCGTTTTGTCCAAGCGGAGTCCATTTATTGCCTCCAAAATGGATGATCTTTGCGTATTGCTTTCCTCGAATGACTTTGATGGCCATCACCATCATTTTCTTATCTTTACGAGTAGATTTTATCGGTTGATTTGGGGACCACCATCGGCCACGGTAATAATATTTACCATCTTTTTTATCGCAATTTGATAATTGAATTCCTTCTGACATAATTATTCCTCTTTTTAAGAATAGTCTTTTATTTTTTAATAATTAAATAGAGATTTTCCGTCAAAAAAATGTAATTTTTCTTATAAATTCAGTAAAGAGGGCTTGTTTGGCTATAGAAAAATAACAAGGTGCGTCCTCTCTTGCAGCTAAATACTTTCCAAGTGCATTTTCGCATGTTTTTCAACACAGTCCGAGGCGCCTATACTTTTCACTAGCTCATTTGACTATACAATAAACAAAAACTTTCCTATACCTCGTGAAAAGATGACCAAATTGATAGGGACAAACCCTTCGACACAAGATATCGATATGAAAAAATGGATCACTATGCAAACAAAAAGAGCAAGTGCTCCCACCTCTATTTACTGGGATGTTGATGTAATGGAAGATCCCTGTTTCCTTACATTTTGTCGCAGTCTCTCTCGCCCTTTCGCACTCATCACCGATTCTAACCTAGAAAAACCCTACGGACGCCCCCTCTTTGAAGTAATCAAAAAGGGGGGGTGCAGCGTGACTTTCCACACTTTTAAAGCGGGGGAAAAAAGTAAAAATCGGGAGGTAAAAGCACAACTTGAAGACGCACTTTTTGGTGTAGGACATCGCAGAGATAGTTGCCTTATTGCCTTGGGAGGAGGTGTAACTACTGATCTCGTTGGTTACACCGCTGCTACTTTTTGCAGGGGGATTCCTTACTTTTCTATCCCCACTTCCCTGCTTGCCATGGTAGATGCGAGTCTTGGGGGTAAGACAGGGGTTAACCTCCCCTTGGGTAAAAATCTCATTGGACTCAATTATTCCCCCCTTGCAGTGTTCATAGATTTTTCTACCCTTAAAACGCTTGCCGAATATCAGATGAGGGAAGGGCTAGCCGAGATCATCAAACATAGCTTAATTTCTGATTCTAAGCTTTTTTATCAAATATGTACGAGCCTCGAGAGATGGAGGGCAAGAGAGAGCCTTTTTATCAAGGAGCTCGTATATAAGAGCTGTCAATTAAAAACGGGAATTGTTGCTTTTGATATGGAAGAGAAGGGAAGGCGCCGCATACTCAATTTTGGTCATACCATCGGCCACGCGATCGAAGTATTAGAGGGTTATCATATCCCCCATGGAGAAGCTATTGCGATCGGTATGGTTGTCGAAAGCCTGATCAGCTATAAACTCAAAAAAATCACAGCAAATGATTTTGATACCATCTACTCTCTCTTCCGCTCGATTGGTTACCAACTTACCTTTTCAGATAAAATCACAACGCAAAAAATGCTCGATACTATGCGCTTTGATAAAAAAGCCAAACAGTGCATCCCCCGGTTTGTTATCTTAGATCATGTGGGCAAAGCCAAGCCATTGCAAGGAACCTACTCTATGCAGATCGACCCTCCTCTTTTACTTGAAGTGCTGCGCTGGATGGTAGCCGAATTTTCACGGAAAGCATATGCAACAATACCGGATTAGAAAAAGCACACTTTCTGGTTTTGTCGACATTCCACCCTCAAAATCACATACCCTGCGCGCCCTTTTATTTGGTATGATGGGAAAAGGAAAAACAATAGTCCGCCGCTATCTTCAGTCCCCCGATTCTATCGCCATGGTCGAGGCAATAAAAAACTTTGGGGCAAAAGTTGACATGTTTCCAGATAGCGTGGAAATTACTGGACTAAGCGGTCAATTGCGAGCGGCAGAAGATGTCATCTATGCGGGGAATTCGGGCCAGGTCCTCCGTTTTATGGGGGCACTTGCCGCTATGCTCCCCACCTACACCATAGTGACAGGGGATTATTCTATCCGCCACCAAAGACCGATCAAACCTCTGCTCGATGGTTTGCAATCACTCGGCGTGTTTGCAAAAAGCACTCGGCTCGACGGGTTTGCTCCCATGATCATCAAAGGGCCTTTGAGAGGGGGAAAAACGAAAATGGATGGCCAAGACTCTCAACCCGTTTCAGGGATTTTAATCGCTTCATCTTTTGCAGATCGCCCCACAGATGTGTATGTGCAAAACCCGGGAGAAAAAGCTTGGATCGAGCTGACCCTGTCCTGGTTAAACCGTCTCGGTTTTTCATGTGAACACAGAGAATACACCCATTACTACGTCCCGGGTGGAATGTCTTTTTCCGGTTTTGATTATACTGTACCGGGAGATTTCAGCTCTTTGGCTTTTCTCTTGGGGGCAGCGCTCATTACAGATTCAGAGCTCACGTTGGGCAATGTAGATATATTAGACAGTCAAGGAGATAAAAAGATTATCGACATTCTCGTTGAAATGGGAGCGCACATCACAATTGACCAAAGTAAAAAACAAATCAACATCCGAAAAGGGTCTCAGCTCAAAGGGACTTGCATTGACATCAACGACTGCATTGATGCTTTGACAATACTCGCCGTGATCGGTTGCTACGCCGAGGGAAAAACAGAAATTCGAAATGGAGCCACTGCTCGACATAAAGAATGTGATCGCATTCACTCGATTACCAAAGAGCTCAAGAAAATGGGGGCCGATATCCAAGAAAAAGAGGATGGTCTTTTGATTTATCCCTCCTCTCTCAAAGGGAGCAATCTCGCAACATATGATGATCATCGCATGGCCATGTCTCTTAGCGTCGCAGCCCTTGGAGCCAAGGGAGAAACCATCGTAGCAAACACGGCATGCGTATCTAAAACCTACCCAAACTTTGCCACAGATTTTCGCAAGTTAGGGGCTAACTTAAAGGAGGAGGTATGAACGTCATACTTTTTGGGATTAAAGGGTGTGGGAAGACCACTTTTGGGAAAAAAATTGCCGCAAAACTCAAGCGGGCTTTTATCGACACAGACATGCTTGTTGAAGACCTTTACTACATCCATCGCGGGAGGAAAATATCTTGTAGGAATATTTTTTTCGAAGTGGGGGCTCATGGATTTTGCGCTCTTGAAAACGAAGTGATTCAATCTTTACAAGACGTGCAACACTCGATCATTTCTGTTGGTGGCAATGCAATGACCTCCATAGAAAATGTGGAAACATTAGTGAAAAATGGAAAACTATTTTACCTTATCTATGAGAAAGAGCCTTTGAGAAAGCGGGTTCTCTCAGAGCATGATCTCCCTGCTTTCCTCGATCCCAATGACCCGGAAGGTTCTTTTAACAAGATGTATGACGAGAGAAGCGAATTCTATCACAAGCTCAACGCCCACGAAGTCAACGTTACCTACATGAAAGAGCGGGAAGTCGTTGCCACCATCTGTAACAAGTTTGAGCAAGACGAAAGAAACAAGGAAAAAGGTGGGAAGTAACACATTCGGACAGCTCTTTAAGATGACCACATGGGGTGAATCACACGGACGGGGCATTGGTGTGGTCATCGACGGCTGCCCAGCTGGAGTTCCCCTTACAGAAGAAGATGTGAATCTAGAACTAAAAAAACGGCGAGGAGGGCAAACTCCTTACACCTCTTCGCGCAGCGAACGGGATAAAGCGATGATCTATTCCGGTATTTTTGAAGGGAGTACCACTGGCTCTCCGATTTCTATGATTATTCACAATCAAGACTTTGACTCTTCAAAATATGAATCGATTAAAGGGCTGCTCCGCCCCGGTCACGCTCAATTTACTTATCTCGAGAAGTACGGGCTTTTTGACTACCGAGGGGGTGGTCGCTCTTCTGCACGTGAAACCGCTTGTCGCGTTGCTGGAGGCGCCGTTGCCAAAAAAATCTTGTCCCACTTTGGAATTCAACTTGCTGCTTACATCAGTGAGATCGGCGGCATTGGCATAGATCCCTCCCACCACTTTGATCTTTGCAAAATGAGAGAAAAAATAGATGCCAGTCCTATCTTTTGTCCGGATGAACGTGCAACGCTTGCTATGACGAGCGCCATTTTAGCAACCAAAAAGGAGCAAGACTCGCTCGGGGGCATTATAGAGTGTATCGCCATCAACCTTCCCACTGGGCTCGGAGACCCCGTCTACGAAAAGCTCGAAGCAAGACTAGCCAAAGCAATGATGACCCTTCCCGCCACAAAAGGGTTTGAAATTGGTTCTGGTTTTGCCAGTGCTCGTATGAAAGGATCTGAGCACAACGATCCATTTTACTGCGATGAAGAGGGCAATATTTCTACAAAAACCAATTTCTCCGGTGGTGTCCTAGGAGGGATTTCGACAGGGTCTCCCCTTATTTTTCGCGTTGCCTTTAAGCCCACTTCGGGCATTGAAAAAAAACAAACAACAGTCGATATCAGGGGCAATGAAAAGGAGTTTCAACTTCCCCGTGGCTCCCGCCACGACCCTTGTCTAGCCATCCGCGCCGTCCCGATTGTAGAGAGCATGACTGCCCTCGTTTTAACAGATGCTCTTTTACTGAATCGCTCCTCCCGTCTGTATAACTAAATTTTCACACAAATTCGCCTGCCAAACAAAAGATGGTTTGTCACCCCTTTTTTACTCGATCAATGCGAACATGGACATTTAAATAGATCTGCGTTAAATTTTTTAATGAATAAAAAATTTAGGTCCAAAGATGAAAAATTTCTTCAAATCTCTGTTCTTGTTTTTAGCTTTCTTCACTACCTCTTACACTGTGCCCCCCCAATTTTTTAATCAGAAAGCACAGGTTATCCTCCCCAACGGAGTGCACTACACAAATGGAATAGGAATAAACGGGTCATGTGTTGAGCTTGAAAACGGCGCTCAATTTGAAATCGTACCGGAAGATCGGGATGAAGCGTGCAGTTGGAATGGATACACCCTATTAACTATTTCTCCCAATCCCTATTTATTCTCAAGTGGTGACTTTCTGCTCGTTAACTCTGACACCAAAAGATATGTTCGCGCTAACTACTCGTATGGCCCCTTTTTAGACAGCCCGTTTACCTACTTTGTTAAACAGATTCGCCCTTGGTCCGGTGAAATCGTTTTGACCAACCTATCCAACGATATTTTATGTTGGAAAGTGGACTCGGCAGACGCTAAGTATCTCCAAAGCTGGGAAATGGGAGATACCGTACTCATTGGTCATTACGATACCTGGTATTCTAGATTTGTATCAAAAAGTGAATACATTCTCATGAGTTATGAAAACAGCGATTGTGTAAAGTTCGTCCGAGCAATTCCGGATTTTTGATTGAGCTCAAGTATGTTTGAATAAATTTACAAATGAGACGCCGCTTTTGTCTCATCTTACCTTTGGAGGAAATATATGAACATTTCTACTATTTCTCAAACTTCTGGTGCAACAGATCTTGTCATGGAAGTCCCCACTCTTCCCGAAAACCGAGAAATGGATGGCTCGATCTCACCTGCTACCCGAATTGGGCAACTGTTTATTCCCCATACTGCATACTTTGCGGCCTCACCCGCTCAAAGTTTTACCCTTGCTCTTCTCGTGCCGGGTCTAGGGTACCTGGTTTATAAAGTAGCCCAGGCAATGTATAACTGGGCTACTCAAGAAGAAGAAAACCAAGCGCAAGATGAAAATCAGTTGCAAGCAGTGAATCGAGAGACAAGATTTTCCCAAAGTAATGAATATGGCTTTACACATCTCACCCGTTGCATTGATCTCCAATAAGTAGGTTGCTTGCGTGCCATTTGGTCCCGTTGGCTCTTCAAATGATTACTTCGAGCATGGACATTTAAATCGATCTGCGTTAAATCTTTTTAGAATAAATTTACAAATGAGACGCCGCTTTTGTCTCATCTTACTTGGAGGAAATATATGAACATTTCTACTATTTCTCAAACTTCTGGTGCAGCAGATCTTGTCATGGAAATTCCCACTCTTCCCGAAAACCGAGAAATGGATGGCTCGATCTCACCTGCTACCCGAATTGGGCAACTGTTTATTCCCAATACTGCATACTTTGATCTCACCCCCGCATTTGAAAGTTTTATCGATAATTTTGGCTTGCCGGTTCTAGGAGCGTGCGCGGTTTATAAAGGAGGGTACCTGGTTTATAAAGTAGCCGAGGCAATGTATAACTGGGCTATTCGAGTACAGAGAAACCAAGCGAAAGATGAAAATCAGGTGCAAGCGGTAAGTAATGAATATCGCTTTACAGATCTTACTCGTTGCATTGATCTCCAATAAGTAGGTTGCTTGCGTGCCATTTGGTCCAGTTGGCTCTTCAAATTTGTGCATGTGAACAAGTTTTTTCATTTGATTACTTCGAGCATGGACATTTAAATCGATCTGCGTTAAATTTTTTTAGAAAGAAAAAATATAGGTCTTAAAGATGAAAAATTTCTTCCAGGTTTTGTTCTTTTGTTTAGGTTTTTTCACTACCTCGTATACTGTGCACCCCCAATTTCTTAATCAACCAGCACAGATTATCCTCCCCAATGGAGTGCACTATACAATGGGGATAGGGATAGACGGCTCATGTGTCGAACTTGAAAATGGCGCGCAATTTGAAATTGTACCGGAAGATCGAGATGAAGTGTGCACGTGGGGTGGTTATACTGTATTAACCATTTGTCCCAACCCCTATTTATTCTCAAGTGGTGACTTTCTTCTCGTTAACTCTCACACAAAAAGAGAGGTTCGCGCCAACTATGCATATGGCCCCTTTTTAGACAATCCGTTTACCTACTTTATTAAACACATTCGCCCTTGGTCTGGTGAAATCGTTTTGACCAACTTATCCAACGATATTTTATGTTGGAGAGTGGATCCGGCAGACGCTAGGTATCTCCAAAGCTGGGAAATGGGAGATACCGTACTCATTGGTCATTACAATACTTGGTATTCGAGATTTGTATCAAAAAGTGAATATATTCTCATGAGTTACGAAAACAGCAATTATGTAAAGTTTGTCCGAGCAATTCCGGACTTTTGATATGAATATTTCTAGTAGTTCTCTACCCCCTGCTGCTGCAGATTGTACTATACAGGGTGCCACTCCTACTGAAAATCGGGCACTGGATGGTTCGACCCTATCTGCCTTGCACACTGACGAAGTATTTTTTCCCCTTTTTGAATATTGCTCAATATTACCCAGACACCCTCTTGACCTCGCTTGTCTTATGCCAGGTCTAGGGTACCTGATTTTTAAGGTAGTGCAGGCCGTAAATAAGACTCAGCTGCAAACAGTGCATGGAGAGGAAGAGTTTTTCCAAATGGACACTTAAATATTTTTTTGTTAAGATCCCCACAAAAAACGTAGGTTATTGAAGATGAGAAATTTTTTTCGAACTTTATTTTTATTCCTAAGTCCCGTCATTGCCTGTCACTCAGCTCTTACTGATTTTTTTGATCAAAAAGGTTCCGTTATTTTCCCTGATGGAGTGCACTATTTATTGAAAAACACCGTAGATGGATCGTACATCGAACTTGAAAACGGAGCTCAGTTTGCAATCATACCAGAAGATCAAGATGAAGCCTCTACGTGGGAAACACATTCCATTTTGACCATTTCGCCCAATTCCTATCTTTTTTCGGATGGGGACTTTGTTTTGACTAACTCCCAGACCAAAACACATGTTTGCGCCACATATGCATTTAGCCCCTCTGTGGAAAGTCCATCTACCTACTTTATCCAGGAGATTCACCCTTGGTCTGGTCGAATCACTTTGACTAATTTAGCCAATCGGCTCTTTTTTTGGAGAGTAGATTTTTCAGACTCTGAGTACATCCAAAACTGGGAGGTAGGAGATACAGTAATCATTGGTTATTACGATACCTGGTATTCCGGGCTCTTATCAAAAAGCAAGTATATCCTCATAACAATAGGTTCTGAAAACAGTGATCGCGTAAAGTTTGTCCGAGCAATGCCAGATTTTTGATTGAAAGCTCGGTATGTAACGAGCGGGAAAAACCGTCCATCTAGGGGTGGAATGAAATCTTTCCTTGACTTTAAGACCTTGTCTTGTAAAATGTTTTCCAGATGTCCCTTATTCAAATTGAAGTAAATGTATGAACGTGTTTAATATTCAAAGCTCATCTTTTCTCTCACTTTTTTCCACTAAAGATCCATCTCATTCTAAGGTTAAATTAGTAAATGATTCGATTAGAAAGGCGGTCTTTCCCGTTTTTGGGTGCTCGGCATCATTTAGCTCTCCCACCCTGGTTTTGCTTGTAACCGGTGTGCTATTATTTTTTTTGGCAACTTTGCGAAAAATATTTAATTCTGTTTTGAGTATTTTTTCTTTTGACCCCGATCCAAGTGACCGCAATCGATCTCCCTTTGTGTTTCCATCTCTATTTTATAGCGAAAGACCCATACTCAAGATGCGCCCTGCACACCCTGCTTATCCATCTAGTGCACGTCCTCCATTTTATAGCCAAAGAGCTGTGCGCAAAGAGGGCCCCATATCTTACCCAAGCGGTTCTCGCCCATTTAATGCACCTCCTGCGCACCCTGCTTATCCATCTGGTGCACGTCCTCCATTTGATAGTCAAAGAGCTGTACGCAAAGAGGGTCCCATATCTTACCCAAACGCTGCACAGCCATCTGGGGGCGATATCACCCAAGAGCAAAAATTAAGAAGACCTCGTAAAAAACCTTAAGGCCCCTTGACCCCGACGGTCTAAGTTGCTATGTTCGGCGAATATGGAGGAAAATCCAGACCGTTCCTTTCATCCCTTTGATTATTGGGAAATTTTTCTGTCCTGGCTTTTTACATATCCTTCCCGATGCTATACCCTTAAAAAGGGTATACGGCGCCAGGTTTTAGAAAATCCCAGTCATTCTCTTAAAAAATTCGGAGCCTCTTATCGCTCTTTTTCTACTTCAGATGAAGTCATTTGTCGCTTTACAAGTCGTGGAGAAGATTTCAAAGATACCTGTCGCGTGCTCACTCAAATTTATGAAGAGATTTCAAGTCCCGAGTTGTGTGACTTCGCAACGTCGGAGGTGTTAGCCAAAGTGCTTGCCTACCGAAAGTTGAAGTTGGGAGACAGAGTTTCTATTCCCACGCGTAAATCTCTTCAAGAGATCCATCTTTCAGAATATGTCGTTGAAAAAGTGTTTGACTTGTGGAGCCAAGTACGAGCTTTTGGCTTTGTCAGTACTAACAATGACCAAGCCGCTCCTCTCTTGCTTTTTCGAGGAACTGATCTTTGTTTAAAAAATGAAGGGAGCAAAGCTTCAATCATCAGTGATTTTGATCCGAAAGGGCCTGGACGAAGCCTATTTGAAAATGCGCAAACCGATTTGCACAAATGGCTAAAGATCATTTCTCTAGAAAGAGGCAAGGTAAGGGTGATCGGACATAGTTTAGGGGGCTCTATCGTTCTTTACACGCTGATTTATGAATACCCTTTTATTAGTAATGCACCCCATGAGATTTCTTATGCTTTCAACTTCCCCGGAGTGAGTGAAGATCTAATTAAAAAATGGAAAGCAGTCCCAGACACGGCAAAACCCGCATTTCAGGGGTTTATCTGCCGAGGGGATGTAGTATCCAAGTTTGGACAACTCTTCGGTAACATTGCAGAAATCTCTTTTGAATACCCTCTATCCCCCATCCGCGCCCATGAACACCTCTTTTTTGCTGAGCCCATGTGCTATCTCTACCCCCTGGATGTTGAAGAGGAGAACCGCTCTCCATCCCATCGGTTTTATTCAAAACTAGGCAGCCAGGCGGCCTCTATGGTCTACGAATGTGGATTAAAATTACTATTTCCAAAAGAGCCTTAGACAGAAAGTCAACAAGATGGAAGAGAAACCCAACGAACAAGCGTTTTGTTCATCCAGTAAAAACCTCTTTTTCTGCCCGGCATACCGAGATACCCCACATGTCCTCCTTTATCTGTAATAAAAATCCGCACATTGCTCGGAATTTTAATCTGTTTGAGCACATTATAATTGACAATTGGATCATCTCTTGAAAATAGAATGTGGGTATTGATATTTATATCACCAATGAAGCGTCCCGAGCTGCTGGCATAATAATACTCTCGAGCATTTGAACAGCCCGATTGTGGAGCGACGTAAAACTCATTAAATTCGATAAGAGACATTTTTGGTGAGACCCTGATGGGTGGCAGGTCTGAAAAATGGTTGTGCACATTGACCATTGCACGGCGCAAATAAAACATGAAGTATTTTTCATAGATTTTGCTTTTACTCAATTGCTGCATACTTGCTCTTAGATCGATGGGCGGACTGATTGCAATGAGCTTATCAACTAGGTGCTTGGCTTGTTTACTCCGTTCTCCCGCCATTTTCAAAACGATATTGCCTCCCAATGAAAACCCTATCACAATGAGGTGGGAATCAGGTGTTTCGTTTTTGATCTTTTTCAATCCATGCCATACATCATCACTGCTATTTATGTGATACATTTTTCTAGCCCATCCTCGTCCACTACCACACCCCCTTAAATTCATCCGAATAGTACGAATTCCCTTTTTATCAAATTTCTTTGCAACTCGAACAACATAAGAAGAGCGGGAAGAACCACAGAGACCGTGGATGATGACCACAGTGGGATCTGTTGATTGCCACTGCTTGGGAGTGCTCACTTCATAGGTAATAGAATCTCCATCCGGGAGATAGACAAACCGCTTGGTAGAGGGAAGAGGAAAAGAGGTGATCATAGCTGCTACAACTGTTTGGAGGTGCCCACCTCCGAAAAATGCAAGCGGTGTAAAAGGCAACCGGTAAAACCCAGACATTACCCTATTTCTTTTGGTTACATTTTTTGACATGCAGACCTCTTACACTCGGTTTGATTTTGCTTTGCAAAAGGAAATCATTCTACACACAAATCGTGATTTTTTCACAAAAACGGTTCTGCCTTTCCATGTAATGTCCTTGCATTTTTTTTTCGTATCACGCAAAAAGGAGGAGTTTTGCAATCCCTACCTCCGTGTGGTGGACCTTTTTACGAGAGTGTCATGAAGCGTTTATACCGAGATCGCTGGGATAAAAAAGTAGCCGGAATTTGCGGTGGGATGGGCCAATTTTTGAGGTTAGATCCCACGATCATCCGACTATTTGTCACATTTTTTTGTATCCTTACCGGTCTCCTCCCGATCGGGGTGGTCTATGTAATTGGATGGATACTTATCCCCCTAGGACCTAGGACCTATATTGAAATCAAATGCAGAAAACTTTACCTCTCAGAGGGAGACAGAAAATTGGCAGGGCTTTGCTCTGGCATTGCAAAGACATTTGGTATAGATCCAACCGTTGTGCGACTGATCACTTTAATTGCCCTATTTATTACCGGTTTTTTTCCAATTTTGATTACTTATATTGTCGGGATGTGTATCACACCCAAGAAGTACCATTTTTAAAAAAATTATTATAATAAAAAATAAAATATGATGTGGGCGCGCTTCTTGATTTTTAATCTTTTTTTCTCTAAAATTAAGTCCATTTTGCAAGTGAATCCATGGGGTAGAATGAGGGGAAAGATTTTTTTTAGTCAAAAGCTATCCTTGCTTGTGGGGGCTCTCTTTGCTGCCCTCTTGGGCGCATACGGCTTGCATGAGTTTAACAAAGGCAAAAAGGCAGAGTCAATCCACCAGCTAGGGGGAGAAGAGGAAGGGCCTGGCATCGAAACCTGGTCGAGGTGCTCTCCTGAAAACGGGTCCTTTACGGTTTGCTTACCAAACACACCTGAGTACAGGGCGAAGGAGCTTTCCATCCCCCGTTCTAAAAATAATTTACTTTATCACGAATACCAATGTCTAGAAAATGACAAAGTGATTTCCGTTAGCTATACTGCTTTGCCCGACAATTGGTTGAAATTAAGCCCAAAAAAATTGCTTAAGAGAACGATCTACCTCTTGTTATCCCACCTCAAAAATACCCGCCTATCCGGTCAAACTCTAAAAACATTTAAATCGTACCCCGCTTTAGACTTTCAATACCGCGCGCATGGACGGGAAACAGCGGGCATGTTAGTCCTCTGCGAGAATGTTCTCTATAAGTTGGAGATCTCTTACCTCACTCACGAGCATGACCAAATGCGTCGCCAAATAGCCCAGTTCATTGCTTCTTTTGAGCCTTCAAAAGTATCTTAAGTCAATTGCCCTACTTGTAAGAAACACTAGATGGGAACATGTTTTTTAAATCGGTCGAGATTTTTTTGTATTTTTGGATCAATTGCATAAGCTTGAACATTTTCCATGCGTCCGGCAAGCTTGTTTTTACGTAAGTCTTCAAAAATAAAATGATCTTTTATTTTTTCATAGACAGCTTCAGAAATAATAATTGGTTTGTCGAGCTGTTTGGTCAATCTCTCGAGGCGGGATGCAACGTTGACAGTGTCACCAATCGCCGTGTACTCCATCCGCTTTTCAGAGCCAATGTTCCCCAAGATTGCTAAACCAGCGTGGATTCCAATACCCATTGAAAAACACTTTCTTCCCTGTTGGGCCCACTTTTTGCAAAGAGCTTGGAGACGCAGATGCATGTGAATTGCTGCTAATACTGCATGCAATTCTTGCAACGTATCATCTAGAGGAGCCCCAAATTCAGCGAGCAAGCCGTCACCAATGAATTTATCAAGCGTTCCGCCATAGCTAAAGATTACCTCTATCATTTCTTTAAAGTACTCGTTGAGCAGTTTTAATACCTCTTCGGGGGGCAACTTTTCCGAAATGGTAGTAAAATGGCGAATATCAGAAAAAAGAATGGTGACCCTTTTCCTTTCTCCTTCGAGGGTAATCGGTTTGTCTAGTTTCAAAAGTTGTTCTAAAGCGTAACGGGAAACGTAGCGAGCCAACCCTACTTTGAGCCTTTCCCGCTCTTCTAGACCCTGAGCCATAGAATTGATGCTATTTGCAAGGTCGTTAAATTCATCTCGGGTATGGAGGTGAGAACGGGTTGAAAAACGTCCTTTTCCAATCATTTTGACAGTATCGCGTAGAGATAAAAGGGAGCGCGCCACAGATTTTGACAAAACATAGGAAAGAATGATGGCAATGCAGATCGAAACGAAAAAAGCAATCGAAGCGTACACAAAGAGTTTATGAATTTCAAAAATAATTCTTTTGACCTCGACCTCAATTCCCAAAAGAGCTACTTCATCCCCCTTAAAGTCAAAAATAGGCGCATAGCCGGTCATGAAAGTTTCTCGAAACATAGAAAAGGGTTTGTACTTCGCTTGCGCTACTCCCAAGTCAGGGAGCTGTTTCCCCTCAAGCACTTGCCCAAACTTGGAAGGCAAACCGAGCATCTTTTCTGTTCCAATGACAAAATAATATTGATCGACATCTTTTTTACGGGAGATGATATACACCCTTTGCACAGATACGCCTACCTGCCTGTAAAGATCTTGCATCTCTTTGAGCTTTTGTTTGAGCGTTTGAAAGCTTAAGCTATCCGCGTCCCCCTTCGTGGCAATATAGCTTTGCACTGTTTTGGGGTCAACTTTTTGAGCTGTAGCCGCGGACAGTGACACAATCTTACTTCTCATCTCATTTAAAGTGAGTCTGGAGTATTCTCGGTACATTACGAAAATTGCCAAGGTTGTACTCACCACACTCAGACAAAGAAAAAAGCAAAATAGTTTGCTGGAAAATTTCATAGCTGCGTTTTTCTCTCAATATTACACAGATAGGAAAGGTATGAAAGGGCAAGTGGCCTTTATTTTCATACTCTTTTATCCCAACTTAATGGCTTACTGTTTTTTGATCAAATTACGGAAAATATTGTGAGCGATTCTGCTGTAAAAAAGGGGCTTATTCAAGCGAGCACAATTTCTTTACAAGCATAGACATCTTGAATGGCATGCAAGATTTTTATCCCTTCGTGCAAAGGTTTTTGAAAGGCCTTACGACCAGAGATCAAACCCAAACCTCCGGATCGCTTGTTGACTATGGCAGTGATCACAGCCTGTTGCAAATCGTTGTCTCCCGAAGCACCTCCAGAGTTGATGAGGCCTACCCGCCCCATGTACCCATGGGATACTTGATAACGAGTGAGATCAATTGGGTGGTCGCTAGCAAGTGTTGAGTACATCTTTTGAGTGTATTTGCCAAATTGCAATGCCTCGAACCCTCCATTACAATCAGGTAGCTTTTGTTTGACAATATCGGCTTGAATGGTAGCGCCGAGGTGATTGGCCTGGCCCGTTACATCTGCCGCATTGTGATAGTCGGCGTCTCCCTTTTTAAAAGCACTATTTCTGAGATAACACCATAAAATAGTTACCATCCCCATTTCGTGCGCCATTTCAAACGCGCGCGATATCTCACAAATTTGCCTGCGGCTTTCCGAAGATCCAAAATAAATAGTTGCCCCCAGGCCACGGCACCCCATGTCATACGCCTGCTTAACAGAGCCGAAGAGGATTTGGTCATAAGTGTTGGGGTAAGAAAGGAGCTCGTTGTGGTTACATTTTAAAATCATGGGAATCTTGTGAGCATATTTACGGGCCACACTCCCCAACACGCCCAAAGTTGTCGCGACGGCATTGCACCCCCCTTCAATAGCGAGCTGAATGATGTTTTCGGGGTCAAAGTAGGCGGGATTGGGAGCAAATGATGCGCCAGCTGTATGTTCAATTCCCTGGTCTACGGGAAGAATGGAAACATACCCCGTTCCACCCAAACGACCGTGTTTCAGGATTTCTTGCATACTCTGCATCACCCGTATATTGCGGCTCGACTCAGCAAAGATGCGGTCTACCCAGTCAGGACCGGGGGCGTAGAGCCGCTCTTTTGGGATGGTTTTGCAGGTATGACTCAGAAAATACTCCGCTCGATCCCCTAAAATCTTTTCAATGTCATTATAGCCTATCATTATCAAGTCCCAAATTTTTAAATTCGAAAACCCTATTATCTCATTTTTAAAAAAAAATGCAAACAGGTGATTTGATTTATTTAAACATGTATCTGCTAAAACAAAAATCTTTTTTCTTCATATCTAGGTTAACTAAAAAAAGGTGCTTTGACAAAATAAACCTTTTATCCTAACCTATTAGTAAGGTTCTTTTAAAAGAGCTATTTTTGGAAGAAAATATTGTGCGGTGTATAAATTTATCCTTCGCAAAGTGCTCGTTTTGCTCTTTTCTTTGTTTTTTGTGTCTTCTTTGACCTTCTTTTTGATGCGATCCATTCCCGGAACTCCATTTCTCGAAGAACAGGGGCTTCCAGAAGAGGTACTGCAAAGTCTTTGTCGTCACTACGGCCTCGATCAGCCCTGGCATGTCCAATACGGAAGGTACCTCAAAGGGCTAATCACTTGGGATTTAGGCCCTTCTATTCGACATGAAGGACTCACGGTGACTAAAATCATCAAAGAGGGGTTTCCCATATCTTGCATTATCGGTTTGCAGGCTCTTATCATCTCTCTTGTGCTCGGTGTGTTATTGGGGGTTTTAGCAGCCATTTATAGGGGAAAGTGGCAAGATCATGCGTGCATGATCATCGCTGTTTTGGGCATTTCTACCCCTAATTTTGTCACGGCAACGATTTTGCAATTTTTTTTAGCCATGCAATGGGAGATATTGCCCATTGCCCGATGGGGAAGCTTTGCCCACAGCCTGCTTCCCGCTCTTTCTCTCTCTGCGCTCCCAACCGCCTTTATTGCCCGTTTGATTCGAGCCAATATGGTAGAAGAGCTGGAGCAAGATTATGACCAAATGGCGCGTTCAAAGGGGCTTTCTGAAAAGCAGGTAATTTTCAAACATGTCCTGAAAAATAGTATCCTCCCAGTAGTTACTTATCTAGGGCCTCTTTCCAGCTCTATTTTGACGGGAAGTTTTGTGATTGAAAAAATTTTTGGCATTCCCGGATTGGGCAGTTGGCTCGTCAAGAGCATCGCCAATAGGGACTATACACTCATTATGGGAATGACTGTCTTTTACAGCTCGATTTTACTCATCACCGTTTTCTTGATCGACCTTCTTTACCTCTGGATTGATCCCAGAATTCGGATTGGCCAGAGGCAAGAACATTGAAAAAGCCCATCGCAACCTTGCTTTCTGCACCAAATCGAGAAAAGTCGGTAAAGAAGGGGTATTCTTATTGGAGAGAGTCTCGTGAACGCTTCAAACAAAACAGGATTGCTGTGTTTGCTTTGGGATTTCTAATTGTTTTGCTCGTCGGTGCAGTGCTCATTCCCTACCTAAGTTCACATACTTATTACGGCATTCGCCTCCATCTGAAAAATACCCCACCGGGGCGTATGTTTTGGCTGGGGAGCGATGAGCTAGGGCGGGATATATTTACCCGTATTTGGTGGGGTGCGCGCATCTCTTTATTCGTGGGCATTTCCGCTGCCCTCATCGACATGATCATTGGGGTTTTTTACGGTGGCCTTGGAGGGATGATCGGAGGCAGGGTAGAAGAATGTATGATGCGCATATCAGATATTCTCTATTCCCTTCCCCACCTACTCATCGTCATTTTACTGATGGTAAGCATGAAACCTGGCATCACGGCGATCATCATCTCCCTTACCATCACCGGTTGGGTAAACATGGCCCGGATTGTGCGCGGACAAATTTTGCAAATCAAGCAAAGAGATTTTGTGATGGCTGCGAAGATGCTCGGTGCGGGTAGATGGAGAATTTTAACCCGCCACTTACTTTCCAATGCAATCGGTCCCATCATGACGACCATGACCTTTACTATCCCAACAGCCATCTTTAGTGAAGCGTTTTTGAGCTTTCTCGGGCTGGGCATCCAAGCCCCGATGGCGAGTTGGGGGACCATGGCCAGCGATGGACTGCCTGCTCTGCGTTACTACCCTTGGCGCCTTTTCTTCCCCGCTTGCTTTATTACTCTGACGATTTTGTCCTTCAATCTGGTCGGAAACGGACTGCGTGATGCTTTCGATCCAAGGCTTCGCAAATGAATCAATTGCTCTTTGTAAAAAATCTTTCGGTGAGTTTTACCTCTCTAGGAAAAAAAATGCACGTTGTGCGCAATCTCTGTTTTGAACTGAAGCGGGGAGAGACTTTGGGAATTATTGGAGAATCGGGATGTGGCAAATCAATGATGGCCAAATCACTAATTGGCTTACTGCCGGGTGTGAAAGATGAAATCATCTCAGGCGCTGCTTTGTACAAAGGTCGAGATTTGCTCAAAAACACTTCAAAGCAGATGCGCTCTTTTTTGGGCAGGGAAATCGGTATGGTATTTCAAGATCCCATGACCTCTTTAAATCCCACCATCAAAATCGGCAAGCAAGTGGGAGAAGGGTACAAACAGCACCGCTTAGCAGCTAATCGGAGCGCAGTCAAAAAGCGTGTGATCTCACTTTTAACTCAATTGGGAGTAAGCCAACCAGAGATTCGTTATCACCAATACCCGCACGAGCTGAGCGGAGGGATGCGGCAAAGAGTTGCCATTGCTATTGCGACAATTGCCCAACCTGAGCTTCTCATTGCAGACGAACCCACCACTTCTCTCGATGCTACCGTGAGAACAAACGTGTTAGATATGCTCAAATCAATCCAAAAAAAAGAGGGAATGAGCATGATTGTGATTACACACGATTTTGGCGTTGTCACAAATTTATGCGATCGCGTTGCAGTGATGTATGCTGGAGAAATTATTGAAACAGCCCCTATTCAAGATCTTTTGCGCTCCCCTAAACATCCCTATACCCGTAGTTTAATGCATGTCATTCCCCGCATCGACACGCCAGTAACGCAGCCACTAGGGACCATCGAGGGAGCTCCTCCCGACCCTTCCCTAATCTCGATCGGTTGCTCGTTTGTAAAGAGATGTCCACACGCAAAACAAATGTGTTACTTGCAAAAGCCACATCATATCCAACTAGAAAAAAACCGATCGGTCCATTGCTGGCTATATGATCGACAGAAAGGGGAAAAATGTCATGAACAAAGCTAAACTCATAGAAACCAAGCATCTTTTCAAAACTTTTCGTATGAAAAGGGGTGTTGTCAGTGCGATTGACGATCTTTCTTTATCCATATACGCAGGGGAAACTCTGGCACTTGTCGGTGAATCGGGATCCGGAAAAACGGTACTCACCCGCATTTTAATGCGTCTTTATCGGGAAGACAGCGGAGAGATTTTCTTTCAAGGAAAGAGCATCAAAAGGTGCAGTGTGAAAGATATGCGCAAATTACGCGCCGATATGCAGTGTATCTTTCAAGATCCTCATGCATCTTTAAACCCGCGGATGAGCGTGGGCAAGATCATCTCCGAACCGCTCGATATTCACCAAGTAGGCTCTTTTGCCAAGAGAAGCCAAAAGGTTTTGGAGTTGCTGAGCCTAGTAGGGCTTACGGCAGATCACGCCCAATGCTTTCCCCATGAATTGAGTGGAGGTCAGTGTCAACGGGTCAGTATTGCACGGGCCCTTGCCCTGCGCCCCAAGTTGATGATTTGTGACGAACCGACAAGCGCTTTAGACGTGTCAATCCAAGCACAAATCATCAATTTGCTCAAAAAATTACAAAAAGAAAGGGGTTTAACTTACTTACTGATTTCCCATGACCTAACTGTGGTCAAATATCTGTCCGACCGGATTGCCGTGATGTACTTTGGTAAATTGGTAGAGCTTGCTTCAAGTGCTGAGCTATATGCGCGCCCTTTGCACCCCTATACTCAGACCCTCCTCTCCTCTGCCCTGCGCTCTGATCGAAAAAGCTATCCACTTGGGCTAATAGGGGATATACCCAAGTCAGAACTGTCTCCCAAAGGGTGCATCTTTTGCTTTAGATGCAAAAAAGCAATGCCCATTTGCAAAAGCAAAACTCCCGTCTGGAAAAAGGTATCTCCGACTTGCGGAGTGGCTTGTCACTTGTATCAGTAAATAGACATGGAGAAAAAAAGATGAAAAAACTCTTCTTATTAAAACCCCGCGGTTTTTGCGCCGGTGTTGTGCGTGCGATTCAGACGGTAGAAAAGGCGCTCGATTTATGGGGCCCTCCCATTTATGTAAACCACCACATTGTGCACAACAGTCATGTGGTCAAAGATCTAGAGGCTAAAGGGGTTGTTTTCATCGAAGATCTAAATAAAATTCCCAGAAAGGGAAGGGTCATCTATTCTGCCCACGGAGTTTCGCCTGCTCAACGCGCACTCGCAAAAAAGAGAAAGCTCATCGAAATTGATGCTTCTTGTGGGCTTGTTATCCGCATCCATTCAGCTGTTAAACGGTATGCGAAAAAGGGGTATCAGATTCTTCTTATAGGGCATAAAACGCATGTAGAAGTGATCGGCACTCTGGGAGAAGCCCCTGAAAAAACCACAGTAATTGAATCTGTTTCCGACGTGCAGCAGCTCAAATTTCCACCCAATCAACCCCTTTTTTATATCATGCAGACCACTTTGAGTTTGGATGATGTCAAACAAATTACGGGTGCTCTGCTTAAAAAGTATCCCCATGCAAAGACATTGAGCAGCTCTTCTATTTGCTACGCAACAACAAATAGGCAGCTTGCTTTGCGCCAAATCACAGATTGCGTCGACCTTGTACTCGTCGTAGGCGACGCGATGAGCTCCAACTCCAATCGGCTTCGGGAAGTGGCAGAGCTTAGAGGTGTTTCGAGCTATTTGATCAACTCATCCCAAGAAATCGATCCCCTTTGGCTCGAAGGGGTGTCTTCTGTTGGATTGACGGCCGGAGCATCCACTCCTGAATCGGTCGTTCAGTGTTGCATATCCTCCCTTAAGTCTATGGGTATCACAGAAATTGAAGAGATTGAATACACCAAAGAATCGCTTTTTTTTCAGTTGCCAAAACAGGTATTAACCACCGCTTGATTTTTAATCAAATCACTTGCATACACTTAAAATGGGCAAGGAAAGACCCCCCGCGCGCGGAGGCTACAATATAGTGATCCCCTCCCGTGCATAAGCCCTTTTTTACTATGAAAAAAACCTCCCGCGAACTGCGCAGTCAAATTGATAAAGGCTCGTTTGATCGGGTCTTGGGGATCGGGGATCTGTTTGCCGTTGGCTATGGTGATTTGGGGTCTTCTATCTATTATGCTCTGGGTATCACCACGATGTTCTCGCTCGGGGCCGCTCCCCTTTCGCTCGCTCTGGCTGGCATAATATTTGCATTTACAGCCCTTTCTTATGCAGAACTTTCCTCGATGGTCCGAGAAACGGGTGGATCCTCTACCTACGCGCGCTATGCATTTAATGACCTCATTTCTTTCATCGCCGGTTGGGCTCTTTTGTTAGATTTTATTGTAACAATTGCAATTTCATCCTATTCGATCGCCCCTTATCTCTCTTTTTTTTTCAAGCCTCTCAAACAGCCAGAATGGAAAATTGGGCTTACCATTGTGATCATTTTCTCCCTTTTCCTGGTCAATTTCAGGGGGGTAAGGGGGTCTGCTAAAATCAGCTGGTTTTTAACCACATTGACACTTTTCACACAGGTGCTTGTGATCTTCATTGGGTCGATCTATCTTGTAAAAATTCCGGATCTCTTAGATCATCTGCGTATCGGAGTCCAAGGTTCGACTTGGTCCCCAACATGGCATCAATTTTGGAAGGGGACAGCTATGGCCATGGTGGCTTATACGGGAATTGAATCGATGGCGCAGCTCAGTAGTGAAGCCAAATCCCCTGCCAAAACAGTTCCCAAAGCGATGATGATGGCAATGGGCATGCTTTTTTTTGTCTATATCGGGATTTCAGTGGTAGCTCTATCTGCTGTTGATCCACAAACACTGAGCACAAAATATCTCGAAGATCCTATTGCAGGCATTGTCAGTGTTTTTTCAGTGGGCAAGACATTTTTAGGGGGTTGGATTGGCATTTTAGCGGCGACCATCCTATATGTCGCCTCAAACGCCGGACTTATCGGCGCTTCACGCCTTTCCTTCAACATGGGAGAAAAATACCAAATTCCCCGCTACGTTTACCGTTTGCATCCCCGCTACAAATCCCCTTATATATCACTGGCCATTTTTTCTTTTTTGGCCATCTGCATTGTGGTAGCGAGCCGAGGAAAGTTGACCTTTCTCGCAGACCTTTACAACTTTGGTGCCATGCTGGCTTTTTTTATGACACATCTTTCTTTGATTATCTTGAGAATACGCAAGCCAACTGATAAGAGGCATTTTCGTATCCCTTTTAATATTCGAATTAAAAATATTTCTATCCCCATCACGAGCATTATGGGGGGGATAGCAACCCTTGCCACCTGGGTACTGGTGGTGATCAACAAACCGGACGGCCGCTACCTTGGCATGACCTGGTTGATATTCGGCCTTTGTATGTATTTTTTTTATCGGAAAAAACAGGAGCTCAGTCCAACGGGCAAGGTAGAGATCGAAAAAATCAAAATCCCCGAATATCAAGCTCGTCACTATCAAAAGATTTTAGTCCCAACTCGTGGGGGAAAAGAAACACAGACTGTACAGATGGCTTGTGAAATTGCAAAAGTGCATGGAGCTAAAATCACGGCCTTGCACGTGATCGAAGTGCCTTTTTCTCTCATACTCAAAGCTTCTTTGCCCTACCGCACGAGTATGGCTGAGTCCATCTTAAAAAGAGCTGCAGCAATTGGTGGAGAATTCAATGTTCAGATAAATTTGGAAATCATTCGAGCACGTGCCGTGGATCGAGCCATTATTGACTTGATCAAAAAAGAGCAATATGACCTGCTTGTCATGGGGACCAGTTTGACAAAGGGAGGTGGGTCAAAGGGGTACGGGAGTCTCGTCGAAAAAATACTCAAAAACGCCGTCTGCCCCGTTTTACTTTGCTTTTCACAGATTGGCTCCAAAGAGGAAACCAAAAAGTAACTTGCCTGTAAAGGGGTGAAGATTTAAGTCTCATCAACATCCGCTGCGCAGCGGAACCCATAGGTCGGATCCACGATACCGGGGTTATTACGATGCCGATGAGAGCAGCGCAAATCCTCTTCTAAGCTCTTCCAGCAACCACCGCGCAACACGCGATAAACGCCCTGAAGAGGCCCCTTTGGGTCCTCTGGCTCTTGCTGTGAAACTTCATAGTAGTTGTATTGATACCAATCTTGACACCACTCGTACACATTGCCACCCATATCGTAGAGTCCATACTCATTTGGTGGATAACTCTTTATCGTAACGGTATCAGTGCCAAAAAAATTGGCCTGCGTTCTTTCGATCGTAGAACCAGTTGGATAAACCATCCCATCCCCCTTGGTCGAGGCGGCCACTTCCCATTCGGCTTCTGTGGGCAACCGTTTGCCTACCCACTTGGCATAAGCAACCGCCCCATACCAAGTCACGGTAATCACCGGGTGGTTTTTATAACCGGATTCGATGATAAGTTTGCCATTATATCGTTTGATACGGGATCCTTTCAACTGGATCATCGTTTGATTGTTCGCATCCCTCTCCCCTCCCATCACTTCGAGAAAACGGACGAATTGTTCATTGGTCACGGGATGTACATCCATTGCAAAGCTGCTCAAAACAATCGTATGCCGAGGTCTTTCATCCCTGCCCCCCTGATTTGAACCGCGTTGAAACTCTCCCCCTTTGATGACCACCATCTCACTTTGGAGCGGTGTGATGTCTTTGACCTCATCCCGTTTTGGAACGTAGCGCGCTACAGTAGATTCCACATGGAAGGCTGCTGCAGGATCTGGGTCATACTCGGGGCGTTTGATCTCGCCCGGATTCAGCACCGGTTTGGGCTCGGTGGCTTGCATAGCATCTGAGATACTTTGCAACATATCGGGCTGCTCCTGAGCAATCTTTGATTTCGGATGATCCAAACAGGCCAGACTATCTTTCCCCTCTTTGTTCTCCAAAGAGCTGCTCAAGGGGGCTACTATATCCTCTGAAGCAGTTTGCCCTTTCCAATCCAAATCGTTTGATGCCACTTGAGGTATAGGCTCTTTTTCTTGGGTATCTAGGCGGGGATGAATCAATTGATTGAGCACTTTCGGCAGTGAAGAGGGTCTTTGACTTGGATTGGGGTGTAAACACCGTGAGATCAAAACATCCCAGTCTAAGCGAAGATCGGGATGCACTTCTGAGGGCAGGGGAAATCTCCCTTCCGGAAAGGTATGCATGATCAGGAAATAGGCCAAGACGCCAAATGCATACACGTCGGCGGACGGGTTGACGGGCTGCTCTCGATAAATTTTTTGCTCGGGTGCGAGGAAATGGTATGTCTGCAGAAAAGATGCGTGCAGTTTTGAGAGTTTACTAGATTCGAGAAAGTGGGTCAAATAGGAATTTTCTTTGTTTTGCTGCAGAGCGGACTTGGGAGGGGATAAGTCGATTGAAAGCACATCAGCGAGCACTTTGTAAAGGCGGGTCAAAATCACAGCTTCTCCTACAACACGGGAGAGACCGAAATCGGATAGATACACGTGCAGACCCCTTTCCCCTTTGCCAATGAGAATATTATTGAGTTTGATGCCGCGATGCGCAAGAGGCTCTTTTCTAAGCCGTTTTTGATGCACGTATTGCAATGCAGACACTACCTGGGAAAGGAGCTCGAGAATTTCATTTTCGTTTAAAGACTGCTTGTTTACACCGAGATATTGAGTCAGATTTGTCGTTTCGCCAAAACAATCGACAATGCAGTCGGTAACGAGAAAGTAGTATCCATCGGCAAATGAAACGGTGTGCATCTTGACAATGTGAGGATGGTCGAGAGTGGCGAGCAGTCCTACTTCTTTTTCAAACCGCTGAATAAAATTGCGGTCATCTGCGAGCTCTTCCGGGAGGACTTTGAGTACGAACTGTCTCTTGATAAATCGATGCTCTGCCAAATAGACATGGCCGAGTGTACCCTGCCCAATTTGCTTGATAATCGTGTAATCACCGAGAACGCTCTTTTCCATGAACTCATCTGCTGCGGTTTAACATGCCAAAGTAACTCATTCTGTCAAATTTTTCTGTTTAAGTATACCGAAATAAAAATCTGAAAAAACAGAGGATCCCTTTTCCATTTTCCCGGGCAAGTGTCAAAGAACGTCGAAATATTTGGCGAGAAAATAGGATGCCGCCAAAATGATCACCGAAATAAATGCCCACATTACGTGGGGAAGCCACTTGACTCCGTTTCCCAAGCTACCCCGCACTTCGAGCGTTCCTATGCCATAAGAAAAATCGTGTTTAGCTCGCGCCATTTCAAACGCTTTGGGATTATCCCGAATGATCTTATCCCCATCCATGCCGAGGAAATTGGCATATTGTCTGAGAAAACCCAACATATAAACGGGAGACAAAAATTGGTCCTCCCTTCCCTCTTCAATCGCCTCAATATAGTTGGCACGAATAGAAGTTGAGTTTTCAACCTCTTTGAGTGAGAGGTTCAGCTCTTTCCTTTTGGTTTTGAATCTCTCCCCAATTTGCTTAATATCTTGCGTCATATATCATCTTCCAAATCACTTGCCTTTCAAAACGGTCAGACTAAACGATTGACCTAAAATCTACAATTAAAAAACAAAAAATGGCAAAATGAAGCGGTCATGGATCCACCTTCTTGTTTTGTTGCTCAGATCGACCTTTCCCATGCCTTTAGGTTGGAGAAAGACTTGAAAGAGCAAGGTTTTGTGTTTTCTCGCCCTCAATACACTCTGTTTTGCGCCAAGAAAAAAGGGGTCTCCTGCACGCTTTATAAATCGGGTAAACTCCTTGTCCAGGGTAAAGATAAAGGGGATTTTATCACCTTTTATCTCGAGCCCAATATCTTAGGTGAGCTGAATTATTCCTACCCTCACGCCTCTTTAACATGCACTCCCCACATTGGTGTGGATGAATCGGGTAAAGGGGATCTGTTTGGGCCTCTTGTCATCGGTTCTGTGTTTGCTGATCAAAAAGGGGCTGTGGCACTTGCAAAAATGGGAGCGCAGGACAGCAAAAAAATGTCAGATGGGTCGATCACCAAGTGTGCCAAACAGATTCGCGACCAATTTCCCTTTGCCCTTGTGACGATTTCACCCCAAAAATACAATGTTTTGTACGGAAAATTTAAAAACCTCAACCGCCTTCTCGGTTGGGGGCACGCAAAGGCGATCGAAGAAATCCTCCAAAAGACGAGGTGCAAAAAGGTTACTATTGATCAATTTGCAGCTGAGCACGTCGTCGAATTTGCTCTCAAACAGAAGGGAGTTGATGTCGAGCTCACGCAGAAACATCGAGGCGAAGAGGATATTGTGGTGGCCGCTGCTTCTATCTTGGCTCGCGCCGCTTTTATTGAGGGGATAGATGAACTCAGCCGAAAGTTTCAAGTCAAGCTTCCCAAAGGGGCTACGAATATCGCTCTTCAAGCCGGACGGATGTTTGTGGCAACACATGGACGTGCGATGCTTCCAAATGTTGCAAAAATGCACTTTAAAACGGTTGCCAATTTGTGATCACAAGCTTCTCAGAAAGTATTTGTTTCGAAAATCTATTCCCTTTTTTCTAAACTCCTCATCTTGCTTTAGCGCATTTACAAGAGGGAGTATCACTTTTTTCATTTAAGTCTTTATTTTGCCACCCCCCCCCCTACTGAACGGATACACAATTACCGCAAAAGTTTTTGAGTAGAAAAAAGTGATAGTAAATCGAGGTTCTCAATGTTTCTCCTTGAAAAACATCCCCCTTTTTGGGCAAGATGATTGTGAAGCTTAGATTAAGGCATAAATGAAGTACGCGCGCTCTCACGAATGGATTCAGATGGACAAAACCCACGCTCGAGTGGGAATCTCTTCGCGTGCTCAAAAAGAATTGGGTGAAATTGTGTATGTGGAGCTGCCCAAGATAGGGCAAGAGGTACAGGCAGGATCTGAAATTGCCATCCTCGAATCGACAAAAGCTGCAGCTGACATCTACTCCCCTGTTACTGGGACAATAACAAAGGTCAATGATGCATTGCAACAAGACACCACTTTGCTCAATGATTTTCCCGAGTCAAAGGGGTGGCTTTTTGAAATAGAGGTGCATAACCCATCCGAAATGGATCAGCTTTTAGATCAAGCAGCATATCAGACCCTAACCCAATAAAAGGGCCCCCCTTAATAAATGTCTCGATTCCAAATAAGTCGATTGGTCAAAAGCCCCGTAACCCATACAATCATGCCCCCCCAAAATGCCCCCCAGAAAGAGTGAATATGCACTCCATAAGAGACTTCCCCGGCGAGCCAAAAAGTAAAGGTATTAATGACGAGTAGGAAAAGCCCCAGGGTAAAAATTGTGATTGGAAGGGTCAACAAAGTCAAAACGGGGCGTACAATCGCGTTGATCAAACCCAAAATGAGTCCAAAAATTACGGCATCTAACATATTTTTGACCTCCAGCCCTGGCAAAATATGGGCCGTTGTCACAACAACGATAGTGGTCAAGAAAATCCGAACAATAAAAAGCAACATATGCTTTCCTAGCAATGCTTTTTCATAGCAACGTTAATCAAACTCCCTTCCTTAACAGAGGCGATTTCGCGAGAAGTAAAATTATGAATCACCATAAAAGCCTTCTGTTTGGTCTTATTCACTACTTTTAGCTGCCCCCCTTGATCGAAGTTTTTTACAGCGTCTTTGATTTCGAGAATGTCTTCCTGATCGACCTCATCATAATCACCTGGATTTGAAAATATGAGGGCCAAAATGCCAAAATTGATCAGATTTTGGCGATGAATTCTGGCATAACTCTTTGCAATCACTACTTTTACACCCAAATAGCGGGGAGCAATGGCAGCATGTTCCCGACTAGATCCTTGTCCATAGTTACTCCCCCCTATCAGAAAGGACCCTTTTTTTTGATATTGGATCGCTCGGTCGTAGTAGGTTTCATCAATTTGAGCAAAGGTAAAGCGACTTATCTCTGGAATATTGCTTCTAAAGGGCAACACCTTTGCGCCCGCGGGAAGAATTTCGTCCGTTGAAACGTTATTGCCCATTTTGAGAAGCGCAGGGCCTGTTATAGGATCTTGCAGCTTTTCAAATTTCGGAAGTGGCTTGATATTTGGCCCCATAATCAGCTCCCTTCTCCCTTGGCTTACAGCAAGCGGAGGGGTAAGCTCATCCACTTGATAAATCTCAGTTGGTTCTTTGTAATTTGGGTAGTCTACTTTCAAATCACGAGGATCGGTAATCTCCCCATTGATCGCCGAAGCAATCGCCGTTTCAGGGCTACACAGATACACCTGGTCCTCTTTTGTACCGGAGCGACCGGGAAAATTCCGCGGATTGGTGCGCAAGCTAATTCTTCCTGTTGCCGGCGCTTGTCCCATTCCAATGCATCCGTTACATCCTGCCTGATGGATACGTCCACCCCCCCTGATGTGCGAAGAGAGATACCCAAATGAAGTGAGATTTTCAAGAATCTGCCTTGAAGTGGGGTTGATGTCCAAAGAAACGTGGTCTTGAGATTTTTTGCCCGCAATTACCATGGCGGCGATAGCAAAATCCCGCATCCCTGGATTCGCGGAAGAGCCAATCATAGATTGAAAAATAGATTTCCCCGCAACCTCTCTCACGGGCACAACATTTCCAGGACTACTTGGACAGGCAATCAAGGGTTCTAGCTTTCCGAGATCTATTTCATCATGCAAGTCATAGCTGCAATCTCGATCTGCTTCAATTGCAACCCACTGATTTTCTCTACCATGCAGCTTCATAAACCTTCTGACTTCCATATCGGAAGGAAAAACAGTTGCCGTTGCTCCCATCTCAGCCCCCATGTTGGCAATGACATGTCGGTCCATAGCAGAAAGGGTGTTTAGACCTGGACCGTAGTACTCTAGAATTTTTCCCACGCCTCCGTCCACATCGTGTCTGCGGAGCATTTCTAAAACAACATCCTTGGCACTTACCCAGTCGGGAAGTTTTCCCGTGATTTTGACTCCCATAATCGCGGGCATCTTAACATAGAAAGGCTCACCGGCAATTGCAAGCGCAACTTCGAGTCCACCAGTGCCCATGGCGAGCATCCCCAAGCTTCCCCCTGCACAAGTATGGCTGTCCGAGCCGAGCAACGTTTTTCCAGGTTGACCGAGTTTTTCCATGTGAACCGGATGGCTTACCCCATTGCCGGCCTTGCTAAACCAAAGGCCAAACCTCTGTGCTGCACTAAAGAGAAAGAGGTGATCATCCGGATTCTTGAAATCATTTTGCACAATATTGTGATCGACATACTGACAGGAAACCTCTGTTTTTGCCCGTTTAAGTCCCATTGCCTCTAGCTCAAGCATGACCATGGTTCCCGTTGCATCTTGACAAAGAGTTTGATCTATCCTAAGGCCAATCTCTTGATCTAGGAGCATCTTCCCCTCTAACAAATGACTTGCTAAAAGCTTTTGTGTCACATTTTTACCCACTAAACGATGCCTCATTTGTTGATAGCAGGTCTGTCTTATACCTACCTCTTGTCCAAACCTACACCATACTGTAATTTAGAATTTTTTGAAAACACGCGGCATTCCCATCCCGTTAAGGGGGTGGGAATGCCGCGTGTTTTCAAGCAATTGTCCTTTAGATACATAATTTGGATGCACCCTTGCTTGAGCCCCTCGGGAAAAGATAGCTTTTATACGAAATGCTGTTTCCCATGCTCATGGGGCTCCACTTGCTTGCCCCTCTTTTCTGAATGCGCTATATTCCCACTCTATGACACGCCTTACCAAATATTTTCGGATACGCAAACCCCCTTTTTTAGGGTGCATGGCTCTCCTTTTTGGGTTAGCAGCTCTTGTTTGCTACTTTTTTGTGGATTTTCTTTTCCTCGATAAAATCATGTTCTATCTCACTTATTTGGGCCCTTCTCCCTTGATCAAATGGGCCTCTTTTCTGCTCTTTCCCCCCCTTTATTTGTCCCTTTGTTTAGGGTGCTTTCTCTATGTCCGATTCTCAAAAAAAGACCTAGGGCAGGCAGTGCTTTTTTTTGAGCTGCTCGCAGCCCAACTGCTTTCCGTTGCCTTTGTGAGGGTCTCTAAAATTTTCATTGGGCGCGCTCGACCTGAGGCCTTTTTTGCAAAAGGGTTTTTTGGATTTGAACACGGAAGCTTTGACAGCTACTTTCATTCTTTTCCCTCTGGTCATATTGCCGCTGTGTTCACACTTGCTGCATCTATTGCCCTTTGCTACCCCCGTTTCCGGATTCTGAGCATATCTCTTGCCTCTGTTTTCTCTTTGAGTCGGGTTCTCTTGCTTGCTCATTTCCCCAGCGATCTGTTTGCCACGGGCGGTTTGGTCATGTTAATTGCTCAAATAGTTCATGTTGTATTAAAATCGCTCCATACTTAGCAAGATCCAAAAGGAAGAGAAAATGAAAGATAGATTGCCGCAAGAAATTGCAACAAGGAGGCAGACAGAATATGATGTCCATCCGCTCATACTCAGCCGGTGGTCACCCCGTGCAATGACGGGAGAGTCAATTGATCAAACCCTACTAATGAGCCTATTTGATGCAGCGCATTGGGCTCCTTCTTCTTATAACGCCCAACCCTGGCGCTTCATCTATGCTCACCGCAATACTTTAGCGTGGGACTCTTTGTTTTCCCTATTAGTACCCTTTAATCGAGAATGGGCCAAAAGAGCTGGTGTACTTCTGCTCATCCTCTCCCATAAAATCTCTGAACATACCCAAACCCCTGCATTGACTCACAGCTTTGACACAGGAGCTGCTTGGGCATACCTCGCACTACAAGGGCACATCCATGGACTCGTTGTCCACGGCATGCAGGGGTTTGACTATGCAAAAGCGAGAAATATTTGCAAAGTTCCACAAGAGTACCAAGTTGAGGCCATGGCTGCAATTGGTAAGCGGGGTAAAAAGGAAGATCTGAGACAAGACATGCAAGAAAAAGAGATTCCATCCCAACGCAAGCCACTCAGTGAAATCATTATGCAAGGAACTTTTCACACATAACCCCACCTAAAACAGCCTTGGGGGTCACTTTGCCCTACCTATTAAAAGTTTTGCAAAAAAATGCCAAAATGTAAGCGCTTTTCACATTGCAGGCTTGGACTTAAGCTATTTCTTTGCTTTCAATTAGGGAATTGCTACTCAATAAGAGATCGATTTGCTGCTGCAAACCAAATCACTTACAAAAGAAAAGCCCCTCTAGCCTATACAAACAGCTGCCGACTACCCAAAGAGAATCAAGAGCGTGACGGCTATCACGCTCTTTAAGTTACGGTAATCGGGCCGTCAAGCAGCCGCTTTTCTGCGGCGTCTGCGCCTTCTAACCACGACGGTGCTACCAGATTTTCTCTTGGTCCTTCTGGCCGTCTTTTTAGCCGTTGTTTTTCTCTTAACCGTTTTACGCTTAGCCGTTGTTTTGCGCTTGGCTGTTTTGCGTTTGGCCGTTGTTTTGCGCTTGGCTGTTTTGCGTTTGGCTGTTGTTTTACGCTTAGCCGTTGTTTTGCGCTTAGCCGTTGTTTTGCGCTTGGCTGTTTTGCGTTTGGCTGTTGTTTTGCGCTTAGCCGTTGTTTTGCGCTTGGCTGTTGTTTTGCGCTTTGCAACCTTACTTCTCACGGTTTTTCTTCTAGCAGCGGTTTTCTTAGTTGTTCTCTTACGAGTGGTTTTCTTCGAAGAAGCTGCTTTTGTTCTTCTTCTTTTAACAGGCATTGGATACGCTCCTTGTTGGAATTCCTTTCATTTTTTTAAAATCTAGTTGATAATTAAATCACAAATTCTATATCTACCCTATAAAATTAAAAATAACTTTTTTATTTAAAAAAATAAACTATTTTTTTTTATTATTATAAAAAATTAAAAAAATGTACTGAAAAAGACCCCTATACAAGGAAGGAGGGCACCGCAAAAAAGGGGAATGGCTACCCCGTGAGCCAGTTATTTTCTCTCTTTCTAAAACATCAAAAAAAGTACCCAAACCATCTAAAATAAATTACGCTCTGTTTGCAGAAAAGAAAGTACCAAGAGTTGTGTACACCCTTTTGGAGGAATAAGGCCACTGAGAATTTCTATGAAAAGGGCGACAAACAGCTTTGATTTTCCCCTTCCGCTCTTGCTTAAGTCAATATTTTGAGGACCAGATTTTTATCTAAAAGATTGATAGCAAGTTACATGCTAAGTCCCATTAGGTGTCCCCTTACGAGGCAAAGTAACCGCCTATTTGAGCTATCTCAATCACCGATCTTACAATCTAGGCAAGCAACCAGCGATTAAGCCCACCTGTTTGCATGCGAATCGATCACTCCATCCTATTGATAATAAAATTGTTAAGATGCCACATACACAAGTCGAAAGAGGGGCCGACTCGACTTTCTTTTTCGCTCTGTATGGCCCCAGGTGATATTTGCCTGCACCATCACAACTGAACACAAAAATCGTTTTAGCGATTTAGTGTGGATGGGGTATTAGATGGGGAAACGCCTCGCTTCACCACCGTTTTAGAAATGAGTGTGGCGCACTCTCTTCTTTTTTGTTGGGACAATGGAGCGCTGAGCCAAGTAGCGATCCTTGTTTCTTTGATAAAGGGTGGGATCGCTACATTCTACCCAAGCTTCTTTTTAGATTTTTCCTTTTTTATCCCTTTTTATTGGCCCATTGCCCTATAATTCCTTGTGTATTATAGGGTTTCTGTTATGTATTCTTTTGATAGGCTTCGAATGGGCGCAGCTTCTGTGCCTAAAGTAGTTAGAGTTACAGTCGCCACCACTTTAATTACCACTTTTTTTTCCCTCTTGCTTCACACCTTGTGCGTGCAGGTTTTTCGTATCCCCAGCCCCTACACAATACTGAGTTTGAGCACCTCAGGCATTCGCAAGCTCTTTGTGTGGCAATTTGTTTCTTACTTACTGATCGAACCTCTATCCCACGAAATCGATTTTACCTTGTTGCTCTACATCTTTTTTAAACTCTATGTCCTGTGGACTTTTGGTTCCTCCCTCGTCAAGCTAAAAAACAAATACCACTTTTTGGCCCTCTATTTTGGTGGGGGGATGTTTGTCGGCCTACTTTTTTGCCTCTTCCAGTTTGCCTTCTCCGCTTGCACACCTCTTGCAGGCGCAACGCCGGCTATTTACATTTTACTCATTAGCTGGACTTTTCTCTTTCCCACAGCCAATCTCATGCTTTTTATGATCATTCCGATGCGTGCCCATCATCTCGTCTTCGGTACGCTCGGGGTCACTCTATTTCTCGATTTTTGCAAAGGGAATTTCTTCGGCTTCCTCATCACTGCTGCCTCCCTTCTCTTTGGGTATCTCTACGCTCTTCTCATTTGGGAAATTCCAGGCCCTTTTTTCCGTCTGCGAAGATGGGACAACATGGTTATCCGATTCAAGAGAAAATATTTAACACTTTCTCGCACATACCGCTCCTTGAGAGAAGAAAAAATCTACGACTTTCAAACTGGGCAAGTCATCGAAAAGGATGCGCGCGCTGATTTTTGTTCAAATAAAACTCCATCCATATGGATACGGCTGTTGCACTGGTGCAAGAAACAAAGGCGGGCATTCCATCGCACTAAAACAGACAAGTGACACTTCCTTACGTAAAACATTGCGCACCAAAACTTTTTTGCTACCTTTTCGCTTCTAGCTAAAAGAGCAGTCACACGCCCCGCATTTTTGCCAAAACAGCCATTTTTGCGGTGTGCATCCCCTTGAGTACCCCCTCTTCATAACGAAATATTGGGTGGCGTTCTAGCGCTTCGTAGTCATTGGGCTGCAAAAGATCATCCCCGGTCAGATAGGGAACGATTTTCGATCCGATTTCGAGCAATTTTTTTTCCTGAAAAGTGATCATTTCATCGAAGAGCTCTTCTAATGTTTTTTCTGCCATCCTTTTTTCCTCTGCTTTTGAAAAAAAATACGCATGAGCTCCCCAGCGCGCCCCTCGTATAGACCTCCCGTAATTTCTAGTTGATGCATCGGATGCTTTTTTTCAAATAGGTTAACCCAACTCCCGTGCGCCCCCTGCCTAGGATCGGCAGCACCCCATACTACCCGAGCAACCCGAAACAAAAAAATAGCGCCCGCGCACATCGCACAAGGCTCAAGGGTGGAATATAAAGTGGTATTTACAAGCCTCCACCCTTGAAGAACCTTTGCCGCTTTGCGCATACACATTATTTCAGCGTGCGCCGTTGCATCCTTTTGTGATTCCACAAGATTGTGGGCACGGGCAATGATTTGACCGTTTGAAACTATAACAGCGCCCACTGGAACTTCATCCCGGTCCCACGCTTTGCTAGCTTCAACAAGCGCCTCTTCCATCATTTCACAATCTAAGCTAGAAAACTGACGTTTCATTCTCTCCTCGTAATGCACTTTCGATTAGATGTGTAAATAGACTATGGTAACGAGAAATACTGTGCGATTCTAGTTAATTTTTTATGCTACAAAAATTTGAAAAGTACTAAATTTAAAATTTGTCGCTCATTAAAGATCTGAGAGTTGCAACATTCCCCCCTTTCTGTTAGAATAAAGTAAAACCTGCTGCAACTTTCGGCGGAGGCCAAAAGGAGAAATTTGGTACCATGTCATTAGATAGACGCGCTAAAGAAGAAATTACTAAACAGTTTCAATTGCACGAAAAAGACACGGGCTCTGCGGACGTGCAAATTGCAATTTTAACTGAGCGAATCGCTGAGCTTACGGACCACCTCAAGTTGGCCCCAAAAGACCAGGCCTCTAGACTAGCTTTGTTAAAGCTGGTCGGTCAGAGGAGAAAACTCCTCGATTATTTAAACTCAACAGATACCAAACGGTATCAAACTCTGATAACCCGTCTTAATCTGCGCAAATAGGTATTCTCATTTCCTACTTGCATCTATAAGTAGTGAGCTGTTAAGATTTGCTTCTTTAGAGTTTTCCTTTTGTCCTTGTTTTTATAAGCTAAATAAAGGAATACCCCCTCTGTTTTTTAAATGCTAATGGTAGGAGCTTATCCCTTTTTTCAATATGGTAGAGAATGTCAGAAATTGCGTGCTTTCTTCACACTGAAAAATGTCCACCTTGGTCGTAAGGCCGTACTTGGATCAGCGATCCAATCCACATAACTAGGAGTCATAATTTTACATGCATCAAAATACCCCTTCCCTGCAACCCGATTCTATGACAATCTCAATTAATGGAAGAGATCTAAACTTTGAGACAGGGAAAATTGCGCGCCAAGCAAATGGTGCGGTTGTCGTTTCCTCTGGTGAAACCCTGTTACTCGCAACGGCTTGTATGGGGCAAAATGCGCCCGACGTCGACTTTTTACCCCTGCGGGTCGATTATGTTGAAAAGTTTTCTGCTGCGGGAAAAACGCTCGGGGGATTTATCAAAAGGGAGGGTAAACCAACAGAAAGAGAAACCCTCGTCTGCCGTTTGATCGACCGCCCCATCCGCCCCATGTTTGAAAAAGGGTACTATGTGGAGACGCAACTCATTACATCGGTCCTTTCTTACGACGGAAAAAACTCTCCGGAACCCCTCGCCATTTGCGCAAGCTCCGCAGCGCTCGCTTTGTCTGATATCCCTTTCATCAAGCCCATTGCCGGAGTACGTGTGGGGATGGTTGGAGAGCGCTTGATTGTCAACCCCACTATTGAAGAGCAATCAAGCTCTACGCTTGATCTTATTTTGGCGGGTACAGAAGATGCTATTTTGATGATCGAGGGCTACTGCCACTTTCTTACAGAAGAGCAGGTGATGGAAGCTGTAGAAGAGGGGCATCGGGCCATCAAGTTGATTTGCCAAAAAATCGCTGACTGGCAGATGACCCATGGCAAACCGAAAAATCGACAGCATCTCCGCGTGTTCCCTGAAAAATTAATGGAAGAGGTCGGCGCTATCATGGAAAAGCCGCTGCAACAGGCGATCCGAATTGCAGACAGCCAAGAGCGGGGGCAGCAGATCACAGCAATCAAGGAAGCAGTAATGCATAAGCTGCTCCCTCCCGGCAAGGAAGAAAATCACGCCTATGCTTCGCATGAGGTGCAAATGGCTATGAAAAATACGATTGCTCAGCACATACGCCAAATGATTCTCACAGAAAAAAAGAGGTGTGACGGAAGAGGACTGGAAGAAATTCGACCTATTTGGATCGATATGGATTACCTCCCCCGCACTCATGGAAGTGTGGTCTTTACGCGTGGGGAAACGCAAACCATTGCCGTTTGTACACTCGGTGGTGAAAGCATGGGGCAACGATATGAAGATCTCAACACGGATGGAGTCCGCCACTTTTATTTACAATTCGCTTTCCCCCCGTTTTGCGTGGGAGAAGTGCGCCGAATGGGTCCTTTAGGGCGGCGCGAAATAGGTCATGGTAAACTAGCAGAGCGCGCTTTGATCTGCAGCGTTCCAGACAAAGAAGTATTTCCCTACACAATTCGTCTCGAGTCAAACATCACTGAATCGAACGGCTCCTCTTCTATGGCTTCTGTGTGTGGTGGCACTTTAGCTCTCATGCAAGCGGGTGTACCCATCAAAAGACCAATTGCAGGAATTGCCATGGGCCTTATTATGGAAGGGGAGAGGCATGCCGTTTTGTCCGATATTTTGGGGCTAGAAGATGCCTTTGGTGACATGGATTTTAAAATTACTGGAGACGAAAAAGGGATTACCGCCTTCCAACTCGACATTAAAGTAGAGGGGATCAATCTTCAAATTATGCGCTCTGCTCTACTTCAGGCCAAACAGGGGCGCATGCTGATTTTACAAAAAATGTTAGAAGTATGTCCAAAATCGAAACCAAGCCTGTCGAAGCATGCACCACGCATTGAAATGATCCAAATCAAGCCGAGCCAAATTGGCACAATCATCGGTCCAGGGGGAAAACAAATCCGCGAGATTGTCCAAAATTCAGGTGTGGATATCAATATCGACGATAGTGGGCTTGTCAGTCTTGCTTCTACAGACCAAAAAGGGATGGAATACGCAAAACAGATGATCTACAACCTTACCGCTGAGGTGGAGATAGGGAAAGTGTACAAAGGAGAAATCGTCAGCATCAAAGATTTTGGTCTCTTCGTAGCAATTTTAAACAAACAAGGTTTATGTCATATTTCAGAACTCTCTCACCAAAGAATTGAAAAGATTTATGACCACTACAAAGAAGGGGATACTATCGAGGTCAAGGTGGTTGACATCAACAATAACGGGCAAATTCGTCTAAGCCATAAGGTTTTACTTGAGAAAGAGTCTAAATATGAGCCTCAAAGGGAGCCAAGTCGAAAGGGGAGCCAAACATCTTATAATAAATCGGGAATCCTCAAGCCTCCGCCTATCATACCAATAAAAAAAGAGTAAAAGTTTTTCTTTGGGGTGCACTCTTCATGCCCCCCGTTTTAAGCCAAGCTGCGCTCGTGTTACTCGCACCTCTCAGATGAAAAAATTCTTTTCTTGCGACTGTATATCAAAAAATAGTCTTGTTTGAAAAGACGGACTATTTTATACCTACTCGATATCCAAGAAAAAATATGTGAGAAGAGGGAAAAATTCGTGAGTCAGGCAATAAATTCAGAATTAAAAACAAGTCGCCTTGCGCCCGCTTGCACCGAGCCAATACACATAGATTTAGCTTTTCCAAGTGAAATCTGGAAAAACATCATTGTCCATCTACTCGACGTAAAGTCGATGAAAAACTTAAGTCAAACGAGTCGAAGGATGCATACAATTGTGAATGACCCCTATATCACTCGGTTATTTCTTTATGCGCTTGCAAAGAAAAGAGGGGATAGCCCCGAAGTGATCGCAACTGAGCTAGGGACCCGATCTGGGCATGCATTTCTCGAAAACTATATTCTAGAGGTTCAACTAGATAACACCTACCAGACCACGCAAAAGATCAGCTCGTTATTACGCGATCTTTTTGAAGAAGTGAATTTCTTGGAAAAGGAAGCAAGGGAGAAAAGTTTCAAGATTAAACCTTTTTATAGCAATACACTTTGGCATTTCAATACGACTCCCTCTTTCCTTACACGTATGTTCGATGATCGATGTAAAACATCGGCTGAATTTTTCATCTACTGCGGTCAAATAAATATGTTGATTTGCCATCCTTTTGGTTTCACATTGGTCAAGCCCTTTCCCTCTTGCGTGGCAAATCCAATCCTCATTGCAGAATTTGCCGAGGCTTTCATCAATCGGGTGCAAGCAACATTTCAAGGATTTTGCACGTATGAGACCTTGACAAGCGGAGAGACCAATCCTGCAAAACTGCCGCTTGAAAGGACAAGTATTATACAAGAGGTACTAAGACCTGCTGCATGTGGTGATAGGATCAGAAGATTTAATATTGCAGACATTCAAGAGTTGAGTAGGGAAGATTTACCAAGAAAAAAGGGGAGCAAACATCTAATTATCGCCTCACAATCGAAAATTTTCAGTGTCTACAAAATAGAAGGCGCTTTTGAGAATTCGCTGCCCAGCCCTCAGTTCGCAAAATCCGATAAAAAGTATTATAGCCTCAAATTGATGCGAAGGGTGCTCACTATATTAGAAAAGCGATTTGGAAAAATAAGTAACCCATAGGGTTGGTT
>JAQFVP010000046.1 GCA_027942475.1 Simkania sp. | reverse complement strand
TAGGGCTACATCCAAAAGTTAAAAAACATATTAATATATTAATTATTACATAAAAAAACAACTTCATTTTCTTACTCCTCTTTAAATGTTTTCAAATGATACCGTTTTACCTCTGTGAAAGTAGGGCTTAAAAACTTATGATCCCCCTGGCATCTGGGTGGGGCTCGAGCCTTATCAATTCATCACTTGGAGATATTTCCTCAAAGTTCTTCGATTCTGGCATGTGTAAACAGCAAAGAGAAGTAATTGCATAGATTCCATTGAGGGTGGCCTTCAATGCGAGTATTGACAAAGGAACAGGATCCCACCTACTCGCATAGTTATGCGAAATGCGACATAATCTCCTTGGCACAATCTCTGCTGGAGCAATCGCTAAAACGTCGATCTGGTCTCGTTTTTCCTTGGGCAAATTTTTTAATGCATTTTTCACGTGAATAGCTCCAGCGCTCATAGTGGTTATCTGAATTCTTAGATTAGGTCCTTCGCTTTCAAAAAATCCGTCACATACCTCTTTTAGTCCTGCCCCCTCAGCGGTCATTTTTGCCCCGCTTGACAAAGCGGAATATTCTATATCTTTCATCGCCCCAACAGTGGCATTATACACCACAGTCACTTTTGCTCCCCCTAAAAGTGCGCTTATTGATAACGCGTGTTGTTTAGCTTCTTCTTTTGTAGTCCAAATTCCATTTACATAGATAAAGCGCTTACCTTCCAGATATTTTTTACCCACCTCAAAAACGCTTAAATTCGAGTAACGATCAAGTGAGTGGTCCTTAAACTCGTCCAAAACAATTGGTTCGTAACATTCCTTATACACAGGTGACTTAAACCGTCCGTCAGGATCGCAGTAATTCACAGGGTCTCCCCCTGCATAGGCATACAGATCCATGCAGATGGGGTGCCCAAATGGGTCTGGTAGGATCGTAATATCTTTTTCCCATCCAGATCAGGCCTGTAGGGTCTAGGCTATTGCTATGCCATGACAAAGAGAGGGCGTAGGTAGTGAGGTCAGATGGAATCAGAGCTTCCGTTTGGGGGCCGTAGGATGAGCAGACCTGCCAGAACCGTTGTAATCTATGGTGCTCAGTGATAGTGGGGTGGTTTTGCTCTCG
>JAQFVP010000007.1 GCA_027942475.1 Simkania sp. | reverse complement strand
TTTCAATCCTCTCCCTTCAGTACAGCAGATGTGCTTGAGGGAGGAAAAGGAGGTTTTGGAGCGGGAGGAGGTGGTGCTGGTTTTGCAATCCAGATGAAGTCTGTTGCAGGAGGCACAAGTAAGTTCGGGGGAGGGGATGGAGGCTCGGCTTCGAGAAAGCCAAATCGTGGTGGTGGTGGAGCGGGCCTTGGAGGCGCCATTTTTCTCCAGGAGGGAGCAGAGCTCACCATCAAGGGGACCCTACTTTTTGAAAATAGCAACGTTGAAGGCGGCGAAGGATATGTCAACCCCAATGACCCCAAAAAACCAGCTGCTTTGGGACCAGACATTTTTATGATGTCCGGTGCTACGCTCACCTTTGATTCGAACGAGAATATTGAAATTACAACTGGGATCAGAAGTAACAAGGGCAAGGGAGGAGACCCTATATACCAAGATAAAGGGGGACTTGAGCACAAGGGATCTGGCAGATTAAGACTTGTTTCCAAAAGCGTCTTGGTTATTAATGACTACACGGGGGGAACAAAGATAACGGGAGGAGGTATCCTCGAGGTGGGTGAAAACTCAAGCCTTGGGGCAGAGGGTGCGCCTGTTTCATTTACTAAGGCAGGGGGCACGCTTAAATTAGGCAACGATTTTGTATCCAAAGACAGGATATACACACTGAACGCAAACGCAATAGATGGGGAAAATATCATCTCCGTACCTCAAAGGGCGGAGGCCAAGATCTCTTCAGAAAATGTGCCACTGCCACCAGACAAGAAGTTCGCCCTTTCGGGCCGTGGGGCTTTAACTAAAGCAGGGGCTGGGCTTCTCACTTTGAAAGGGGCAAATGACATGCAAGAGGGAGTAAAACTGCTCGAAGGCGTCTTAGCACCTTCAAGCGATAATTCGCTCGGAGCTCAGGGTGTATTATGCTTCATAAAAAACGGGACGCTGCGACTCGCAAATGGGTTTGCATCCGCAAGAGAGTTTGCTTTAGAGGGTGAGAGCGGGACAATCGAAGTCACAGAAGACACGGCCACTCTAACAGGCTTTTTAAGTGGCAATGGAGCTTTGAAAAAGGGGGGGAACGGCAGGCTTATTTTGCCAAGGGCAAACAATTATAAAGGGGGAACTATCCTAGTGGAAGGCGTGCTTGAGCCACCTGATGATGATTCGCTCGGAGAAAAGTCTTCCAGTATCTATCTTCGCGGAGGAATATTAGATTTAAAAGAGACTTTTGCACGTTCTCAAAGAAAGGTGCTTATAGAGGGAAAGACCGTCATTCAAAATGAGAAGCGCGTCGACCTTGCCGGTGTGATCTCCGGTCCGGGAATACTAACCAAAAAGGGGACAGGTAAGCTCATCATGAGCCGTCCTTTCGGAAATGATCAGTTTGCTTTGGGCGGTCTAAGAGGTCGAACTGGGCCTACCTTGATTGAGCAAGGGAAGCTGGAGATGACCCCAATAAATTATCTGGGCAACATCACAATTATTAATCGACAGGCGAAGCTGATTTTCAATCAGACGGAATTAGGGCGGTTTCTCGGTTCTCTGTCAGGAGAGGGGATGGTAAGCAAAAGAGGGAACAAGACCCTTACATTAACACATAAAAGCGACCATACCGGTCCCTTTACCATCCAAGAGGGAACTCTATCACTTGTTGAAATCGCTACACTTGGCCCCTCGGGCACATTTACCATAGCAAAAGAGGGAACCCTCTCTATCGGGACAGTTTTAGCTCTCTTTTCCATCGATGTGTTGCAAGGAGAAGGGAAAATCAATCTCAAAGAGCACATGCTGGAAGTAAAAAGCGGCTTTTTTTCCGGAGTGATCTCTTCCGCAACTTTTCCAGGTGGCCTGATCAAAGTAGGAGATGGCACTCTCACGCTGACGGGGGAAAACGACTATTTAGGATACAGCGTGATTACAGAGGGCACATTGAATCTAGAAAGCAGTGGCAAACTGGGGAAAAACAACGACCTGGAGATCAAAGAAAAGGGCATTCTCAAATTGGGAGATGATCATCCAGGCTTGAATGTCAAAGAGCTTACAGGACAGAAAGGGGCTCAGATCTTGTTAAGTGATCAGAAAAACATCTTCTTGCAGGTCGAGCGGGGCCTTTTTCCCGGAGTGATTAGGGGAAGGAAATCTACTCTCAAAAAAGTGGGAGAGGGGACTTTGACCCTAAATGGCCCCGGTAACTTTTTTAAAAAGCTCTCCCTAGAAGGGGGGGACCTGGAATTTTCTTTAGGATCGCAGCTCGGACGTCGCCTTAGTTTAGGCGGAGGAACACTCATTCCCCTGCAAATCGTTGAGATCAGTGTCCCCTTAGAGGTTACAAAAAGCAGCGCCTTGCAAGTAGGATCTCGACTCACCTTGACTGTAAAAGGAGCGCTGAAAGGAAAACTAGAAAATAAGCAACTCAAATCGATAGAAAAACTAGGCTCTGGCACTTTGATCATCGATAGTGACAGCCCTGATTTTGAAGGGAAGATCGTTCTTAGAGAGGGAAGTCTCATCCTCCCTCAAGGAAAGAAACTCGGAAAGTCCGAGAAAGGGGGGATCGAGCTCATCAAATTGGGCGCTACTTTGATAGGAGCTGGCCAAGTGGGATTTGTCAGAAATGATCGAGGAAATGTGGAGGTGCGATCATATGCGTCCGACGAGAAGGCGACTTTTTTGATCGATAGTGACTATCATCAAGGGGGCGATGCGACCCTAAAAATGCGCATTGCGCCTGATTCAAACCGAGCAGACTTTCTCGAAGTCAAGGGCACTGCTCACTTAAGCGGCGATTTTTTATTAGACCCCCAGCCTGGGATCTATCGCGCCGGAACGACCTATACCCTGATCAAGGCGCAAAATGTGCAAAACAGATTCACCAGGCTGCTAGAAACCCATCCGTTGAAATTTGATTTGCACTATCCAGACGACCAAACCGTCGAGCTCAAAATTGCTTTCACAGAAACTTTGCTCCCCATTCCCCTTTCCTCCCTCAAGGGGAATGCGAGAGAAATAGGGGACTACCTATTTTCCTGTCGTCATTCCCCCTCCGAGGAGCTGACCCCTATCTTACAATCCCTTGTTGCACTTCCCCCCCTCGAATTCATAAAAGGGCTCTTGGAGCTAGGTCCCCAGCAATTTGGACAGATCGCTTTAAACAATCTAGAATGCAATGTGCGCATCGCTCGCGCAGCTTTTTCCTCGTCGAGATCGAAATGGACCGACTGGATTGTCAATAACGTTTCCAGTTTTGGTCCTTCTCAAAATGGATGCAAAAAATCGGTTTGGCTAACTCCGTTTGGATTTTATAACCAGCAAAAAAGGGAGGGAGAAAGGGGTTTGCTGCGCAGTCATACCTATGGCTTTACGCTGGGGTATTATTACATGTCCAATGGTTTCATTTTTAATCTCGGAGCTAGCTATAGCGACTCAAAACTCATCTGGGCTCAAAGTGAGGACAAAGCGACTACCCGAGCCCTGTACTTTACCCCCTCGGTTGGGTATTTCGGCAAATCGGGATATGTAAGGGCTTCACTTTCTCTAGCCAACCGCTTTTATGATGTGACAAGAGAGATTCGATTCGCAGATGTGAAAAGGAGTGCCCACAATCGACATACAGGTGGGGATCTTCTAGTAGGGTTTGCCGGGGCGTACAAAATCCAAATTTCAGAGCGCATCCAAAAAAAGCTATTTCTTATACCCGAGGTAAATCTTGATTATTTGAGCAGTTTTGAATCCCATTACCAAGAAAAAGGGGCTGGGCCTTTAAATTTATCCCTTAAGCGAACGCACACCTCATTTCTTCGCTCAGAGTTTAGCTTGAAGTGCACAAAGTCAATCAATCGAGACATCGTCCGTTTCTTGCCCACAATTTTTGTTGGGTGGCTCACCGACTTTCCTCTAACTCAGGGCTATTACAAAAGTAATTTGGAAGAAGAAACATGTAAAAAAGAGCTGATTGTGCAAGGTAATTTTCAGCCGAAAAACCGCACAAACGTAGGGTGTGAACTGCTCATTATTCACCCAGACCGTTACTCTTTTAAGATGGGGTATCAAACCAGTTGGGCGAGTGGTGAGCGCATCCAAGAGGGAACACTTAGTTTGAGCCTTAGTTTCTAAAAGTGTATTTGCTCGCATATGGAAAAAATAGTAGCATTGCTCGATGAAAGAAAAAAAGTGTGAGGGGATTGTCTTACAATCCTACCCTTTCAAAGAGGCGCAGCGAATCGTCCACCTGTTTACCCCCGATCAAGGAGTGATCCACCTAATTACTCAGCGCCTCTCTTTAAAAAGGCCGCAGCAAGTCAATTTAGCTACGTCGCTTTGTCGGGGACAATATGTCTATCGGCAAAACAGATCTAAACTCTGCACGCTCATCGATGGCTCTATCTTAAACCTCCACCTCCCCTTGCGCCAGTCTCTGCATCTACTTAAAATCAGTGGCAATATGCTTCAGGCAATTCACAGCACGCAACTCACAAAAAAACCCACTTTGCGGCTATACCATTTACTGCGCACCTATCTCGAAAAGCTCCCCCTTTCTCCTGACTCTCTCTATTTGAGCTTTCAACTGAAATTGCTTAAATATGAAGGGCAGCTCGCCTTCGAAAGGCCATACATCCACTTAACGCAAGGGGAGTATGCGTTGACCGAGTCGGAGTGGTCTTATCTCCTTATCCTTGCAGAGGGGCGCGCCTTTTCCGTGTTAGAGCAGCTTCAGCTGCCCCCATCTTTTATAAAAAAGATGGGAGAGCTTTTGCAATATGCAATGCGTCTACTGCCTTAAATAGTTGGCAACTTTTTTATTTCTGGAGATTTAAAAAAATCAATGGTTTTATTAAATTATTTTAAATAAAATGCAAAATAAGATGTTACAGTTAAGAGATCCCTCCCTGCTCAAAACAGGGAGTTACATCAACAATGCTTGGGTCAAACCCTCGTCCACATTTTCCGTGCATAACCCTTTGGATCAATCAGTTGTTGCCGAGGTATCCGACGTGGGTAGCTTGGAGGCAAAACAAGCGATCGAAGCCGCCCACTTAGCTTTTTCTTCTTGGAAAAAGCTAAGTGGCAAACAAAGGGGCAGCTATTTAAAAAAGTGGGCCGCGCTGATCCAGGAGCATTGGGACGACATCAGCACGATTTTGACTTATGAAGCGGGAAAACCATTTGAGCAATCCACTCATGAACTCATGGGCTGCACCGGTTTTCTCAATTGGCATGCAAATGAGGCTGAGCGCCTCTGTGGGTATATACCTCAATCCCCCGACCCAAACCGCCGCTTTTTGGTAGTGCGCCAGCCCATCGGTGTGGTAGGTGTGATTTCCCCTTGGAATTTTCCCTCGGTGCTCATCATCCAAAAATGTGCACCGGCCCTTGCTGCCGGCTGCACAGTCGTACTCAAACCCGCAGAAGACACCCCGCTCTCCGCTCTCGTTCATGCGGAGCTCGCCCACCGCTCGGGGATTCCCCCCGGGGTCTTTAATGTTTTGACATGTGGGGACCCCAAGGCGGTGGGCCATGAAATGACCTCGCACCCTCTTGTGCGAAAACTGACCTTTACAGGTTCTACCCCAGTGGGTAAAGCGCTTGCAGCTGCCTCTAGCAACACGGTGAAAAGTCTTTGTATGGAGCTCGGAGGCAACTGCCCTGCAATCATTTTTGAGGATGCCGATCTCGACAAAGCGGTTATTTCTACCTTTTGGTTTAAATTTTATAACTCCGGGCAATGTTGCAACAATATTAACCGTATTTTTGTGCAAGAAAGTATTTATGACAAATATGTTGAGCAATTCCAAAACATGATAAAAAAGCATCTCAAAATCGGTTTTGGAATGGATAAAACGGTCAATATAGGTCCCTTGATCAATGAGTCTGGGGTGCTCAAAGTAGAAGCGCTTGTGCAAGATGCCCTAGCCAAGGGAGCCACGGCTCTCTGTGGTGGGCGTCGAGCATCAATGGGATCTTGTTTTTATGAGCCCACATTGCTCATCGATTTGAGCGAGCAGATGCATATGTATCGAGAGGAGGTGTTTGGGCCGGTTGCTAGTTGCTATAGATTCCGCTCGGAAGAGGAGGTGATTGCAATGGCCAATGACACCTCTCATGGCCTCGCTGCTTATCTTTACACAGAAGATATTGGCCGTAGTTGGCGCGTTGCAGAGGCACTAGAAGCTGGCTCTGTCGGAATAAATACCCATGATGTGTGTTCGGAATTGCTCCCTTTTGGAGGGTGGAAAGAATCGGGGCTAGGTCGTGAAAATGGAGCGACGGGCAGTTTGGATAATTATTGTGAAACAAAATCTTTGGTGATTGCGGGGATTTAATCGGTAAAAAAATGCAAAGAAACTTGGCATTTTTTCCGCTCCTTTTCGATCATTTGCTCGAAGTGATTTGCCTTTCTCTTTTTGTTAAGACAAAAGTAATACAAAACGAGTTGACGAAACAGCCGCACTTTTTCCCAAAAAAAAGCATTTTGGATCCAAGGGGAGCTCAGCGTAATTGTTCCTTGCAGGAAGTGGCTGAGCAAAGCATTTGATGGGGGATGGGGCGTTTCTAAAATCAATTCAAAGTAATTGAGCGCCTCCTTTTCCCCTTTTTCCCTGGCCAAAAAACAGCCGTAGAGTGGGTAGTAAGGGGAAACAGTCTCAATGCGATGCTCTGGAAATAGGTTTCCTACTTTTTCCCCTGCCAAGAGAAGCGCCCAGATTTTTATCGGCTTTAGGTCGATGCCGATCTGATCAAATTGTAGCAGCCTGTCAAAAAAGGGAAGAACCATCTGGACATTTTTTAGAGTGAGACCTTTTTCTAATAGAAATCGCAAAGTGCGGCTTTCCCTCGTAGAGAATCGGCTGGGCGCTGTGCTGAGAAATAGCTCCAAACATTCTCGAATCGGCTTTTTTTCTGCATGGACTCCCATGTCGAGGTAGCTTTTTAAAAGGAGGTAGTTCGGCTCTTTCGTATCCAATTTTTTCTTCGAGATGTAGTCGACGAGCTGAGGGCACCCCATTTCGAGCAAGGTAAACAAGATGTTGCTTATCAGAGGGTATGTCGTGGGGAGGTCAAGGGGTATTTTTTGAAAAAGTTCGTATAAAATAGTCGGTTTGGAAAGCCAAAAAGCGAGTTGGATGGCCAGGTGCAAACGGCCGACTTTTTCAACCAGGCAACTTCCAATCGGTTCAATAAAGGGGAGCGGTTCCCACTCCGATTCCAAATGACTAATCAACTCGTTCGTCTCTTGGGTTTGGAGCACTTTGGGCACATGGCGCAGTGCAAGCAACAAAAAAGAGTAGGCTCCCCTCCGATTTTTGCGCGAAGTTTCATGCAAACGGTAGCCCACATGTTCTGCGATCAGAGAGAGAAGGGGATGTTTTAAATACTTTCGGATGCCGAGCTCTAAACATTTGATCTCCTCTTCTATGTCATTTTCCGCCCGATACACGAGCGATTTTCCCAGGTATTCCAGGGGGGCGCCAGGGGTAGAGCGCAACTTTTCAAATTCATCTAATGCGAGGGAAAATAGCTCCTGTTTTTGGCTAGGGCTCTTTCTTTTGGCCTGCTCTAAGATGGTAATGCCCGCGCGAAAAAGCGCTTCTCGCCCCTCTGCACGCCCTTTAAACGAATGGGCAATCCGTCTGTATTCAGCCAGTGCTTTTTTGTAATCTTTTCCCGTCATGAATGCGTCGGGAATCGATAAGCAGTTGACCATCACATTTTGCGATCCAAAAAGGATATTTACACTTTCCATTTTGAAGTAGGCATCCCGAAAAAGGAGCCCGACGTGTCCCCCGACGAGAGGGATACAGCTGACATAACTAAAAATCGGTTTTCCATCTATAAAAAGGCGCAAGTTGTTTCCCACTTTCTCTATAGCTACTTTGTAGCTTTGATTGGGCCTAAGTCCGCTATCTTGGATATGCATCACCTCAACGCCCGAATGAAAGAGGGTAAACGAGGGGTATTTTTCGGTGCCCACCCAAAGGCAGTACCCCTCTTCGAGCCCCTGCCTTTCTTTGGGCTCTGGGATGCAGAGTAAAAAACCCACTCCGCGGCTTTCCTTTTCGACGGTAAGAAGGGACTCGATCCGCACGTTGCCCGAATAAGACCCTTTCGAGATCATGAGCATAAACCACTCCATCACATTGGAGACGCGAGACACAGCCATCCTTTTGCCTAATATGACGTTTTCTTGAAACTCCCAGTCCTCCCCCTGGCTCAGCCTCAATGTGTCCGCTAAAACCCATTCGGGGCATCCTTCGATATAACTTTCGAGCTAGCAATCACTTGATGAACCGATTCATACCGATTTTCGGGGTTGGGTTCCAAACATTTTTTCGCGATATAAGCGAGCTTAGGGGGAATGTCCCTATGGGGCGCTACTTCTTGGGGCTCAACCCACCGCTCCAGTTTCATTTGTTTGCGAAACTCTTTGAGCGATTTTCGGATAAAGGGGAGTCGAAACGTCATGAGTTGATATAAAATCACTCCAAGAGAATAGATATCTGTTTTACTATTTGCCGGGGCGCCCATTGCCCTTTCGGGAGCCATGTAGCCAACTGTGCCAACTACCTTACCCGGCCTTGTCAAATCATAAGGGGCACTCGACCTAATAGGCGTTTCCTTGTCGATGCTCCCCATACGTGTCGCAATCCCCCAATCGAGGATCATCACCTCCCCAAATTTTCCGACGATAATATTTTCCGGCTTGAGGTCTCTGTGCAAAAGTTTCTGTGTATGGGCATAGTCCATAGCTTGACATACATTCAAGAAGAGGCGAATCAGCAGGGGGATAGAAGAACCAATCGGATGGGGAGCTTCATTAGACCGCTCTCGATCCCGCGTGACTTTGATGATATGTTTGAGCGTATCCCCCTTGATATAGGGCATGGTATAGTAGATTTGCTCTCCATCTTCATGCAGAGCGTAGATGGGGATGATCGAGGGGTGGGCTAGCTGTGCTGCGATTTTTGCCTCACTTAAAAACCGCTTTTTGATTGTGGGGTATACGACCAGCTTGCTCAAAATTCGTTTGAGAGCGACCTCCCTTCCAAAAGCGGGGTCACTTGCGAGAAAAATCTCCCCCATTCCCCCCTTGCCGATCAGCTGGATAATTTTATACTTCCCGATTTGTTTGGGACCTTCCTGTTTCATGTTTGATATCTAAAAGCAATTGGAAAAACTTTTCAATAATTCTTTTCCCTGTTACCCTCCACGGGCATGGGAAACAGACAAGTTGTTTTAACTGGGGATCGGCCCACGGGCCCCCTCCACCTAGGTCACTACGTTGGATCTTTGCTCAAGCGAGTCGAGCTGCAAAAAAGTTGTGACCAATATGTTATGATTGCAGATCTGCAAGCGCTCGCGGACCACAGTAAAGATTCTAAAAAAGTGCGCGAAAACGTACTAGAGGTCGCCTTCGATTACCTCGCAGTGGGCATTGACCCCGCTCATACGACCATTTTTATTCAATCACTGATCCCTGCGCTCTCAGAACTGACTTTATATTACCTCAATTTAGTGACGTGGAACCGTCTCAAACACAATCCGACTGTTAAACAAGAGATCAAACAGAAAAACTTTGGACAAAGTATTCCCGCCGGTTTCATGATCTATCCCATTTCTCAAGCAGCCGATATTACCGCTTTTAAAGCGACCTTGGTCCCAGTCGGAGAGGATCAATGTCCGATGATCGAGCAGACAAACGAGATCGTCCGCGCTTTCAATCGGACCTACGGCGCGAATGTGCTCGTTCAGGCAAAAGCGGATATATCCAAAGTGCCCCGGCTGCCGGGTATCGATGGGCGCGCCAAAATGAGTAAGACGTTAAACAATGCGATCTTTTTGTGTGACAGCGTTGATCAGATCTCAAAAAAAGTAACCAAAATGTATACAGATCCTACGCACCTGCGCGTAGAAGACCCTGGAAAAGTGGAGGGGAATCCGGTATTTGCCTATTTAGATGCCTTTGATCAAAATGTCGAAAAAGTGCAAGAGCTCAAATATCACTACCAAATGGGGGGTTTGGGTGATTCAGTTGTGAAGCGTTACCTACTAGAGGTGCTCCTCGCTGCGCTCGAGCCCATTCAAAAGCGACGCGCAGAATATGCAAAAGATCCAAAGGCTGTGATGGAGATGATCAAGAAGGGGACGACTTTTGCAAATGAAATCGCTTCTCAGACCCTTTCTGAAGTGCGCGCGGCGATGCATTTCAAATACGATTGAAAACTTTCTTTCTTTAATAATTTTTTACTGATCATAAACAATCTAATTTGTATATATGAATTTAAGGTTTTTTTAATATAAAACTGATATTTTTTATTCCATTTTATTGACAATGAATAGTAAAAGCGCCGGAATTGTTTTGTGTATGCTAATGATTGGGTGTTTTGGGCTTCGAGATGCCCTGCCCAGTCCAATAGAAGAGAAAAGGGGGGAAGAAAAGCGAAATGCTCTCCCCAAGCAGCATCTCGAAAAGGAAGAAGATTCCTACCTCGAAGGCTACATCCAAGCACTGGTCAATTCCCATTACTATGAGTTTGATATTCTCGTTTATGTAGAAAACGGGGATGTCTATCTGTACAATCTTCCTAAAAATGAACTGATTAAAAATAGTATCATCCGTTTTGTCAAGGACTTGCCAGAAATTCACTCAGTGACAGAAGTAGCAAAATTTCCAAGCGGACGGCTCGAGACATTGAAAAAAAAAGAAATCAGACCGCAGATTAAAGGGATTTGGTTTCCCCAAACCACAGTTTTGTACCCCCCTATGATTGCAAACCCCCGTAGTACAATCTACTCTGCTACCTACCGACGTGGGGACCGCAATGCAGGGCGCATCTCGACCTTTGTTTCTCTGGGGGATAGTTTTCCGATTTACCGTTGGCGCAACGTGTTTAGGTGGAAAGGGGACTTGCAGATCGAAATCCAGGGGGGAGTATGGTCGATGTTTAAGATGGGAGTGCGCAACCGGGGCAAAGAATTTGCAGAGATGATTAATACCGATTTTCTTTTGGGAGTGCCGCTGAGCTACGCGGTAGACAAGTGGGCTTTTCGTCTGAGGATCTACCACATCTCTGGCCATTTAGGGGATGAATTTATGGATCATCACCCCCTTGTAAAGCGACTGAATCCGAGTATGGAAGCGATCGATTTTTTCACAGCCTACCAAGCCAGTAAAAATCTTAGGTTCTATTTTGGGCCTGGTTGGGTGTTTCATAGTGACAAAAGTTATCCAATCAAACCATTTTACGTAGAATATGGTGGAGAACTTCGTTTTTGTGGAAGGAAAGATTATTACCGCAAACTCTATGGCACCTTTTTTCTCGCCACCTACATTCGAAATTGGCAGGCGGTTCATTGGAAATTCGATGTAAATTCCATCTTTGGTTACGAGTGGAGTAAGCTACAAGGGGTGGGCCGAAAGATGCGAGTTTTCATTAATTACCGGAATGGGTATTCTGAAGGGCAGTTTTTCATAAACTGCACCTCTTGCGTAGGGATCGGATTTTCTTGGGGTTTTTGAAGTAAGACGGATCGTTTATAACCCCTCGCCTATTTTTCGAGATGACAAAAAGGAAATTGGGTAACTCATTTACTTAAGTGGAAGACTGAGAACTAGCTTGATTGCGCAATGGAAAAAAATTTCTAAAAATAAGGTAGTGGGCAGTACGCTCCTTTTAGCCGGGACCCAAATTGGTGCCGGAATGCTCGCCCTTCCCTTAGCCACTGGTGCGGCCGGGTTTTTTTATGCGCTTCTCCTCTTTATCGTCTGCTTTTTCTTTATGCTAATCAGCCTTTTCTACCTCATGGAAGTCAGCTTGATGACTGCTCAAATCAATGCCAACCTGATTTCGATCGTTAGGGAAAGGCTGGGAATAGCGGGGCAGTGCACCGCCTGGGTTTCCTTTCTGCTTCTCTTATACTCTGTCGCCGCGGCCTACCTTTCAGGGGGAGGATCCCTCATATCTGAACTGCTCGGATCCCTCTTAAAAACTGAGGTCCCCCCCAATTTAGGGGTCTTGCTCTTTTTATGCCTCTTCGGTGTGCTTATTTTGTCTGGAATGCGCATCGTGGATATAATTAATCGGCTGTGTATATTCTTTTTATTTGGAGCATTTGTCGGTCTTTTGGTCTGTGTATTTCCCCTGATCAAGTGGGAACATTTTCGCGGGGGCAATCCCAAATACATCTTTTCTGCCGTTCCCATTGTCATCCTCTCTTTTACCTCCCATATTATCGTCCCGAGCATCAAAACCTACTTGAAGGGAACCGTTTCCAAAATGAAAATCTCCTTGCTCGGAGGGAGCCTCATTCCACTCCTTTTTTATATTGTGTGGGAGTTTTTGATCATTGGGATGCTTCCCTCGACGGGAGAGTACGGACTCGAAACAATCGGATCGACGGCGCATCCAGTTGCCGGACTTACCGAAGCGCTGAAACACTTTTTGCGCATCTCTTGGGTTGCCACACTCGTAGGATGTTTTTCATTTTTTGCCCTTGTCACTTCATTTTTTGGAGTTTCTCTCAGCCTCTGCGATTTTTTTCAAGATATTTTTCATTTCAAAAAAACGGTGGGTGGTCGCCTGAGTCTCTTCACTGCAATGTTTGCTCCTCCCCTCCTTTTTGCCCTTTTTTATCCCAAAGGATTCATCCTCGCTCTCGGCTATGCGGGGGTCTTTGTTGCCATTTTGTACGGAATACTGCCCGTTTTAATGGCTTGGAAGGGGCGTTATGTAGATAGGAAAAAAGTGAAATTTAGGGTGTTTGGAGGAAAATATTGCATGCTCTTGATGCTCATTGGATCCCTTTTGGTTATCTATTTTCAAATTGCAGCAACCCGTGGTTGGGTACCCTCACTTTGAGATGCTGCAACTGATAAGATGTGCATGCACGCTCTCATCTTAAAACTTGAATATTATTTTTCCGAAACTTATATTCGTTTGACTTTAGAGAGGAGCAGATGGAAGTCGAGATTAAAAAGAGAAGCTTTGGAACTCATAGCGGAGGGTTTCATGCGGATGAAGTCACTGCCTGCGCCCTCCTCCTCCTCTTTGATCAAATTGATCTTGAAAAAATTGTCCGTTCCCGGGATCCAAAACAGATAGCTGCGTGTGATTACGTGTGTGATGTTGGGGGGGTGTATGCACCGAAAATGCGCCGTTTTGATCACCACCAAATAGACTACCGCGGCAGTTTGAGCAGCGCTGGTATGATTCTCAAATATCTGAAAGATCAAAATATCATCGGCAACAGACTGTTTTATTACCTCAACCGGTCTCTGATCATAGGGATCGACGCCATCGACAATGGCGAAGAGGTGGTAAGCCCGGGTTACTGCAGTTTTTCTGCTGTAATTGCTAATTTTGTCCCCGAAAGACACGATGTCGATGCAAAAACCATGGACCAAGGGTTTTTTACGGCCCTTCATTTTACCCACGGCCATCTGCAGCGTTTGATCAAGAGGTTTCACTACATTCAAGAATGTAAACAAGTCATCAGAAAAGAGATGGAAAAAGAAAAGAGCATACTCGTTTTCTCAAAGTCGATGCCCTGGATAGAGGCTTTTTTTGAATTCGGAGGGGAACGTCACCCCGCTACCTTTTTGATCATGCCCACGAACAACCAATGGAAGCTCAGAGGCATTCCCCCTTCTTACGACAAGCGGATGCAGGTGCGAATGCCGCTGCCTCAAAAATGGGCCGGTCTGATTGGGGAGCAACTCAAACAAGCATCTGGCATCTCTGGGGCCGTGTTTTGTCATAAAGGGCGGTTTATTTCGGTTTGGGAGACGCAAGAAGACGCATTCAAGGCAGTTGAAATGGCCCTGCAAGCGAGCGGGTCATGAGCACAATTTTCGGGAAAATTATAAACGGGAGTTTGCCTGCTGTCAAAGTGTACGAAACAGACCGAATATTGGCGATCAAAGATGCCCATCCGGTTGCACCTGTGCACATCTTGATCATACCGAAAAAACAATATAAAAACCTCCAATCTGTTCCTCCAGAGGATCTTTCTATCTTAACTGAAATTGTCGCTATTGCCCAAAAACTGGCTGAAAAAATGGGAATTGCCCAACATTATCGATTTTTGACAAATAACGGAACTCGAGCTGGTCAATCCATTTTTCATCTGCATTTTCATTTGATTGGGGGTAAGAAATTGGGTCCCATGGCCTAAAAGAGGGCGCGGTTTGGTGTATGAATCTTTATCTTTATTTTATCTGTTTCCTTTTATTTTCCCCCCTAGCGATCTCCCATTCCCCCTCTGCTTCTCCAGAAAAAATAGTCAAAACAGTATATTCCCATTTGCTCGTCCATAGTGAGCAAGAAGCCCTCAAAGAGTGCGCAAGGGCTCTTTCTATCTATCCCACATCACAGCCGCTCCAACGGGCTTATATCCGAGTGCTCATCGCTTTAGGAAGGGAAAATGAGGCGATCGCAAAGTGGAGGGTGTGGGGTCGAGAAGGGGTCAACTTTGACATTTTGGAAGAACTCGCTTGGGCTGTTTTACATCGCTTTGCACACTCCCGTCAACTGGGAGTAAATATTGCATCCCTTATGGGGGCTTTTTATACGCAAGATGTTCGGTGCGTTCAAATGCTAAAAAATTGTATGTGTTCATCCGATCCTTTTCTACGCGCAATCGCAGTCAAAATGGCCTCCCATTATCAAGACACCGTTTTGATCGAGCAAATCAAAACTTTGTTTCAGCAAGAACAAGTCTGGTATGTGCGCTTGGAGGCGATCAGGGCGCTCGCTTTGATGCATGCAAGTGGGATGAAAGAGCCGCTGAAAAAAATCTTGATTAGCTCCCGTAGTAGTGTGGAAGAAAAATTTTGCGCTGCAAATGCTATTGTCGATCTCTACGATCAGATCGACCCCAAAGAGATGTCTGAGCTCATTCAAAGCACTCGAGCCGAATTGCGTTATCTATCTTGTCGATTGATCGCTCGCCTCGATCTAATCGATCAAGTGCCCCGCCTTGTCTTTCTTTTAGATGACCCGGTGCCCAAAGTGCGCATTGCATCTTTGACTAGCCTATACCTGCTCGGATTAAAATATTTGCCGACCGAACTACTTGCAAAAATCCAAAAGATGATGGAGGACCCGCACCCCACTGTCTCAATTACCGCTGCTCAACTTTGTATCCGTTTTTCCCAAGAAAAGGCGCTGCAAACACTCAAAAAATGGGTGTATAACCCCCATTGCCCGTTGCGAAACGTAGCTGCTTTTGTGATGGGAAGCACGAGTATGAAAGGAGCTTTACTTGCGGAAGAGATCATACGGATCTCTTCCGATTGGTTTGTCAAAGCCAATGCTGCTCTCGGTCTTATGCATCAAAACGTCAAAACCGATCTGGCCGGAGCAACGCTCTACCAGTTTTTGATGATCTGCCGAGAGAAAATCATGTGGAAACAAGCACCCCTTTTTCAAGTTCTGTCCCCTTCACTTGTGCAAAACATCCCACATATCTCCCAATATCCCATCTTAATTGACCAAACCACACGGCTAGATATTTTACACTATCTGTCCGTCTTAGAACATCCACAAGCTAAGGGCGCGTTTAAAGAGTTTTTAAAACATCAAATACTTGGTGTGAGTTACGCCGCTTTAACTAGTTTTATGCAAGAAGGAGGGGAAGAGGCCCTGCGTATTCTCAGATCTTTTTTAGAAGAAAAGGATGAGCAACTGCAGCTGCGCGCTGCTCTCGTCTTGGCCCTTTTCTGCAAAGAAACGGGAGCGGTCAAAATCTTGCAAGAGGCCTATTTTTCTGCAAATCGAGAAACCAAGATGAATATTTTAGAAGCCATTGGACGGATCGGAGATCGCACCTCTGTGCCCTTTCTTCTCGATCGTTTAGAAAAAGAGCTCCACCAGACCTTAAAAGTGCTAGCTGCTTCCTCAATGATTCAATGTCTGTATCACTAACCGTTTTGCTTAAAACGAAAAAGCCGATAAGAGCGGGCAAGGGCTAAGCAAAAAAGTCACACCATTTGCATCGCTTTTACTGCATCTTGCTGCATGCGAAGATAGAGACTGCTGAGCCCATTTGCGCGGCTCGGTGAAAGATAACTGGCAAAATTTAGCTCTTTTAAGACAGTGGGGGAGCATTTAATCACTGTTTCAGGGGACTCTTTTTGATAGATCGCCAAAAGGAGCGCTGCAAGTCCGGATGAAATCAAAGCATCAGATTGGGCGACAAAGTGCATTTGCCTATCTTGCATCGTGCTTTTTAAGTAAGTTAAGCTCTGACACCCTTTTACTAAATACTTTGGAGTCAAAAACTTCTTTGGATAAGGTTTTAGGCTGCGCCCAAAATCTATCAACTTTGCGTACCTCTCATCTACTGTCTGAAAAGATGCAAATACCAAACGAAGCTCCTCTTGATTTTGCAAACAGCTTGAAAACGACATAAGGGCATTTTATACAAAATAAATAGAATTGCGCAAGTCTGACCCAAGCATTTGGCGTATGTTTGTATAGTCCGCGGGCGGGGCACATTCCCCTTGGGTCATGTCCACTTTTTTTTTTGCGTAATTCAAGGATCTGATTTCCTTTTGATTGTTATATGCAAATTCAAAATGCAATTTTGAATTCATTTGAATAATTTATCTATTATTTATCAATTTTAAAATAACATTAAACTTTTTTCTTGTTAATAAATGGGGGTAGATTTATATTGGATGTCAAAGTAGATCTGAGGGCGGTTTTTTGAATCCTTTTCTCTTGGATTTGCAAGGTTTAAGCAAAAAAGAGACCCTCAACTTGCATGCGTGCGATTGTAAGAGAGGAAAAAAGCGCACTTATGAGTCAATTTTATTATTTCTACGGCCTTTAAAATGTGTTGTTTTTTTTTCACTTTCTTTGCTAAGAATCAGTTTTAAGTGTACCCGAAAATTAAGGAAAATATGCCCAAAGAAGATACAATCAAAATTGAAGGAAAAGTTGAAGAATTATTGCCGAATATGACCTTTCGTGTGACCCTTGAAAATGGAATGATTGTTCTCGCGCACCTCTGTGGCAAGATGAGAATGCGTAACATTCGGGTTTTTGTAGGGGATATCGTGAAAGTGGAAATGTCCCCCTATGATTTAACAAAAGCGCGCATTGTGTACCGCCAGAGGTAGCCCTTTTTTCCCCAGATTATATAGAAAAAATCCCTATCTATTTTGAGTGGATCCCTGCTCTATCTTTAATTACCCAGAACGTGTTATACTGTTAATTATTCTCCACTGAAGATCATAAAAAAATGAAATTTGAAGATTTATCTTTACATCCCAAGATTCTCAAAGCCATTCAAAGAATCGGGTATCTAAAGCCTACAGAAATACAATGCAAAGTGATTCCCAAAATTCTGAGGGGTTTTGATCTTCGGGCCTCGGCCCATACCGGAACTGGGAAGACGGCCGCCTTTTTGTTGCCGATGCTTCACCTTCTCACCGCCTCTTCGCATACTCGAGGTGTGGGCCCACGCGCGCTCATTTTGACTCCCACAAGGGAGCTTGCGATGCAAATCGAAAAACAAGCGAAAAAATATGCCCAGACGCTGCCCCGCCTCCCCTTCGTTTGCATTTATGGGGGGGTGCCCTATCCGCCTCAGATTCGAAAGCTGTCCAAACCTCACGAAGTTCTCATTGCAACTCCCGGCCGTTTGATTGACTTGATTGATCGTAAGAAAATAAAATTTTCCCGCCTAGGAATGCTCATTTTAGATGAAGCGGACCGGATGCTCGATAAAGGGTTTTTAAAACCGGTCGAGAGCATTGTATCTCTGATCCCCAAACAGAGGCAGACCGTTCTCTTTTCAGCGACGCTGCCAAAAAATGTGGTGACGCTTTCAGAGCGGCTGCTCAAAAACCCGATGGAAATCAGGGTAAAACCGGATGTAGAGCAGTCGCAGAAAATCAAACAGAGCATCCATTTCGTCGATAATCTGCGCCACAAAGACCGGTTGCTCGACCACCTCCTCAAACAAGAGGGCAGGGGGCATACTATTATTTTTACCTCGACCAAAAGGCAAGTAGATCGACTGGCCAAAGACCTCCGGGATAAAAATCACCTCGTCGGTGCCTTGCATGGGGACATTAGCCAGCATCAGCGTTCGAAAACCGTGCTAAAAATGCACAAAGGGGAGATTCATATTTTAGTTGCCACAGATATCGCCGCCAGGGGTATTGATATCAAGTCGATCACGCACGTTATTAATTATGACCTCCCTTTTAGCGCTGAGGATTATGTACATCGGATTGGGAGGACTGGGCGAGCGGGGGCACATGGCTTTGCCAGCTCTTTCGTGGCAAGTCGGGATGTCGGGGCGATGAAAAAAATTAAGGCATCTACAGGACATAGTCCAAACGTCGTGACTTTCCCCGGTTTAGAGCCCTCTATCAATCGAAAAAACCGTCCACTTCCCAAATCGAATAAAAAGCCTCGCCAATCCCGTTTTCGGGGCAAACGGACATGATCACACAAGGCACTTGATGAATGCACCCTGCTTTGGAGGTCGAGCGAGTCAACTGCTTGCTGATTATCACGACAAAGAATGGGGCATTCCAGTGCACGACGACTCCCACCTTTTTGAAATCCTTTGTCTCGAAATTTCTCAGGCGGGACTTAGTTGGGAGCTGATTCTCAAAAAAAGGGAGGGGTACAAAGCCCAATTTCATCGCTTTCATCCAACTCTAGTATCCCGGATGACGGATGGGGAGTTAGAGCGGGCAGTGCTGAATCCATCTATTGTGCGTCACCGCCGAAAAATTTTTAGTATCCGAAATAACGCGAGGGTGGTTGTCTCAATACAAGAAAAATTCCAGACATTTGACTCTTATGTATGGAGATATGTAAATAGTCGCCCAATCTCGGGCCATTGGAAACAAAAAGAGGAAGTTCCCTGTTTTTCTCAAATCAGCGAAAAGCTTGCAAAAGGGCTCAAAGAGGAGGGGATGGTGTTTATCGGAAAAAAAATTGTCTACTCTTTCATGCAAGCCGCGGGCCTTGTCAATGACCATCTTATCGACTGTCCCTTCTATCTAAGATAGTTTTCACACCCTTTTCGCTCCTAGTAAATCGGGCACAAAATGATCTAGTTTATGGGTTGACAGAAACCTGATTATTCTTAGAATTTTTGAAAATATTTCTTATTTTTGGAGATAAGATGGCGATAAAGCTAAGCAACTTGAAAGAATCCTCCTCCTTAACACAAAATGTAGAGCAAGAAATGCCAAAAGTAGGCGTCCTGGCTGATGCGCTCGAACTAGAAATAGCGCCGCAAACAGTGCCAAATGAAGCCTCTCCTTTCACCGCCTCCCGCGTAGCCCTCATGGACCCACCTCGAGCAGAAGGTGCAACGGTGGATGGGCCCTTGCAGGAAAGCGCACCTTCCTCTGTGCACATTTTGATTGCCGATGAAAGACCTAAGAGTCAAGCAGATGAACACCCAGTGTTGACGCAATATCCACTTGGTATGCGTATTTATTCCGTTTTATTCCACTTTATCAGGCAAATCGAAGGAGTAAAATACCAAGACAACTCTATTAGCTCAGATGGTTTAAAAGCATTAGAGAGTTTTTTTGAGGAAATGTATGCCGCCTTCAAAAGGGTAAGAGGGCTTGATTCCGGATTGGGCTTTGCTGATTTTATGCGAGAATTTTTTTCGAAAACGGCTCAACACGAGCAAATAAAAAGCTATCTACAAGGGCGCAATATTTCGATTTCTACGCAAGAAGTAAAAAATCGGGACCACTCTATTAGCCAACATGCCCTAAGCGCGTTAGAGCGCTATTTTGAGGAAATGTATACCGTTTTCAAAAGAGTAAGAGAGATAGATGCTCACTTAGAGTTTGCTAATTTTATGCGAGATTTTTTTTCGAATAGCCAAGATGATCTAAAGGCATTAGAGCGCTCTTTTGAAAAAATGTATACCGTTTTCAAAAGAGTAAGAGAGGTAGATGCCGAATTGGGTTTTGCTGATTTTATGCGAGAATTTTTTTCAGAAATGGGTCAACACGAGCAAGTAAAAAGCTACCTAACGCATTGGAATATCCCAATTTTTGCGCAAGAGGTAGAAAATGGGGACAACTCTACGAGCCAAGATGATCTAAAAGCATTAGAGCGCTTTTTTGAGGACATGTGCGCCGTTTTCAAAAGGGCAAGAGAGTGTAACAACGAATTAGAGTTTGCCGATTTTATGCGAGAATTTTTTTCGAAAATAAGTCAACACGAGCAAGTAAAAAACTACCTCATAGATCACAACATCTCAATTTCTGCGCAAGAAATAGAGAACTGGAACGGCTTTATGGGCCGACATGATCTAAAAGCATTAGCGCCCCCTTTTGAGGGAATATATACCGTTTTCAAAAGGGCAAGAAAACTCGAAACTGAATTAGGGTTTGCTGATTTTATGCGGGATTTTTTTTTAAAAATGATGGAATGCGAGCAAGTAAAAAATTACCTAAAAGATCGAAACATTTCAATTCATGCATATTCGAACCAAAATCCAAAGTCTAAATGCTCTCTTGGTGAGACGCCTCAAATCTGTATCCGTGTGGGAAATTTTGTCCAAACTGCAATCCTTTGCGAAGACAAGGTCCGCCTTTCCCGTCTGCAACAAGTGGATAGAAAAGAGGATACTCCAAATAGATTTGACGCGACAGTCTGGATCTTTGATCCAAATGATGATGATGAAAGCAGGCGATTAGGTGTGATACAGCGACTATTCAGATGGCTCAGGATGCAGATATGTTAATCATTGCACTCTCCACTTTTGCACTTACAGGCAGTTTGTTTTGGGGGCTTCAACAGCAACGCCTCTTATAAAAATATTGTTTAGATCTTCAGGCCATGAGAAGCACTCGGAGCATAATTTCCTTAAAAAAATTACCTACTCTTTTATGCAAGCGGCGAGCCTTGTCAATGACCATCTTATCGACTGTCTCTTCTATCTAAAATAGTTTTCACGCCCTTTTCGCTTCTAGTAAATCGGGCAAAAAATGATCTGGTTTATGGGTTGACAGGAACCAAATTATTCTTAGAATTTGTGGGAATATTTTTTATTTTTGGAGAATAAAATGGCGGTAAAGCTAAGCAACTTAAAAGATTCCTGTTCATTAACACAAGATGTAGAGCAAAACATGCCAAAAGTAGGCGTGTCTGCTGATGCTCTCGATCTAGAAATAGCGCCGCACACACCGCCCAATGAAGCTTCTCCTCTCACCGCCTCCCGCGTAGCCCTTAAAGATCTACCTCAAGAAGCAGAGCCAAAAGGGGCAAAGGCAAGCACCGATTTGCATCTCTTGATTGCTGCCGAAAGACCTAAGAGTCGAGCAGATAAACATGTAGCTTCGAGTCAATATCCACTTGGTGCGCGTATTTATCCCGTTTTATTCCACTTTATAAGGCAAATCGAAGGGGTAAAAAACCGAGATAACCCCACCAGCCCACATGATCTAACAGCATTGGGGAGTTTTTTTGAGGAAATGTATACCTCTTTCAAAAGGGTAAGCGATTTCGACTTAGGATTAGGGTTTACTGATTTTATGCGAGAATTTTTTTCGAAAATAACTGAATACGACCAAGTAAAAAGATATTCACAAGGGCACAATCACGGCGTAAAACCGTTAGAGCACTTGCTTGAGGAAATGTATACCATTTTCAAAAGAGTAAGAAAGCTCGATGCCACGGTGAAGTTTGCTGATTTTATGCGAGATTTTTTTCTGAAAAGGGCTCAACGCAAGCCTAACATTTCAATTTCTGAGCAAGAAATAGAAAATGGGGACTTATCTATTAGCCAGCATGATCTACAGGCATTAGGGCGCTCTTTTGAGGAAATGTATACCGTTTTCAAAAGAGTAAGAAAGCTCGATACCGAATCGGGTTTTGCTGATTTTATGCGAGAATTTTTTTCGAAAATGGGTCAGCACAAGCAAATAAAAAGCTACCTAACACATTGGAATATCCCAATTTTTGCGCAAGAGATAGAAAATGAGGAGGATTCTACAAGCCAAGATGGTCTACAAGCATTAGAGCGCTTTTTTGAGGAAATGTGCACCGTTTTCAAAAGGGCAAGAGAGTGTAACACCGAACTAGAATTCGCCGATTTTATGCGGGAATTTTTTTCGAAAATAACTCAACATGAGCAAGTAAAAAACGATCTCATAGATCACAACATCTCAATGTCTGCGCAAGCAATAGCAAATTGGGACGGCTTTGTGGGCCGACACGATCTAAAAGCATTAGCGCTCCCTTTCGAGGAAATGTATACCGTTTTCAAAAGGGCAAGAAAACTCGAAACCGAATTAGGATTTGCTGATTTTATGCGGAATTTGCTTTTAAAGATGATGGAATGCGAGCAAGTAAAAAACTACCTAAAAGATCGAAACATCTCAATTTATGCATATTCGAACCAAAAGCCAGAGTCTAAATGCTCTGTTGGTGAGGCGCCTCAAATCTGTATCCGTGTGGGAAACTTTGTCCAAACCGCAACCCTTTGCGAGGAAAAAGTCCGCCTTTCCCGTCTGCAACAAGTGGATAGAAAAGAGGATACTCCAAGTAGATTTGACGCAACAGTTTGGCTCTTTGATCCAAGTGATGATGATCAAAACAGGCAATTAAGCGTGATGCAGCGATCATGCAGATGGCTCAGGATGAAAAGTGGTAAAATTCTAATCACCTCAATCTCCATTGCCGCACTTGCAGGTGGTTTTTTTTGGGGGTTTCGAAGGCAACGCATCTTATAAGAGTATCTTTGTCTCTTTCATTAAGAACCCTTTCCCTTTAGGCAAGAAAGTAGTTGCTTGACATCAACAGACCCATCCTACAGTATATAAAATATTTTACTTTTGGGATCCAAGAATGGCGATTACATTAGACAACCTAAAACAGCCTCCATCCTTAGACATGAGCGTGGAACCAAAAGAGGACGCCCCTGCCCACTTGCCTAGTCAAGAAATGCCCTCAACGCCGACTGTTCCCCCCCCTCCCCTTACTCCCTCTCGGGTCGTTGCCGTGCAGGAGGGGAACGCACAGGTCTCTACCTCCTCTTCCGATCTAGAAAAGAAGCCCTCTTTGGAGGCAAAACCGAACCTATTGCCCGACACTCCCCCCCGCCTAGTGACCATTGGAAAGCGCCCGAGCAAAGCAGATATGAATCAAGTGGTTATTGATCACCCCCTTGGTGAGCGCGTCTCTCCCATTGTTGATCGTTTCATAAAACAGCTCAATGGGAATCTAGATGTATGCGATGGCTCTACCGCTGAGCAAAATTGTTTGAAGGAATTAGAAACCTCTTTTGAGCAGGCGTATACCGTTTTCAAAAGGGGAAAAGCACATGAAACCGAACAGGAATTTGATGAATTTATCCAAAAATTTTTGCAACAAGTAATTGAGTACCCACAGGTAAAAGACTACCTAGGCAGTCGCACCGTTTCGATTTCTGCCCATTCCAATCAATATCCAAGCTCTAAACGCTTTATGAATAAGTCGCCCCAAATGTGTATCCGCGTAGGGGACTTTGTCCAAACTGCATCTGTTAAAGAAAAAAAAGTCTCCTTTTCCCGTTTGAAACAAATCAATACACAGGAAGACACGCCGGATAAATTTGATGCAACATTTTGGATTTCTGATCCAGATGATATTCCAGATCAGGCCAAAAAAATGACCTTGCTCTTCCGTTTGCTCAAATGGTTGCTTTCGACTAAAAATGGTAGAATTACGATGCTTCTCCTCGTAGGCGGAGCTTTTGCTAGCAGTTTAGGGGGAGGAATTGCGGGGGAAAACGCTTCTAAGCCATAAGCTCTTTCAACCTTCCAAGCCCTCAAGACAGGAAAGTCCTAATGATCTAAGGCTTCAGCTTGGAAACCAAAGCCTTAGTTGCGATTGGAGGTGGAGAGAATCGAACTCTCGTCCTCGATCAGTTCCACGAGCAGCGTCTACATGCTTAGTGTCTTAAAATAAGGCGTGCCCGCTTTTCATGTAAGACACCCCATTTAAAGAGCGAGCATCTCCCATTGATATCTCGAATTAGACCCTCTTGGGAGCGAGCGGAGTCTTATTCACACCGAGAAACCTTAGCGACAGCTTTCAGACCCTCGGTCCAGTCTGAGGCCATCGGCTACTTATATGACGGATTAGGTCTTAAGCAGCTTCCAATAATTGTTCTTGATTATCGACAATTATTTGATTTCGGCTTTTTAAGAGGCCAGCCGAACCCTCTGCATGCTACTACTGTTTTGCTGTCGAGTCGAAACCAATGTCACCCCCAGAGCGCATTTTATCAGAAATAGGATTTTTTTTCCGCTCCATCGGATACGAAGCGTATCATAGATTATTTAGTTAACTTATAGTCAATGATTTAAGAGATGGCAAAAGGTCTACTTGTTACCGAGAAACTCTCTGAATATCGATCGTGGCCTCTTCCCCGTTTAGGTTCCAATGCATGCCTTCTGTCTTTTTAAAACTCACATGTGTCGCTAGCACTTCGTTGATAATGATGTCGTGGAATTTTTCAAAACAGTTTTGCACCTTGGGCGTCGAGTCAATCGTTACGCGGATCCGGTCGGTTACTTCAAGTCCTTGATCTCGCCTCTGCGTATTGAGCTTGTTGATGATCTCGCGCATGAGCCCCTCTTCGAGCAGTTCTTGGGTCATCCCGATGTCCAGCGCGATGGTAATCCGATTTTTTGTCGAGGCAATCAACCCCTCTTTAACATGACGCTCAATCTCAACATCTCCTCTCTCGATCGAAACTGCTTGATTTTCCAGAGTGAGTGTGAGATCTGCTCCTTCTACGAGAGCTCGAACCTGTTCGACATTTAGCCTTTCTAGTGCCCCTTTCATCGATTGAATCAAAGGGCCCAACCTCTTGCCGAGCGTGCGAAAATTGGGTTTGATGCTCAGCGATACAAAAGAGGATTCGTCGCTGTGGAATTCCAGCATTTTGACGTTGAGCTCCTCTTTGATTAGGACCTGTTGCTCTTCGAGCAATGCTAAGATGGTCGGGTCTACTGAGATCAAATGCGCTTTCCCGAGCGGTTGACGCACTTTGATCTTGTTTTGTTTTCTGAGTGCATGCCCCATACTCACAGCTGTCTGCACCGTTTCTATTTTTTTTTCGAGGTGTAAATCGCGCATTTTTTCCCGGTACATGGGGAAGTTGGTTAAATGAACAGAGATAGGGTTTTTTTCTGTGCAAAGACCCCGATAGATTGCGTCACTAATAAATGGGACAAAAGGGGCTGTGATTTGGGAAAAATTGATCAAAACTGTGTAGAGCGTCTGAAAGGCATCTTGTCGATCCAATGTATCTTCACTTGCCCAAAAGCGGCTGCGGCAACGACGAATGTACCAGTTGGTTAGCTCGTTTATAAAATCGAAAAAAGGGTCTACGGCCTGACTTAAGACGTAACTATCAATTCCCGACTGGGAATCTTTAATGAGTTTATTGAGCAAAGATAAGATCCATCGATCCATATCTGACTTCGGAGAAGGGGGGTCATGTTGCGGCTTCCAATTGTAGATCTTTGCATAGGTAGCTAAGAAGAGGTAGGCATTCCAGAAGGGAATTAAAAACTGACGTAAGACAATCTGGATCCCCTTTTCACTAAAGCAAAGGTCTTCTGCTCGCGCCGCGGGACTTTTGAGCAAATAAAGCCTTACTGCATCTGCCCCATATTTTTCAAACATAAGTTTTGGATCGGGATAGTTGCGCAGCCTTTTGGACATTTTCATTCCATCCTTCGCGAGCACAATGCCATTGACGATCACATGTTTGAAAGCGGGCCTGTCAAAAAGAGCTATTGACAAAACATTTAATACATAAAACCAACAGCGGGTCTGATCGAGCCCTTCAGATATGAAATCTGCGGGGAATGTCTCCATGGTCTTTTGCTTATTTTCGAAAGGAAAATGATTTTGCGCATAGGGCATAGACCCGGATTCAAACCAACAATCAAACACCTCTGGAATCCGTTTGTAGAGCTTTCCGCCCTCTTCAAAGGTCAACAAGTCGATATGATGTCGATGCAAATCGGTTACTTTTGTGCCCGTTCGTTTTTCGAGATCCTCAACGCTTTTGATCACAATGAAATCACCTGCGCAATTTTGCCAAATCGGTATGGGAGTCCCCCAGTATCGATTGCGACTAATTGCCCAATCCCGGGCATTTGCGATCCACTTTCCAAAACGGCCTTGTTTGATGTGGGCCGGGACCCAATCGATTTGCGCGCTTTTTTCGATGATTCTCTCTTTTATGTTTTCTACATTGACAAACCATGTGTGAAGCGCTTTGTAGATCAAAGGGGTATCTGAGCGCCAGCAAAAGGGGTAACGGTGCCGGACTTGGCCGTGATAAAAAAGGCGGTTTTCCCTTTTTATGCGCCTTATGATTTCCTTATCAGTATCTTTGACATATTGCCCCTCATAGTCGGGAACATCACTTGTGAACCTCCCTTTTTCATCCACAGGGCAGACGGGGGAAATCCCCTCTTTCTTGCACACATAAAAATCGGTTTCTCCAAAAGCGGGAGCCGCGTGCACGATGCCGGTTCCGTCCTCCTCTTCGACAAAGTCCCCTTCGAGCACGGTAAACGCCTTTGGACTCGCGCCTTTGACAAAATAGTCAAAGAGGGGCTGATATCGCATTCCTTTTAAAGCGCTCCCATCAAAAGTGTCTAAGATTTTGCACCGATTTTCCTCTTTGAAGTAGGCGCTCATCCTTTTTTTTGAGATGATATAGTTTTGCTTTGTCTGCTCGTCTTGGATCTTCACATAGGATATGAGGGGGTGGACGACGACGGCGAGATTAGAAGGTAAGGTCCAGGGTGTGGTGGTCCATACGAGCAAAGAGGTATTTAATTGATTACGCAGTGGCAGTGCCACGATGATCGAGGGATCATCCACCTCTCGATAATTTAGATTCGCTTCAAAATTGGAAAGTGGAGTATTGAGCTGTGTAGAAAAGGGCATCACTTTGAAACCCCGGTAGATCAGCCCTTTGTCCCAAAGAGCCCCAAACACCCACCAGATTGTTTCCATGAAAGAAAGATCCATGGTTTTATAGGCGTTTTTATAATCGATCCACCGCCCCATTCGATTGATTGTCTCTTCCCACTGTTTGGTATATCGAAGGACAATACTGCGACACGCCTCGTTAAACTTTGCAATCCCAAAATCCTCGATAGACCCACTTTTCTCAATCGCCTGTGTCCGCTCAATCTCGTTTTCTACGGGAAGGCCATGGCAATCCCAGCCAAATCTCCTTGGCACATAAAACCCCTGCATTGTTTTATAACGGAGAATAACATCTTTGATGACTCCAGCTAAGATGTGCCCGTAATGGGGCAATCCGGTGGCAAATGGGGGTCCATCATAAAAAGAAAAAAGAGGTCCATCCCGCCTGAAATCTACTGAGGTTTTAAAAATCTGATTTTCATCCCACCATCTGATCAGACGTTCTTCTCTTTGAGGAAAAGTTTCTTTTTGTTTTTCAAACATAGGTGTGTCTCAGTCTATCAAACCGCCCCTTTTGACGGGAAGGGAAAAATCTAGCTGTGATGTTGCTCATACGCAAATGGGATGGAAGGTGGATCGCACAATAAAATTTTCTTTTCACAAATGAGTTTTGATTGATATAGGTTAATGCAGACAAAGCGACAACAAATACATGGACTTCTTTGGGTGAAAACTCCACTTAAAATCTTTCTCTTTTTCTCCCTATTTCTCGCGGTCTCGATTGTGTTACTCACGATATTCATCAAAACCCGCTCTGTTCCTATGATGGAGCCAAGGGGTGTGATTGCGATGAAAGAACGGGAGCTGATCATAACAGCCGCTCTTTTGATGATGGTGGTTGTACTCCCCGTGTTGGCACTCGCCATGATTTTTGGTGCGAAGTATCGAAAATCAAATAAAAAGGCTGCCCATGAACCCGAATGGGAGCATGGCAACATTGCAGAGTGCTGCTGGTGGGGCGTTCCCTGCGTTATTGTCCTTATTCTCGCTATCATCACCTATAAGACATCCCACACCCTTAGCCCTTATAGACCGATCAAAAGCGATGTCGAGCCGATCGAAATTCAAGTGGTGGCGCTCGACTGGAAATGGCTTTTTCTTTACCCCAAACAGAAAGTAGCATCTGTCAATTTTTTGCAAGTCCCAGAAAAGACTCCGATCGAGTTTGAACTCACCTCCGATGCCCCCATGAACTCTTTCTGGATTCCTCAATTGGGGGGGCAGATTTATGCCATGCCTGCGATGCGCACCAAGCTTTCTTTGATGGCGAGTCAAGTCGGAGACTACAAGGGGCGAAGTGCCCATATTAGTGGGAAGGGGTTCGCCGGCATGCACTTTGTCGTCAAAGCGAGCACGCAAGAGGAGTTTGACAGTTGGGTTGAAAAGACAAAACAATCCCCCTTGCGTCTTGGAATCGAAGAGTACAATGAACTTGTCAAACCGAGTGAATACCACCCCGCTGCGACCTATGTTTTGACCCAGCCCGATTTATTTGAGCAGATCATCATGAAGTACCGCGAATCAAAAAAGTCTTTATAAAAATGGAATATAAATGTTTGGTAGACTAAACGCACTTGCCTTAAAACATGATTGGATCGAGTACGCAGCTGGAGTTTCGATGGTGCTCGGGGGGATCGGTGTGTGCGCTTGGGTTACCTATAAAAAGAAATGGAAGTGGCTGTGGCAAGAGTACATCACCTCTGTCGACCATAAAAAAATTGGTGTCATGTACATTTTTGTCTCTCTCCTGATGCTCGTAAAAGGGCTAATTGACGCGATGATGATGCGCACGCAACAGGCTCTATCTTGTGGAGAGAGTTTTGGGTATTTAGGAGCAGAACACTTTCAGCAAATTTTTACTGCGCATGGCGTTACCATGATCTTTTTTGTGGCAATGGGCGCTGTTTTTGGAATCATCAATGTAATTTTGCCCCTGCAAATTGGGGCGAGAGATGTGGCCTTTCCCGTGTTAAACTCGATTAGTTTTTGGTTATTTAGTGCGGGGGGGCTTTACATCCTCTTATCTTTGATGATCGGTGTTTTTGCCGGAACGGGGTGGAGTGCTTATCCCCCCCTTGCTAGTCTCAAGTACAATCCCGGAGTAGGGGTAGACTACTGGATATGGAGTATACAGATATCTGGAATCGGCAGTTTACTTTCCGGTATCAATTTTTTCGTGACCATTTTGAAGATGCGGTGCCCCGGAATGACGTTTAAAAAAATGCCTATTTTTGTCTGGGCCGTGCTCGCAACGGTCATGCTCGTTATGGCCGCTTTCCCAATTTTGACAGCAGATGTTGCCATGCTCACTACGGATCGGCTCCTTTCCACCAAGATTTTCACTTCAGAAAGTGGGGGAAACCCCATGATGTTCATTAATCTGTTTTGGGCATGGGGTCATCCCGAAGTGTATATCTTGATTCTCCCGATTTTCGGTATTTTTTCCGAATTTATCCCTGTCTTTTCGAAAAAAAAGCTATTTGGATACACCTCTATGGTGTGGGCGATTTTTGGAATCACATTTGTCTCTTTTCTCGTTTGGCTACACCATTTTTTCACCATGGGAGCGGGTGCCAATGTCAACGCCTTTTTTGGGATTATGACCATGATTGTGGCCATTCCCACAGGAGTTAAAGTCTTTAATTGGCTCTTTACGATGTACCGTGGGCAGATTGATTTTAAAATACCGATGCTTTGGTTTATGGGTTTTGTTGTGATTTTTGTCACGGGAGGGATGACCGGTGTGATGATGTCCATTCCCGCCATTGATTTTCAAATGCACAACAGCCTCTTTTTGGTAGCACACTTTCATTCTGTGATCATTGGGGGCACCCTGTTCGGGTTTTTTGGCGGGTTTACCTACTGGTTTCCGAAAATTTTTGGTTTTACATTGGATGAAAAATGGGGCAAACGGGCTTTTTGGTGTTGGTTTGTCGGCTTTCTGATCGCTTTCATGCCCCTTTACTTGCTCGGTCTGATGGGTGCGACGAGGCGTTTGAATCACTATGAAGCTTCAAATGGATGGCAACCCCTGTTTATTGTCGCTGCTCTAGGTGGCTTCGTGATCATGATGGGCCTCCTTTCTCTATGCATTCAAGTGTTTGTAAGCATCAAAAAGAGAAAAGAGTATCGAGATCGAACCGGAGATCCATGGGATGGGCGCACCCTCGAATGGTCGATCCCGTCCCCTGCTCCTTTTTACAACTTTGCCCACATTCCCGAGGTAAAAGAGCGGGACGCGTTTTGGGCAATGAAACAGCGCGGCTTTATGCCCAAAAAGCCCTATGAAGATATCCATATGCCAAAAAATAGTAGTTTGGGATTTGTGATTGGGGTGCTCAGCTGCATTGGGGGTTTTGCCTTTGTTTGGCACATCTTCTATCTGGCCATTTTATGCATATGTGGGATCATTCTCTCTTTGATCATCCGTTTGAGCAACAAACATCCGCACTACACTATTCTCGCAAGTAGAGTGGAAGAAATGGAAAAACAAAGGGAAGCAACAAGATGAAAGAGGTAGAGATGGCCTTAAAACAAACCGCGTCACACGCAGAGCAAAGTGAATATACGAGAACCATTTTTGGGTTTTGGCTCTACCTTTTAACCGATTTTATGACATTTGCCGCCCTGTTTGCCGTATACGCAGTTCTACGTAAAAACACATTGGGTGGCCCGGGGCCGAAAGAGCTCTTTGATCTAGGGTCTTCGTTTGTTCAGACGCTCATTTTGCTTTTTGGCGCCTTTTTTGCCGGGGTCGGAGGTGCGTATGCCCATCGGGGCAAGCGGGTGCAAACCCTTTTCTACTTTGGTTTGACATTTGTTTTAAACGCGCTTTTTTTATGGCTCATGACATCCGATCTGCACCATTTGATTGGGATGGGACAGACATGGGAAAAAAGTGGATTTCTGTCTGCTTATTTCACTTTGATCGGAACATTTGGTTTGCATGTGATTCTCGCCCTCCTCTTTACCATTGTCTTACTATCACCACTTTTCAGACGTGAGATTGATATAGTGAGTTTGCGCAGGCTCGTATGCCTCCGGATGTTTTGGCAATTTTTAAATATCATCTGGATCTTCATTTTTTCCATTGTTTATCTTTTGCGGGGCATTTCATGATGGACACACATCGCGGCTGGAGTATGAGCATTAAACCCTTGTTTTTGGGGTTTTTCTTCTCATTGGTCACTCTTTTTGCGGCCTATCGCATCGTGAATCACTACCATTTTTCTGATCATGTACTTCTGTTTGAAATTCTCGCTCTTGCGTGTGTGCAGGCAACCTTGCAGTTAATTTTCTTTCTGCACATAGGATTAGAAAAAAGCCCCCGTTGGAACACCCGGATGTTGCTTTTCATGATTTCTTTGCTCGTTTTTGTCGTTGCTGGGTCTATCTGGATTATGCATCACTTGCACTACAACGTGCAGCCCCCCATAGATCAACTATGAAAGGGGCAAGGAAAACTTTTTCCTTGCCCCTTCCTAATCGATGCGCTCAAACGGCGCACTCCCTTTTCATATTTTAATTGCAAGAAACAAGAGAAAATTTTAGGGTCAAAAAAAGAAACATGAGGCAGCGCCTCAAAATATTTAGATGGCCTTAAGTAGCAACCATAAAAGCCTTCGCCTTGAGGCGAGTAAGTAGTCACAACAAGGGCAAGACAAATATGGAAAAATCGATTTCCTCCCCTACTTTATTCAAACCTTATCTCATACTGACCAAACCCGGAATCATCGTGGGGAACGCAATCACTGCGATCGGCGGTTTTGCATTGGCGGCTCATGGCTTTTTCGATTTGCCCCGCCTCTTTGCCATGCTTGCAGGTTTATCTTTGATCATTGCTTCTGCTTGCGTGTGCAATAACTATATAGATCGGCACATTGATAAAATGATGGAATCTAAACGGCGCCGCCCCTTGGTCACAGGGGTTGTGCGCCCCAATCACGCTTTGATCTACGCAACCCTTCTTGGGTTAATTGGGGTATGTATCTTGAGCAAGTGGACGACATTAACAGCGCTTTTTGCCTCCTTGCTCGGTTTTTTTGTATATATCGCGCTTTATACTCGACTTAAACGGCGTGCACTGCACAACACACTCATTGGGAGCATTGCTGGCGCTGTTCCTCCGGTTGTGGGATATACGGCCGTCACAGGTCAGATTGACCTGGCGTCTTTGATTCTCTTTGGCGCCATGGTGCTTTGGCAAATGCCCCATTTTTTTGCCATCACGATCTATCGCCTAAAAGATTATGCAGCTGCATCCATCCCTGTCCTTTCGGTGCGCAAAGGAATTAAGCAGGTTAAATTCCAAATGCCCTTCTACATTGCAAGTCACAGCGCAGTTTCGAGTTTGCTCACTTTCTGCGGTTATGTAAACACCCTATATTTGGTTGTGACGGGGATTTTGGGAACTGCTTGGTTTTGCCTCGCCATCCGGGGGCTGAAAACAAGGAGGGATGAAAAATGGGCGAGGCAGATGTTTATCTGTTCCCTCTTGGTCGTCGTCACGCTCTTTGTGTTTATCCCTTTTTGCGTATATTGAGTTTGAGATTTTTCTCTACACAAAAGACCGTTTGTGCTTGAGTTTGTTTAAAAGAAAAGACTCGAGCGTCTGAATGGAAGGGTCATCTTCCCTCTTTTTTAAAAGAAAGACGTGAATCTGTGGCAAACAAGGTAACAAAGGCTCTTTGATTTTTTCGAGATTTTCGGGCACGAGCATTTCTGGCAACACCGTGATTCCCATCCCCGCTTGCACAGCTGCCATCGCTCCCACGTGACTTGAGCTACTAAACACAATTTCCCAAGACATGTTGGCCTTTTTGAGGAGCTTCAAAGCTTGTTGCCTATACACGCAAGGAGAGGGGAATAATACGAGAGGCAGAGGGCAATCTTTTTTCAAGTGTTTTTGAGTCAGCTCTTTTGTGCCCACCCATTGCAGGGGCTCAGACCATATTTTCACCCCATTTGAAAGCTGCTTGGGTGTGGACATCTTGATCATTGCCATGTCGAGGTTGCCCAAATTAAACTGGTTTAATAAGTGGACTGTCAGACCACATTCTACACTAACTGGGATACGGGGGTGCATTTTTGAAAAATTAAATAGCATGTCGGACAAAAACAGCGTTGCAAAATCTTCGGGCACTCCAAAGCTAACTTTTCCCTCGGGCTCAGGTTGTATAAAATGATCTAAAAGTTCCCGGTATAGTGTATACATTTTTTTTGCGTAAGCAAAAAACACTTCCCCATCGCTTGTCAAACTCAGGTGGGCATTTCGATAAAAAAGTTTTTTTCCAAGAGTTGCTTCAAGCTTTTTAATCTGTTGTGTCACCGCGGATTGCGTTCTTTTTACCCGCTTAGCCGCACGTGTAAAACTCTTTTCTTGGGCCACGGCTAAAAAGCAATGAATTCCATATTCAATCATTAGTAAATCTCGTTATAAGATGATTTTTTCTAATGATACCAGCTTCCAAAATAGTAAAACAAGGGAAATGAGTTGGTAAAAAACGGAAAAAAATTTACATAGTGCATACAAAACATTTTTTGCAATGAATAAGAAAATCTTATTATGTTTATAAAAACAATTCATTTCTCTAATATATTCCAAATAGCATATACTCTTTGAGTAAAACGGGGGGTGAGTATGAACTAAGAACACACCTTGAAGAAAATTCCCCCTGCCAAAAGGAAGGGCAAATCATAAACAAAGGAACGCTTGTTTGATAGTTTTTGTGGAAAAAATTATTTCAAAAATAATTGGTATCTACCCTTTGCTCATCGGCTTGCCCCTGCTTGCCTGCTTGCTAATTCAGGTCCTGCGCGGCACGCAAAAACAGCGAGAATGGGGGGGGAAATTATCGAGTTGGCTGACGGGCATCTGTTGGGCGCTTACCTTTTCTTGCCTCTTTGGGCAAGCTCCTTTTACCCCCTTTGCTGGTTTTTTGATAACAAGGCTTTCTCAAGTAGTGGTCCCTTTGATTTTATTTATCAGCTGGATCGTGCAAACCTTTTCTATTCGATATATGTGGGGAGACCGGACTTTCTCCAAATTTTTTACCCGTTTATCTGCCATCACCGCGGGGCTTTTTTGCTTGATCTGTGCAGATCATATCGCCCTTTTTATTCTCAGCTTCGCTTTGAGCTACGCTCTTTTAGTTGGGCTAATTATCCACAAGAAAGAGTGGAAAGCGTCCAAACAATCGGGACGCGTTGCCTTGAAATATTTAGGATGCTCTTTTTGCCTCACTACATTTGCCGTTTGCCTCATTTCCTACCAGACCAACTCTTTTTTCCTATCCGAAATGATCAATCATCGAAACCTTATTTCGACATTTGGTTTGACATGTGCCCTGATTTCCCTGTTTGTCAGTGCCCTGATCCTCTCCGCCGCTTTCCCCTTTCACAAGTGGCTTATTAGCTCTTTAAACGCACCAACGCCCGTTTCCGCCCTGATGCATGCCGGTCTGATCAACGGAGGGGGCCTTTTGCTCATCCGTTTTGCTCCTCTTTATGAGGGCCAAATAGTTTGGATGGGATCCCTTCTTGTTTGCGGCCTTTTGACAATGACAATTGGCACTTGCTGGACACTCATTCAGCCTAATATAAAGCGGCTTCTGGCCTGCTCGACCCTAGCTCAAATTGGATTTATGTTGATGCAGATCGGGCTCGGTTTATTTCCCGCGGCCATTGCCCACCTTTGCTGGCACGGAATGTTTAAATCTTATCTTTTTTTGCGATCTGGTTCCTGTTTGCAAGAAAAAAGCGCGCGCAAAGTGAGCCACAGATCCCCTCTTGCTGTTTATCTATTGGCACTTCTCTCCGCGTGCATAGGGGGCTTGGGTTTTATGCTCGTTTTCCCCATCCCAGTCCATTCCATGAGCGCCTCTTTGTTTATGGCATCAATTGTTGGGATTGCCACAGCGCAGCTTGCATTTGAAATCGGTCGGAGGACCGCTTTCTTTTTCTCTTTTGTTCAGACTTCTCTTCTCAGTTTTGCGATGGGGGCGCTCTACGGGACAAGTGTTGGCCTTGTCGAAAAGTTGCTACTTCCAGATGTATCAATGGCCCCTTTGGGTGCGCCTGCTCTTTTTTGGATTGCACTCGCGATCTTTATGCTCCCTTGGATCGGAATGAGGTGTGGGCTTGCGAACTATTTAAAACAGACAAAATGGTGGAAGCGCTTTTATGTGTGTATGCTCAATGCCAGCCAGCCAGAGCCGCGCACGGTAACGACGAGCAAAGCAAACTACCAATACTAAAGGGTAGCTTAGATGAACAAGACTTTTTTTATGCAAAAGCGCACCCTGTCTACTCAGCGGCAAGTCGCTACCCTCATCGATCGGGCCTCTGAGATTCTCCCTCTTGTATGGCCTTTGAAAAATTACATTCCGTCCAATCCCCTAAAAGATCTAGAAAAGGTGCCGTTTGAAGATGCGCTATGTGATGTGACCCGGCTTTTCTCCTGCCACCAAAGGGAAGACGCGGTTTTTCAGCGCGTAAACAAAGAGTTGATCAAGTGGTGCCAATCCTTTTTAGATCAAGGGCAAGCTCCGATCCCTCTTCCCGATAGGCAAAGAGGGTTTTACAGGGCGTGGGTGAGTTTAGCTGTCTATGACAAATACGTCCACTGCCACTGCGCTAAAGTCAAAAATTGGCTGCGCTCTCTTCCCTATCTCCCAGAAGAGGCGATCATCCAAGTGATCAAAAACCTCAAAGTTCCCCAAAATCAATATGTGGAATTTTTAATGTGCATGCTTGCTTGCCTGCCTGGCTGGGCAGGCTATCTAAAGTGGGCGAGCAGCTCTTATGTAGATGCAAGAGAGCGCCGAGGATGTCTTGCCGAATTTCTTGCGGTGCGCCTTTGTATGACCTGGTCTTTTGTCTTGGCAGGTCACCCATTTCCCCAAAGGAGTTGGAAAAGCCTCTCAAATGGGTTAGATAAAGAAAAGCTCAAAAAAGTCAAAGCAAGCGAAACCGCATATCACGAGCATTTAGTGCAACTACTTAGCAAAAGAGCTTCCCTCTTTCCCGCCCGCCCTCGGGCGCTGGCTCAATTTGTCTTTTGCATCGACGTGCGCTCAGAATCGTTGCGAAGAGAAATTGAGCGATCTGGTGTGTATGAAACCTACGGTGTTGCGGGCTTTTTTCACCTCCCCATTAGGGTAAAAAAAAGATTAGAAAAAAACAGCGTACCCTTTTGCCCCGCCCTGCTCAAGTCGCAGCATGAAGTGCAAGAAAAAGTGAGCTCTGCCCATGCCTTAAAACAAAATATTTTGCAAAAATTTCGCCGTTTTTATCAAAGTTTAAAAGATGGCTTCGCCACCCCTTTTGCGCTCGTTGAAATGCTCGGGGGGTTGGCGGGTATATGGATGGGAGCGCATGTCCTATGTCCCGAAAAAACAGCGAAACTCAAGCAATTTTGCCAGAGGGCGGTGGGTTTAGAAACAAAGAGAGCAAAAGCGTCCCAGATCATACACACCATCCCTTTAGAAAAGCAGATAGCCTATGCGGAGTCTGTTTTGCAGGTGATCGGGCTGACAGATCGTTTTAGCCCTTATGTCGTTTTATGTGGCCACACGAGCCAAACCGAGAACAATCCTTATGCATCAGCTTTAGAGTGCGGTGCGTGTGGGGGAAATGGAGGGGGAATGAATGCGCGCGTTTTAGCAAAGATTTTAGACTCTCCAAAGGTAAGAGAAGGTCTTGCAAAAAAGGGCATTTCGATCCCCCCGAAAACCTGCTTTATCGCCGCTGAGCACGATACCGCCACCGACATCATCTCTTTTTATGCAGAACACATCCCAAACAATCAAACTTGGCTCAACATTAAGAAAGGGGTGGAAACGGCCTCTTTGCGCAATCGAATCAAGAGGGCAAAAACATTTTATACCAGCTCAAGTCGGAAAAGGTTGAGTCGATCTATGTTAAAAAAAAGCATTGATTGGTCTGACACCCGTCCGGAGTGGGGGCTTTTGGGCAACGCCGCGTTTGTGGTGGGAAGGCGGGAGCTTACCAAAAGTATTGACCTTAATAATCGATGTTTTTTGCACTCTTATGATCATCAAAAAGACCCCTCTGGAAAATTATTAGAATCGATTGTAACTGCTCCCGTGTTGGTGGCGCAGTGGATCAATGCGCACTATTTCTTTTCTTCGTTTGATCCTACCCTCTTTGGTGCGGGGAGTAAAGTGACCCAAAATGTTGTGGGAAAAATGGGCGTCATGCAGGGAAATGGGAGCGATTTACTGTTTGGATTGCCCATGCAGTCGGTAAGGCTCAGTGATGAAAAACGGCTTTATTCGCCTATGCGGCTGCTCGTAGTGATTCATGCTCCCCTTGGCTACGTAAAAAAAATCCTTACTGCGCACAGAGAAGTAAGAAATATTTTTTACAATGAGTGGGGCAAATTAGCGGTCCTTTGCCCTCATGATCGCGTATGCTATCAGCTTGCAAGCGGGGGGCAGTGGAAAGGGATAGATCTTCGTAGCAAATAGCCCCCTTTTTTCGGGTAAAAAAGCGGTCTATCTCAATTTTAAGACCATTTGCGCGCAAAAAAAAGATGCGGCCCTTTTTTGCAAGGGCGCCTCACCCGTGCGCTTCCCTTGACGTTTGCTTTGCCCCTTTTTGGTGCGACAAGGTTTAGGTAATGTCAGATAAAATCGAAAAAATGTTTCTTTTTCTCAATACTTATTCATTACCTACTTGCTTTTTTTTGGATTGGCATATATGATTTACTTCTATTACGTCCAAAATGGATAGGGCTTTCTATCGCTTTCCCTTTTTTGGGTCTAGTTTCCCCCAATCTGGCAATAGTTGAGTGGAGGGAATAAAAAGTGAAAAAATCCCGAGTTGCAATGAGCGCCCAGATAGCTCAGAGGTAGAGCACTTGCATGGTAAGTAAGCGGTCGTAGGTTCAATTCCTACTTTGGGCAAAGAGTGTTAAGGAATAAAGTGTCAAAAGCGACCTAAGTCAAAGGCAGACGCAAGCATAAGGAATACCATAATGGCAAAAGAAACCTTTCAAAGAAACAAACCCCACGTTAACATCGGAACAGTTGGTCATGTTGACCATGGAAAAACCACCCTGACTGCGGCAATCACACAGGCGCTTGCCAAGAAAGGGGGTGCTAAGTTCCGAGATTACGCCTCTATTGATAATAGCCCCGAAGAGAAAGCGCGTGGGATTACTATCAATTCGAGTCATGTTGAGTATGAGACGGACGCGAGGCACTATGCCCACGTCGATTGCCCCGGTCACGCTGACTATGTGAAGAATATGGTCACGGGAGCGGCTCAAATGGACGGCGCTATTTTGGTTGTTGCCGCGACGGATGGTCCGATGCCCCAGACAAAAGAACACGTACTTCTCGCACGTCAGGTAGGCGTGCCTTTCATCGTCGTCTTTCTGAATAAAATGGACCAGGTGAACAAAGGGGATGAGGAGCTCGTCGAACTCGTTGAGATGGAGACGGGGGAAATGTTAGAAGCGCAAGGATACAAGGGGTGCCCGATCATTCGCGGATCGGCTTTAAAAGCTCTCGAAGGGGATGAAGAGTGGGTCTCTAAGGTGGAAGAGCTCATGACTGCCGTCGACCAAAAAATTCCGACACCCCAAAGGGAAGTAGATAAACCGTTTTTGATGCCTATTGAGGATGTTTTCTCGATTTCTGGACGTGGAACAGTGGCAACTGGACGGATCGAAAAGGGGATTATCAAAATAAACAACAAAATTGAGATTGTGGGTTTACGCGAGACCCGAGAGACGGTGGCTACCGGCCTAGAAATGTTTAACAAGCTATTAGATGAAGCAAGAGCGGGAGAGAATGTGGGAGTTTTGCTCCGCGGAACAGACAAAAAAGATGTTGAAAGAGGGATGGTTCTTGCAGATCCCGGCACATGCAAGCCACACACGAAGTTTAAAGGAATGGTCTATGTGATGAAGAAAGAGGAGGGGGGGCGCCATAAACCCTTTTTTAACGGGTATCGACCTCAGTTCTTTTTCAGAACGACCGATGTGACTGGGACGGTTGCTCTGCCCGAAGGGACAGAGATGGTCATGCCAGGAGATAATGTTGAACTTACGGGTGAACTCATTGCCCCCGTAGCCATGGAACAGGGAATGAAATTTGCGATTCGCGAAGGGGGCCGCACAATTGGAGCGGGAACTGTAACGACAATTATCAAGTAAATTAGGGGTGCACAGGCCCCCCTTTTCTCCGATTGGGGGCCTAAAAAAAGTGGGTGTGTAGCTCAGCTGGTAGAGCATCGATCTCCAAAGTCGACGGTCGGGGGTTCAAATCCCTCCGCACTCGCAAAAAATAGATAGCATGAAAAGCAAGAGAAGGCCGAAAATGTCCGTGTCTCAAAAGATTGTAGAGTTACAAGCGGCTAAGAGGAAAAAAAGTGCTCTTACTCGCCCTTCTTTTTTTAAGGGTGTAAAAGAAGAGATGAAAAAAGTGTCTTGGACTACCAAGACGCAGCTCGCTTGCTCTGCAAAAATTGTGATCGGAGCGATCTTTGCTTTGGGTGTTGGAATTTACGCAGTGGATCTCACCATTCGAGCTGCTTTGGTCGGAATTGGCCTCTTTGTTCGTTTTTTGATCTGAGGATTTGGAAGGAAAGTGCATGGAAAGTCGTTGGTACGTTATTCAGGTCATGTCTGGACAAGAAAAAAAAGTAAAAAAAAACCTTGAAGAGCACCGCCTTGCAAAGGGAATGGTCGATTTGATCGAAGAGGTTTTAATCCCCTCGGAAAACGTGGCTGAAGTGAAAAGGGGAGAACAAAAAATTACGGAAAAGAGACTGTGGCCCGGCTACGCGCTTGTCAGAATGAAAATGAACGACGAAGCCTGGATGTATGTCAAAAATACGGTTGGTGTGATCGATTTTATGGGGGGGGGCACACCATCCCCTCTCTCTGATAGTGAAGTGGAGAGTATTTTACGCGATCTGCAAAGCAGGAAGGGGGAAGTTGCCTACAAGTACGAAGTATCTGTCGGAGACCAGATTAAAATCATCGATGGTGTATTTGTGAACTGCATCGGCTCTGTTCTCGAGATCAATCACGAAAAAGGAAGACTCAGTGTGATGGTCTCTATTTTTGGAAGAGAAACTCGCATCGATGACCTCGAATTTTGGCAGGTAGAAGAGACTTCTTCTGATGTAGAAGCAAAATAAACCGAGTGAAAAATGGCAAAAAAGATACATAAAAAAATTAAATTACAAATTGTGGCGGGCAAAGCGAACCCTGCTCCACCCATTGGCCCTGCTCTCGGCGCTGCGGGGGTAAATATTATGGGGTTTTGTAAAGAATTTAATGCGAAGACCCAAGATAAGATGGGGGATCTTTTGCCCGTAGAAATCTCTGTCTTTTCTGACAAGAGTTTTACGTTTATTACAAAAAAGCCTCCGGTTGTCGCACTTATTTTAAAGGAGCTCTCCATTGAAAAGGGTTCAAAAATTCCCAACCGAGATAAGGTGGGCAAGCTCACCCATTCTCAAATAGATAAAATTGTGCAAATAAAAAGCCCAGATCTGCGAGCTTCTTCTGCAGAAGCCGCCAAAAATACGGTTGCCGGAACGGCCCGTTCTATGGGCGTAGACATCATACCGGACTAAACGGTGCAACATGACAAAAAATACTAAGAGATTTAAAAAAATCCGCATCCTATTTGACAAGGCCAACCTCTACAGCTTGGATGAGGCTTTGGATATCCTCAGCTCTGCTCCTCAAACAAACTTCGACCAATCTGTCGAAGTCTCCCTCCGTTTGGGAGTAGACCCGAAAAAATCTGATCAGCAGGTACGGGGAACTGTCTTGCTTCCCAGCGGAACGGGCAAAAAAGTGGTCATTGTCGTTTTAGCCAAAGAAGACAAGGCAAAAAAGGCAAAAGAGGCGGGAGCAGATCATGCGGGAGACCAAGCATTGATTGACAAAATTAAAGGGGGTTGGGTCGATTTTGATGCCCTCGTTGCCACCCCTGATATGATGAAGGAAGTGGGCAAACTCGGTAAAATTCTCGGTCCACGGGGCCTGATGCCCACACCAAAAGCGGGCAGCGTCACGAATGAAGTAGGTCGGGCTGTGCAAGAAATTAAAAAAGGAAAAGTCGAATTTAAAGTTGACAAAAATGGGATCATCAACAACCTTGTCGGAAAGCTCTCTTTTACAAAAAAGCAGATTACTGAAAATGTCCGAGTTTTGATTCAAGCTCTTATCGCGGCCAAACCATCTAGTTCAAAGGGGCAGTACCTATCTAGTTTATTTGTCTCTTCGACGATGGGTCCCGGGCTTAAAGTTGATTTGAATTCGGTGCCAATCCGTTAAGGAGCAGTTATCATGAGGCCGGAAAAACAATTATTATTAAATGCAGTCAAAACCCAAATGGAGTCCGCTCCCGATTTTGTCTTGACGAGCTACAAAAAAATGGATGCGAATCTTACCTTTGAGTTTCGTCGAGCGATCAGAGAAAGTGGGGGTTTTTTGCATGTGGTTAAAAAACGGGTATTTCTCAAGGCGGCGATCGAAGCGGGTCTTGAGCTAGATCATACTCAAGTTCCGGGGCATCTCGGCATTGTTCATCTCTCAAAAGAGATGGTTACAACGGCCAAAGTTGTATATGATTATAAGCGAGATTACTCAGACATGCTAGAAATTCTCTGCGCGAGAGTGGAGGGGCAAAACTGCTCGCCTCAGGAGGTGGAAGAGATTTCTAAACTGCCCAATCTAAAAGGGATGCGATCTGAGCTCTTGGGCGTATTCGCAGCGAGCGCATCTCAAATAGTATGCGTTATCCAATCGCTCTTATCTGCGGTTGTTCATTGCATTGAGGGCAAAATCCAAAAAGAAAAGCCCAAGTAGAAAAAAAATTATAGGAAAAAAATCAGGGATGTATCGTGACACAACAACAAGAAAATAAAAGTATCGATCAGATTGTCGAAACGCTGAGTCAGCTTTCGGTGTTAGACCTTTCTAAGCTCAAAAAGGCCCTTGAAGAGAAGTGGGATGTCCAGGCAGCTTCTGCCGCTCCTGTCATGATGGCTGCTCCATCTGCTGAGGGGGGCGCAGGTGCTCAGTCAAAAGAGGAACCCACAGACTTCCAAGTCATTCTCGAGTCCGCCCCCACAGATAAAAAAATTGCGACGATCAAGGTAGTGCGCGAAGTAACAGGGCTCACCCTTAAAGAAGCAAAAGAGATGGTAGAAGGGGCACCAAAAACAATAAAAGATTCCGCGCCGAAATCGGAAGCCGAAGAAATTCAGAAGAAATTCACAGAAGCGGGCGCAAAGGTTTCTTTAAAAGGTGTGTGACTTTCTGTTTATAATAACTCAAAACATAAAAGCTGCGGGCAAAAATTCAAAAAATAGAGCTTTTTGCCCCCTTTCTATTCATGTACTTCTCTCCCAGACCAATTAGCAGGAGGCATTTGTATGCTTAAGAGATCCCCAGAACGGGTGAGCTTTGTTAGCCGAAAAGAGATTATCGACCTTCCGAACCTCATCGAAACGCAGATCAAATCTTTTCGGTATTTTTTGCAAGCGGACTGCTTGCCCCATGAGAGAGAAAATATCGGTTTGGAAGAGGTTTTTAGAGAGATTTTTCCAATCAAATCGTACGATGAAAAAACTTCTCTAGAATACCTTTCCTATAACCTCGGGGTCCCCAAATATCTTCCAGAAGAATGTATTAGAAGAGGGATTACTTATAACGTAACACTGCGCGTGAAATTTCGCCTTACTGATGAAACGGGAATCAAGGAAGAGGAAGTGTATATGGGGACCATTCCCATCATGACCTCTCAAGGGACATTCATCATCAACGGCGCTGAGCGGGTCATTGTGTCTCAATTGCACCGCTCTCCTGGCATCTCTTTCGAAAAGGAAAAGCACTCGAAAGGGACCGTGCTTTATTCGTTTCGCATCATTCCCTACCGCGGGAGCTGGCTCGAATCCTCGTTCGACATCAACGATCTGATTTACGTGTATGTAGATCGAAAAAAGCGGCGTCGCAAAATGCTCGCCACCTCGTTTATCCGCACGCTTGGCTACTCTTCTGATTCCGATATTATCGAAGAGTTTTTTAATACCTACCGGGTCAAGCTCAAGTCGGAAAGAGACTTTCCCAAGCTCGTAGGTAAAATTCTCGCAGAAGATGTTTTAGAAACAGACACAGACCTTATTTTTGGTAAATCCTCCGAAAAACTCACCACAGCGATGCTCAAACGGATCTTAGATGCCGGAATTACCTCTATTCGCATTGCTGAAGATGCGGATGAAACGAGCCCGATCATCAAAATGTTAGCAAAAGATCCGACAAATTCGTATGAGTCCGCACTCAAAGACTTTTATCGCAAGATCCGTCCGGGTGAGCCCGCAACTCTGTCCAATGCCCGGTCGACGATGATGCGCCTTTTCTTTGACTCAAAGAGATACAATTTGGGTAAAGTGGGGCGCTATAAGCTCAACCGAAAGCTGGGATGCGAAACAACAGACGAGGACCTCGAAGTGGTCACGCTCAAAAAAGAGGATATCGTCGAAGCTCTTAAATACCTCATTCGGCTTAAAAACGGAGATGAGGAGACCCAAACTGATGATATTGATCATTTGGCCAACAGGCGAGTTCGCTCTGTAGGGGAGCTCGTGCAAAATCAGTGCCGCATTGGGCTTGCCCGTATGGAAAAAATTATCAAAGAGAGGATGAACCTGTTTGACTTTTCATCCGATACCCTTACCCCTGGCAAGCTGGTTTCAGCAAAAGGGTTAGCTGGGGTGTTAAAAGACTTTTTCGGGCGTTCCCAACTTTCCCAGTTTATGGATCAGACCAACCCCATTGCAGAGTTAACGCACAAACGGCGTCTTTCCTCACTCGGCCCCGGCGGGTTAAACCGAGAGAGAGCGGGCTTTGAAGTGAGGGATGTTCACTCTAGCCACTATGGACGCATTTGTCTTAATGAAACTCCCGAGGGGCCAAACATCGGTTTAATTACCTCCCTTTCTTCTTATGCCAAAATCAACGAATTTGGGTTTATTGAGACTCCCTATCGAATTGTTCGAGATGGAATTGTGAGCGAAGAAATCGAGTATATGACTGCCGACCAAGAGGAAAAATGTGTGATTGCCCAAGCGTCTGCTAATTTGGATGAATATAACGCCTTTATTGACCCTATCGTCTGGGCGCGGTATCGGGGTGAACCCCTTCGAATCGAAAATGAAAAAATCACGCACATGGATGTTTCATCCAAACAACTCGTGTCGGTGGTCACAGGTTTGATTCCCTTTTTAGAACATGATGATGCCAACCGCGCACTTATGGGCTCTAATATGCAGCGGCAAGCTGTTCCCCTTTTAAAAACAGAGTCTCCCATTGTGGGAACCGGTCTTGAGTGGCGTGCAGCACGTGATTCGGGCGCCGTTATGCTGGCACAGGAGGATGGAATTGTCGATTATGTGGATGGATTTCAGATTGTCGTTGCCTCAAAATCCAACCCATCTACCAAAAGGGTGTACACTTTAAGGAAGTTTCTCCGCTCTAACGCGGGGACCTGTATCAACCAAACCCCCCTCTGTTCGGTGGGAGATGAAGTAGTTGCTGGTGATCCAATTGCAGATGGGCCGGCGACAGACAAAGGAGAGATTGCTCTTGGGAAAAATGTCTTGGTAGCATTTATGCCCTGGTGTGGGTATAACTACGAAGATGCGATTATTATATCTGAGAAATTGATCAAGGAGGATGCCTATACCTCTATCTATTTAGAGGAGTTTGAACTCACCGCCCGCGATACCAAGCTCGGCAAGGAAGAGATCACACGCGATATTCCAAACGTGTCTGAGGAAGCTCTGGGTAATCTCGGTGAAGATGGGATCATCCGCATTGGGGCCGAGGTGAAACCTGGGGACATTCTCATTGGGAAAATTACCCCCAAGTCGGAGACAGAGCTATCTCCTGAAGAGAGACTTTTGCGTGCGATTTTTGGAGAAAAAGCAGCAGATGTAAAAGATGCTTCACTCACGGCCCCTCCGGGAACTGAGGGGGTGGTAATGGATGTTAAAGTGTTTAGTCGCAGGGACCGTTTGTCAAAAACGGATGATGAACTTGTAGAAGAAGCAACCCGCATTAAAGATGTACACAAAGAATATAAAGAAAAAGAGGCGGACCTCTTAATGCGGTTTCATGAAAAACTGGGAGCTTTGCTCCTCGATGGGGAAGCGCCCGATGCAATTATGCATCGAATGACGGGGGATGTTGTGGTCAAGAAAGGGGAGAAAATAACGCCAGACCTCTTGGAGACCTTAGAGGCAGAAGATGTCGATGATCTCATCTTGCCGTCAAATGATACCTATGACACCCTCAGAGAGATTTTGCGCGAACAAGCCAAGCACCTCCAGCAGCTGGAAATGGAACACAAGTCAGAAGTAGAATATATGCGCAAAGGGGATACGGAACTAGATCCGGGAATTATCCGCCAGGTAAAAGTCTATGTGGCGACAAAACGCAAGCTACAAGTGGGCGATAAAATGGCAGGTCGCCACGGAAACAAAGGGGTCGTTTCTAACATTGTTCCAGAGGCGGATATGCCCTATCTCGGCGATGGGCAAACAATTGAGATCATTTTAAACCCTCTGGGCGTACCGTCTCGGATGAATATGGGTCAGCTTTTAGAAACGCACCTGGGTATTGCAGCACACAAAGCGGGTATTTGGGTGAAAAGCCCCGTTTTTGAGGGGTTCCCAGAACAGCGCATTTGGGAAATGATGAGTGAGTACAATCTCCCCAAGGATGGAAAAATGCCCCTATACGACGGTCGTTCAGGAGAGCGATTTGATCATTCTGTCGTCGTTGGTTACATTTATATGCTCAAGCTTTCTCACCTTGTTGCAGACAAAATTCATGCCCGCGCAATTGGCCCCTACTCCCTAGTCACTCAGCAGCCGCTTGGAGGAAAAGCGCAGATGGGTGGACAGCGATTTGGAGAGATGGAGGTATGGGCCCTTGAAGCGTACGGTGCAGCCCACCTTTTACAAGAAATGCTCACGGTGAAATCGGATGATGTGTCTGGACGTACCCGTATCTACGAATCGATTGTGAAAGGTGATAATACGTTAAAGACGGGAACTCCCGAATCGTTCAACGTACTGGCTAAAGAAATGAAAGGTCTTTGTCTCGATGTACGTGGAGAGAAAGCGGTAGAAGAGTAGAAGCACATAAGATTTACAGGCCTTTAGGAGAGGTTCATGCAAGAAGAAAATTTTCAAGAATCGGAATTTGATAAACTCACCATTAAGATTGCATCAGATGATGTCATGCGCAATGAGTGGTCTCGGGGTGAAATTAAAAAGCCGGAAACAATTAATTATCGGACATTCAAACCGGAAAAAGGGGGTCTTTTCTGTGAAAAGATCTTCGGTCCCACACGTGACTGGGAATGTGCCTGTGGAAAATATAAAAAGATCAAACACAAAGGGATTATTTGCGATCGCTGCGGCGTTGAAGTGACCCTATCTAATGTCCGTCGCAGAAGAATGGCCCATATCGAACTTGCCGTTCCCGCTGTGCATATTTGGTTTTTCAAGACGCAACCTTCCCGCGTAGGCAACATCCTCGGCATGTCTGTGTCCGATCTGGAAAGGATCATCTACTATGAAGAGTATGTAGTCATTCATCCGGGAAATACCACCTTTGAATCCAAGCAGCTGCTCAATGACGTTGAGTTTCGGGAAGCTCAGGAAAAGTGGGGCCCTAATTCCTTTAAAGCGGGTATGGGGGGAGAGGCAATTCGGGAGCTTTTAGAAAAAGAGGATCTGTTTGCCGTGATCGCAGAACTCAAAGAGAAGTTGCGCAAAACCCGTTCGACGCAGGCGCGAATGAAGATTGCCAAGCGTCTAAAAATTATGGAGGGATTTACCTCTTCTCCGAACAAACCGGATTGGATGGTCATCTCTTGTATCCCTGTGATTCCCCCTGACCTCAGGCCTCTCGTTCCTCTAGACGGCGGACGTTTTGCGACCTCAGATTTAAACGATCTGTATCGCCGCGTGATTAACCGCAATAATCGCTTAAAATCAATTTTGAAGCTCAAAACGCCCGATGTGATTATTCGCAATGAAAAGCGCATGCTACAAGAAGCGGTTGATGCGCTATTTGACAATGGACGTCATGGGCACCCCGTTATGGGAGCGGGCAACCGACCGCTCAAAGCGCTTTCTGAAATGCTCAAGGGAAAGCAAGGGCGGTTTCGGCAGAATCTTCTCGGAAAACGGGTAGATTATTCTGGTCGCTCTGTGATTATCGTAGGTCCTGAACTCAAATTTAACCAGTGTGGCCTCCCCAAAAAGATGGCTCTTGAACTTTTTGAACCATTCATTGTAAAGCGGCTCAAAGCAAGTGGATCGGTTTACACCATTCGCTCTGCAAAAAAGATGATTCAGAGGGGAGATTCTGAAGTGTGGGATGTGCTCGAAGAGATCATCGAGGGACATCCAGTTTTGTTAAACCGCGCGCCTACGCTGCACCGTTTGGGAATCCAAGCTTTTGAACCCATATTGATTGAAGGGAAGGCGATCCGCATCCACCCTCTCGTCTGCACAGCTTTTAATGCCGACTTTGATGGGGATCAGATGGCGGTGCATATCCCCCTTTCCGTAGAAGCTCAGCTTGAAGCGAAACTTCTCATGATGGCACCCGACAATATTTTCTTGCCCTCTTCTGGTAAACCAGCAGCGGTTCCCGCTCTAGACATGATTTTGGGGCTGTATTACCTCATGCTCGATCCGATTTACCGCTCCGAGGAACATGGAAAAAAAATGCGCGTTTTCAGCTCGAGTGAAGAAGTGTTGCTCGCCCTTGCTGCGAGCGGAAGTTACAACTGGTATGGAAAAGCAGTGGATGAAGGGGTTCGAATCGACAATCTCGGTCGCGGCCTGCACGTGCATGAAGCGATCAAGTTGCGTCTCGAATCTGGCCTCATCGAGACAACCCCGGGGCGGGTGATTTTTAATACTATTGTCCCCAAACAGCTCGGTTTTCAAAACTACGTCTTGCGCAAGAAAAAAATGAGTGAGCTAGTTTCGCTGACTTATAAAAAAGTAGGCCTGGAGTCTTGCGTCCGTTTTCTCGATGATTTGAAAAACTTGGGATTTTCCCAAGCGACGAAATCCGCCCTTTCCATGGGAATCAAAGATGTGGCGATTCCAGAAGATAAGCAGAAAATTCTCGCGGAGACAGAGAAAAAAATCGCCGTTGTGATCAATCAATATGAAGATGGAGTGATTACAGAAGGGGAGAGAAAATCTAAGATTATTAGTATTTGGACCGATGTGACCGAGTTTTTAGCGGACCGCCTTTTCAAAATGATCAGTGAGCCGAAAGATTTGGTTCTCAATCCGCTCTATTTGATGATGGATTCGGGTGCAAGATCGAACAAATCTCAGGTCAAACAGCTAGGGGCTCTGCGCGGCCTGATGGCCAAGCCCTCTGGTGAGATTATCGAATCTCCGATTACTTCGAATTTCCGTGAAGGACTCAGTGTACTCGAGTTTTTTATTTCTGCACACGGGGCGCGCAAGGGGTTAGCTGATACGGCGCTCAAAACCGCTGACTCGGGATATCTCACCCGTCGTCTTGTCGATGTTGCGCAAGATATTCTCGTTACAGAAGATGATTGTGCCACGTTAAATGGAATCGAGGTAATGGCAATCAAACAAGGACAAGAGGAGCTCGTACCGCTCAAAGACCGGATTTTTGGACGCGTAGTGTGTGAGAATATCTATATGCCTGGAGATCAAACAAAATTTTTGGCAAAAGCAGGTGAAATCCTGACAGCGGAACAAGCAGAAGAAATCGATGATGTTGGCACAGAAAGTGTAAAAATTCGTTCGACATTGACCTGTGAAACCCGGCGCGGTGTGTGTGCGCGTTGTTATGGACTGAATTTGGCAAATGGACGTCCTGTTGCCCATGGTGAAGCTGTTGGAATCATCGCAGCTCAATCGATTGGTGAACCGGGCACCCAGTTAACCATGCGTACGTTCCACTTAGGTGGGATTGCGGCGGCTGCACACTCCACCCCCGACCTTGTGACTGAGCAAGAGGGAATTTTGGTGTATCAAGATTTGCGCACGGTAAAAAACAGTGAAGGGATCTACCTCGCTTTGAATAAAAACGGGTTTCTCCACGTCGTTAGAGATGAAAATCGCCCCTTGGAAGAGTATAAAAAACTCTTAAGCACGAAATCTATCGAACCTTTGCAGGCATTTAGCGTCGAATTGGGTACGCAGATTTTAACTCAAGACGGGGCAAAAGTGAAAAAGGGGCAATGCATTGCCTACTGGGAGCAACATAATATCCCCATTATTTGCGAAAAACCGGGATTTGTAAAATACGAAGATTTGGTGGAAGGGATTTCGACCATGCGTGATATCAACAAACAGACTGGACAAACCGAACTCGTCGTACGCCAACATCGAGGGGAGCTCCACCCACAAATTGTGATCTATGCAGACGTTAGTTACGAAAACCTGATCGGAACCTATGCTATTCCCTCGGGAGCCTTAGTTTCTGTTGCAGATGGGCAAGAGGTCAAGGCCGGAGAGATTCTGGCCCGGTTGCCCCGTGGTGCGATCAAAACCAAAGACATCACGGGAGGATTGCCCCGCGTTGCTGAACTCTTTGAGGCGCGTCGTCCCCGTGAAGCTGCGGAAATTGCGAAGATCGACGGCATCGTTGAATTCAAAGGGGTACAGAAAAATAAACGGATTGTCGTTGTTAAAGATGAAGACACTGGGATGGAGGAAGAACATCTCATTTCGCTTACCAAACACCTCGTGGTGCAACGAGGTGACAATGTCATAAAAGGGCAACAGCTCACCGATGGACTAGTAGTTCCCCATGAAATACTCGAGATTTGCGGTGTCCGAGAACTGCAAAAGTACCTGGTCAATCAGGTACAGGAGGTGTACCGCCTCCAAGGGGTAGATATTAATGATAAACACATTGAGATCATCGTTCGTCAAATGCTCCAAAAAGTGCGCGTGACAGACCCCGGAGATACAACCCTTTTGTATGGGGAAAATGTGGATAAAAAGATGTTCCACGAACAGAATTCAAAAGTGATAGAAGAGGGGGGCAAACCAGCCCAAGCATCCCCTGTCCTTTTGGGGATTACCAAAGCATCGCTTGGCACTGAGTCATTTGTTTCTGCTGCTTCGTTCCAAGAGACGACCCGTATTTTGACCGAAGCCGCGTGTGAGGGAAAAAACGATTACTTAATCGACTTCAAAGCCAACCTCATTATGGGCCATATGATTCCCGGAGGGACCGGCTTCCAGGGGTATCAAAAACGGGTGAAAAAACTGGTTCAAGAGGATGAAAGTGACATTCTCGATTTTGCTTTTTCGAGCTATTGAGCTATGCTGTCGGTATGCATAAAAAAAAATTCAACCACTGCATAAACAGCCCATTTCTTGAAGACCTTTTAGAAGCTGCGGGAGATGCAGATCATGCCCCCGCGCCTTTTAAAATTCCTAAGCGATGGCTATTTAGTTGGATTGGCTATGCACTAAAATGTTTTGTCTTGCCTTATGTACTCATCGATGAATGGATGAAAAAGCTGGCACGTAAAATCATTCGCCCCCCTTTTCAACAAATTGGTACATGCAAAAGGAGGGGAAACTGCTGTTACTACATTTTGATCCCCGAATTAAAGAGCTTTTGGGGGCGTCTCTTTCTTATCTGGCATACACAAGTACACGGATTTTACATGCGCTATAAAACGGCCTATCTCTACGAAGGGAAGAAAATGCTCGTGATGGGATGCCGCTATTTAAAAAAAAATGGATCATGCGGTCAATACTTTCTCCGTCCTCAAATCTGCCGTCAGTGGCCCCTCATCGAGCGTTTCGGTTATCCCAAAATTCTCAAGGGGTGCGGTTATGCAAGTAAGCCGCCCTATCCACAGGAAAAGTCTGAAAATTTGCTTGGAAAAGATCCACGACTCAAAGTGCTCAATTGAGCCGCCACTAAAACTGCCCAAAAACTATTTTCGAAGCAGTTGGTGTATACACTATATCTGAATGCAGACGACACATATATTTAATAAAACTATTGTAAAAATGTAATATTATTACATATAAAAAACCCAATTTTGTATATAACTTAGGGGATTTTTAATGGCGGCATCAATAAATTCTTTGTCTTCAGACTCTATAGAACTTACGGGCGTGCAGGATGCAAACACTCAAGCCCAAGCAGAAATCGCTCAAATCCAAACAGCAATAGCCCGGCTCCGCGCATCTATGCGCGTGCAAGACATAAAAAATCAAGCCCAAATAAAAACAGTTCGTCTCGGCCTAGACATGATTCTGTCTCGCTTAAGTCAGTCCCGGGCAAAACAGAATACAAAGTCTTATTCTTTTCCACTTTTGAGGGGTCCTATACGCATGCAGGACGCAAACACTCAAGCCCAAATGGGAACGGCTCAGCTTTGCGCAAAGCAGATTAAAAACATAAAGGAAATTGTGCAAGACGTAAAAATAGCTTCGCAGGCCTTGAGCAAAGCTGAGTGGCGTTTGGAAGTGATCCAACCATTTTTTGATAAAATTTCTAATCGTGGATTTGTGAGAGATTATAAAGATCTCGAAAGAAATACTGTGAGGGCCCTAAGAAGGGCTCAATATTGCATACATGATCTGGAGGCTCGCATCGGAAAGACTAGAAACAAGAGCACTCTTGAACGCATCAAGGCTCTGCTGCCAGAGGCTAGAAATGCCCACACAGAGCTTGAGGAAATTCGTGAACACAATTTGTATAAATTTAGAAAAATTGCACATAAAACTGGTTACGTGCAGCTTCAGGAGCACTTTTGGAAAGCTCAAGTGAACGTGTGGTCGGAAAAGTATAGTTTGGAACAGGCTAAGCAGCCCTGGAGAGAAGCTCTGAACTCCTTAAAAACCGAAAAAACCGACCCTCCCAGTTTACAAGAGAGGTGCATCGAGACAATCTGCGGAGCTATTTCCCCTATCTGCACCGAAACAGACCTTAAAAGTCTCGAGATTCCCACGGCATCCCAATTAAACATCACCACCTTTTGCGATTGCCTTTATCTTATCCAGTTTGTCAATGAAAAAAGGGATACTCCCTCTTGGGACTAAATTTTTGTTATACGCTTTGCAACTGCGTTTTTGCATGAGAGGCTCCTTGTTTATTTTGAATTTTAGATAAGAGAATTCTCTTTTTTTCGGTGGATGTTTTACCTCTATCCGATTTGGAACTGGGCCATTAAGATACTCAAGCCCGAAAAAGAGCCCAAAGATAACAAAT
>JAQFVP010000006.1:54699-54945 GCA_027942475.1 Simkania sp. | reverse complement strand
TCACTTCCCCTTTCGATCTCTTTTAGCTTTTGATTAAGTGCATCATCCGTTGTTGTTAGGTTGGTTTTAAATCCTGGATCTATTCCTATGACTTTGTTGTTTTTGATCTGGATAGCTTTTGCTTTCGAAGTGTCTACTTTGATGAACGGGCAGGGGCACCAACCAAAAGCCCGTTTGACGGTTCGAGAAGATTTGATTTTTCCGCTAGGAATTTTTTTAGTCTCTCTTCGGTTTTATCACTTCCCC
>JAQFVP010000006.1:0-54689 GCA_027942475.1 Simkania sp. | reverse complement strand
ATATTCTGGGGTATTTGTTATCTTTGGGCTCTTTTTCGGGCTTGAGTATCTTAATGGCCCAGTTCCAGATCGGATAGAGGTGAAACATCCAGCGGTTTAGCTCGCTCTCTTGTTTTTTAGTGAGCTTGAGATTAAGCTGGTGTTGACGAATGTTTTCTTTCTTTTCTTTTTTGGGTTTTGGCATCAAGTAAGGATTATACTTCGTATAATCAATAAAAAGATACGACTGTGTTGAAAAAATCGGTGAAAAAACCCCCTCCAAAAATTCCTTAAAAAAGGGAATCTTCTTACCCTGGACGAGCGGGAAAACCAGAAGAAACACGCTCTTGACCCAATCCCCTTAACGGGATGGGAATGCCGCGTGTTTTCATTATCGATTGAAAAAAAGGGGGATAAGCATTAAAGTTTTGGCGCAATAAAAAGTTCAAGACCACTCTCGAAAAGCAGAGTGCTTTGTGTCGATGCGCAGGCAAGCCGATGGAAATCGTCCCTATCCACTTCAGCTCTATTGATTCAACAAATAGATGGGCTAGGGAAAATTTTTCCCATTTTGATTTCAATACAATCACCCGGATTACAGCGGATGAGCAGACACAAGGAAGGGGACGTTTTGGCCGCCCTTGGATTTCTCCAAAGGGGGTGAACCTCTACGTTACCTACTTTTTTACGATAGAAAAAACCGAAGTGAGTTTGGGCAATTTATCCCAGCTTTTCTGTTTAAGTGTGGTCAAATTGCTTTGCAAACAGGATCTGCCCGCGAAAATCAAGTGGCCAAATGACGTTATAGTAAATGGAAAAAAAATTTCTGGGGCTCTGTGTGAGTTGATCGATCTACGTCGATTCTACGGAGTTATTGCAGGAATGGGAATCAATGTGAATATGTCTCAAGAGCAACTTGATCTCCTCGATCAAGTTGCCACCTCTTTGGCAAAGGAAACGGGAAGGAAATTTCTCCTTACACCACTGCTCACTCTGCTCGATCAATTTGTTATTGAAGATCTTACGGTCTACCGAAAAAAGGGGTTTCAACCCTTTCACCAAATATACGACTCTTTTTTGCTCTACAAGGGGGAGAAAATCACCTTGCAACAAAAAGAGAAGAGGATCGAGGGGGTTTTTCACTCGCTTAACCTAGATGGAAGCTTGAATCTTAAGTTAGATTCCGGGGAGATGAAAACATTCAACACAACAGATAGGGTCTTTTTGAGAAAAAAGTAGGGCTTTATTTGCGTTGGGAACGTCCCTCAATCGAGGTTACTCGATTATCCCCTTTCGCCAAACCTTCCCATGGATGACTACGTGAAAGTCGTCCCCCGTTTTGTACTCTGCATGTGAAAGATAGGTTTCGGGATTAGGGCCTATTTGATAGAGCTCAAATCCTTCGAATCCAAGGTGGCTAAGACGAAATTCCCAGCTAATCACCTCTGGATTGATGATCCCACTTCCGATCATATCCTTAATTGATTGACTTTCTAATGTAACTGAGAAATGGCGAAGAGAGATATCAGAAAAAGAAAACTCATTGTACATGTGATCCGGGACTCCCTGCATTTCGATCTTTTGAACGCAAGTAATCTTTCCCCGATCATCCACTTCTGAAATATCCCAGAGGGTATAAAAAGTAAACTTTTCTTTTTTTGTAGGCAAGGTGATTGTGCCTTCGCCTAACCAAGATCCAGGTGTAAAAATAAACAGATGTGAGGTCAAAACATATACCTTTTTGCATAGATACTCTGCATGATTCCCATTGCAATCATCGTCCATAAAACAGAGGAGCCCCCATAAGTCACTAGTAACAACGGCACCCCGGTGATTGGCAAAAAGCCACACATCATTCCGATGTTTAAAACGACGTGGGTGGCGAAATAGACGGCAATCCCCGAGGATAATGCAAGCGCAAAGCGGTCGCGCGCGGTGGCAATCACTTGAAATGTGTAGTAAATGAGGGTGAAAAGCAACAAGAGGAGAAACAAAGCCCCTAAAAACCCGAATTCTTCTGTAAAAGCGGGGAAAACGGAATCAGTCGACGCTGCAGGCAAGCACCCATCCCCTGCAAATACACTTTGTCTAAAGCCACTGCCTACCCATTTTCCGAGAGCGATAGAGGTTTGAGCAGCCTGATGATGATAGGTAGCGGGATTGAGCCTTTCGCATTGATATTCCTTTAAAAAATAGCTAAAAAAAGTGCGCATGTTTTCGTACGGGATGATTTCTAAAAAAATGAGCGCCGTGATCCCCAAGATCATAAGCCCGATCCCGGATGAGACGGCAACTACCTTTCTATTCACGCCGCAAAAATAAAATATTCCCAGAGTAATGGGATAAAACACTAACGCCGAACCCAAATCGGGCTGTTTTAATACGAGCAGAAAGGGGATCAATGTGAGAAACGCAGCTTGCAAAAAAACGGCCCATCGACCTACTGCTCTCTCTTTTTTTTCTAAAAACCAGCTCAAAGTTAAGATGAGTGACAGTTTGGCACATTCAGCGGGTTGTATCCCTATACCCGTCAAGGGGATTCGGTACCATCTATGCACATTGTGAATGGGATCTGTAAAAAAAAGGCCGATAAGCATTAGAATCGTGGCACCATAAAAAATCCAGGACCACTCCCGGAGTTTGTGGTAGTCAATTCCGGAAAAAAAGAGATACCCGATTGCTCCGATGGCAAACCACTTTAGTTGAGTTTTTACAAGCGGTGTAAAAAAGCTCGCATCAGCTCTGTGCCCCTCAACTGTTGAGGTAGCAGAAATGACAAGCAAGCTAATTAGCATCAACCCTACGAGTAAAGGGAGAGTCCGAAAGTCAATGCGACGCAAATTTTGATAACTCCACATACACCGGATTATGTGTAATCTTTTGTTAAAAGGAAATAATCAATCTCTCTATCCAAAAGCGCTCTTTTTCTAAGAGCATTTTCCGCAATTAAAATTGTAAAAGGGATAGGTCAGGTTTGACAATTAGATGGGGATGCACCCGAAGACGCAGTAGCTCTTGAATCGCATTAAGCGTGGATCCTGTTGAGGAAGGGCACGTTGTGCATGCTCCTTCGTAGGCAATCAATACTTCCCAGTTGCTAAGCGCTTTTACCTGAATCCCCCCTGCATCGAGTGCGATGTAGGGCTGCACTTCCCGCTCAATGATCTCCCGAATGCAAGCAAGTCTTTCGCTATGAGAAAGCGTGTCCCAATCGGGCAATGCTTTTGTAGAGTCAGAGCAAAAAGGGACGGGGGAGGGGATCGGCGCGTCAGATAGGGAGATATCAAAGCACTGCTCACAAACATCGTCGAGCACCTCAAGGACTAAATTGATATAAGAAGCAGCTACAGGGGGGAAAGCGGGTATATGATCAAAATCTCTAAGCTCTTTATCGATGAGCTCCGCACTCAAACGGTGCGCTTGCTGATATGTTTTTTGCAACACCATTTCACAAATAATATCAGCAGCTCCGATTAACGCGGTGTTGCCAAAGGCTTGAAACTTTGCATCAACAATCACCCCATCCGTTTCATCTACGATGAGGTGCAATCCCACAAAGTGGTCATGTGGTTCATCCCATCTCTGAGCGCTGACAAAACGCATATCTCCCACCTCGTCTGCGCTTTTTTTAAATACGCCTACATTCTTGGGATTGAGAATCCGCTCGATCAAGAGATAACTATATGAGGCCCATGGATGGGGCTGACCGTCCCTCTTCACAAGGCAATATCTCTAGACAGGGTCAGACACTTTTCAACCGCATCAGCAACCATCCCACACGCTTTTCGGATCTCTTCCTCCGTATTCCCCCTTCCCAAGCTGAAACTCAGCGCGCATTTGGCAAGCCTACTCTGGGGATAAGTATGCTGTGCAAGCGCTTCTAATCTTTGGTGACGGCCTCCGCCAAAACTGACAAAAATCTCTCTTTGGGCTAGATGGAAAGCCAAAAGTTCACTAGATACACCAGGAAACGCAACCACACTAACACTGGGGAGTCGGTTTGCGCTCCGAAAAAGAGGAGTGGCCACAGAAATGCTTTTTTCGAGACTTTGCTCAAACTGGTCACGAAGGCGAGCTGTCTCTGTGCACATGTGATCAAAAGACTCTTCTAATTCTTTAAAAGCTACTTGCAAGCCGACAAGGCCGGGCAAGTTGAGCGTTCCCCCGCGCAAGCCATCTTGGTTCATCCCACTTGGGATCAGAGCGTGTAGATGGTGTGGATGGGCGATGAGAAGCCCTCCCGTCCCCTTGGGGCCGTGCAAGCGGTCTCCGTCAAAAGTGACAAAGTCGACGGGAATATCTTTGCACCGAAAGTAAATTTTTCCCAAAACATCGCTTACATCGACATGCAATAAAACCCCTTTTTTTCGACAAAGCTCGGCTATTTCAAATAGGGGATGCAATGTGCCAGTCAAGCCATTTGCCCATGAAAGGGAGACGAGTCCAGTTCGGGGAGTGAGCGCCTTTTCGAGATTTTCAGGAGTGACCACTCCTTTTTGGTCGAGGGCAACAAATTTTTTCCGGATACCCAGAGGCTGTAGACGATCAATACCCATGAGAAAAGAGGCGTCCTCAAGGGGCGTTGTGAGAAAGTGATTCCTTCCTGTTTCAAGCGCCTTGTCAATCGCAAGCGCATGATAGACATGGCTAATTGCTTCCGCACCGCACGAGGTGAGGATAAAAGTGTCCTTTTCTTTTGCCCCCAAACCATGTTTGATGGCATTTAGACTACGCTGAATGCTCACAAAAGGTTCTTTCCCCCTGAGATAGGGGGCAGTTGGGCAATGCCAGTGCCGTTTGAAGAAAGGTAGCATTTGGGCAACAAGATGATCGGAGGGCTTGGTTGTTGTGGCATGATCGAGGTAAATAGGCAAGTTCATCAGCATTTCTCTCGGTAGAAACGGTGCATTTCATCGATGTTTTCTCGCTGCCAATTGTCTTTAAAATAGGTATAACACATGGGCCGGCCCGTAGGGACTTCTAGTTTAAGCACCTGTTGTTTCGAGAGGTGATCGATACGCATGAAAATGGAACGAAGAGAATTGCCGTGCGCAGAGACGAGCACATTTTTTCTTTTCTTTAAGTGAGGAACAATTCGACTTTCAAAGTAAGGGAGGGTCCGTTTGGCTGTGTCTTCTAAACTCTCCCCACCAGGCGGCGCCGTCTCAAAACTCCGACGCCAAATTTCCACTTGCTCCGCACCAAACTTTTTGCGCATCTCATCTTTGTCTCGTCCTTGGAGCTCCCCGTACATCCTCTCATTGAGCTCCCAAGCTACCACCGTCGGAATGGTCATTTTCGATGCACTCGGATTGTAATTGGTTGCCCACGCTTTCCGATCGCCCTCAAAACTAGGGGGTAAGAGGGGAACTCTCTTACCTTGATGAACACTCATCGCGATCATGGCGGTGAGCTGTGATCGGATGAGCGAGGAAACAAAGATAATGTCAATCGGAATGCAAGATATTTGCATTCCCGCAGAAAGGGCCTCCTCAATCCCCGCAAAGCTTAAGGGAACGTCCACCCACCCAGTGAAGAGATTGCGTCGATTCCACACCGACTCGCCATGGCGCAACAAGATGAGCTGAGAACCTTTTTGCATTGCCTTTGATCATAGCGAATTCTCGATTTCAGATCCACGGTAAATCAAAGACCTACCTTTATGGTAGATAAAGCTTCATTTTCAATGAAAAAATTGATTGTATGTTTTTACACATGATGATTTGGCGAAATATTTTTTATATGTGCATATGAGACATAACTTGCATCCAGGCTAAAAAACCTCTAAAATCTCGCAGTTAAGATGGAAAAAGCAGCTATGAAAGGAAAGAGATTAAGCAAAACACTCGCATGTGCTGGGTTGGGGTCGAGACGCTCTTTGGAAAGATCGATCCTATCGGGCCAAGTGATGGTAAACGGCATGATTGTCAAAACGCCGCAAACCCTCGTTCGTTTGGGCAAAGATCGGATCTTATTTTGTGGGAAACCGGTCTACAAAGAGGAAAAACATGTTTATTACATCTTGAACAAGCCAAAAGGGTACCTCTGCTCGCATAGGCGCCTTGATAACAGGCGCCTCGTGCTCGATCTGTTTGCACAAGTCCCTAGCCGTCTTTTTACAATTGGACGTCTCGATTTTAATACAAGCGGCCTCCTTCTACTCACCAACGATGGGCATTTTGCCCAAAAAGTGATTCACCCCTCTTCTCATATTTCAAAAGAGTATTTGGTTAAATCCCAATCAGATCTTACCTGTGACCTATTGAAAAAAATCTCAAGAGGGACCCGGATTGAGGGTGTTTGGGTCCGCCCCTACTCCGTGCGAAAAGTCAGAAGGGGGACTCTCAAGATCGCTGTGAGAGAGGGTAAAAAACGGGAGGTGCGCCTCCTTGTACAAAACAGCGGCGTAAGGCTGCTCTCTTTGACCCGTATTAGGATCGGCGGACTCCACCTCGGCCATCTCCCCTCGGGTCAATGGCGCGAAATGTCCGAGGGGGAAAAGGGGGCTCTTTTCAATTAAATGCTCCACCTGTACCATCGGAAGTCTGCTCATCAAAGTGGAAAATGCACATATGTTAATTGCTCGCCTATTCGGAAGATCCCCCTTTTTTCCCCTGCAGTCTCATATGAAAAAGGTGGGGCTTTGCATGAAAAAACTCACCGAAATCTTCGAGGGGCTCCCCTACGAAAAGCATATAGTGATAGAAAAATTAGTAAAGGAGTTATCCAAGCTAGAGCATGAATCGGATCTTACAAAAAACGATATTCGCAGCCATCTTCCAAAAACTCTTTTTCTCCCAATAGGTAGTGCCCAGTTTCTCGAAATTCTCTCGATTCAAGACAAAGTGGCGGATCAAGCGGAGAATATTGGGCATCTCTTATCTCTTGCTTCTTTCAAAGAAATGCTATACGAAAATCTCTACGCTTTATACAAAAAAAATAGCGAAGCATTTTGGAAGACGAGCACAATTATCAAAATGCTCAGTGCCCTTCTCGAGTCCTCTTTTGGTGGCATGGAGGCAGAAAAAGTAAAAATCTTTGCCGAAAAAATTTCTTATATTGAATATGAAGCAGACAAAATGAAACATCAAATAATGAAAGATTTTTTCTCGAGTGGGGAGCACACTGAGGCGACCTTGGTTTATCTTTATACCCGACTTATAGAGGAAATCAACAAGATTTCCCACATCTCTGAAAAGTTAGCAAACCGCATTCGTATGATGTTGGAACTCAAGTAAGCACCATGTCTTCTGACACTATCTTGATGGTTTTGATCTTTCTGGCCGGATTTTACATGGCTTGGAACATCGGCGCAAATGATGTTTCTAACGCCATGGGCACTTCGGTCGGATCTCGAGCCCTGACCCTTTTTAAGGCAGTGCTCGTCGCCGGCATCTTGGAATTTTGCGGTGCATTTTTTCTAGGAGGAAATGTTTCAAGGACGTTGCAGCAAGGACTAGTCAACCCCTCTTTTTTTTCAGAAAACCCCCGCATACTCCTATTTGGAATGCTCTCCGCCTTGCTCTCCACAGCCCTTTGGCTCCAGATCGCTTCCTATTTTGGGTGGCCTGTTTCAACCACCCACGCAATTGTCGGTGCTCTTTTGGGATTTGGTAGTTTGATCGGAGGGATGCATGCTGTAGAGTGGCGAGAAGTAGGAAAAATTGCACTGAGTTGGGTGGTTTCTCCCGTTTTGAGCAGTGTGTTTGCTTTTATTATTTTTAGCATCTTGCAAAAACAGGTGCTTTTTGCCCTCAACCCTATTCACGCATCCAAAAAACTGATCCCCATTCTCACCTTCATCGTCATGGTCGTATTTACCTTAAGCATCTTATTCAATGGCCTCGGGAGCTTCCACGTCTACCCAAGCCTGTTAGAAACCATAGGAATCGCTCTTGGCGTTGGACTGATCAGCGCTCTTATCAGCGTCTTTATCCTGCGCATGTATCGGGATGGAAGATCCACGCAAACCTCCCTGGGATTATCACAGCAAGTGTTTAGTCTCAACAAAGCCCTCCGCCACTTGCGCCGTGCCCAATTGGTATCCAAAGGGGAAGCGCGAAAAAGTGCTACCCGTCTGTTACAAGAAGTCACAACCCACACGGAAGAGATCCGCAGTCAGGCAAATTTTTACGAAAAAAGTTCCGATTTCCACGTGGTTGAGAAAATGTTTGCCTTCTTGCAGATTTTAAGTGCCTGTTATGTCGCCTTTGCCCATGGTGCTAACGATGTCGCCAATGCGATTGGCCCTGTTGGAGCCGCTATTGATATCTTGAAAAGAGGAAATATTTCTACTTCCGGAGCGATTCCCACATGGCTCCTCGCTATGGGAGGGATTGGTATTGTGATTGGATTGGCCACTTGGGGTTTTCGCGTAATGGAAACGATTGGCCGAAAAATTACCGAACTTACGCCAACGCGCGGATTTAGCGCAGAGTTTGGAGCTGCAATCACGATCTTGGTCGCATCGAAGATGGGGCTCCCTCTATCCACAACCCACTGCATTGTCGGCGCAGTATTCGGAGTAGGCCTTGCACGCGGGATATCTGCTCTCAATCTCCGGGTACTGCGTGACATCGCTTTATCTTGGGTCATTACAATCCCCTCGAGTGCGATCGCCTGTATTCTCCTATTTTATCTCATCAAATCGATCTTTATATAAAGATTGAGCGCATACATATTCCATATCCCTTTTTTGCTTCAATGATATTCAATTCTCACTTAGAGTGAGAATTATGGCCTGGAAACATCTTTTGCTGTGGATCTCGATCATGGCTTTTATTTCTTGTTTTTTCAAACAAAAGAGCCACAAGATAAAAAGTGGTATCCAATTCTTGCTCCCAATGGGAGGGATCCGAATGCTTTTCTTACTTTGTGTCTTGCCTTTAGCATGCACTGGGTGCTCTTTCCAGAAAAAAAAGAGCTACTTAATTGGGATCGACCCTTCCTGGTTTCCCTTGGAGCTACAGGGGCGAGAAGCCCGTTTGTTCGCCTTTTCTCACGATCTGCTCACCGAAATTGCCCATTTTGAAAAGATCCGGGTGCAGGAGGTCTATCGGAGCTGGGACAACCTAGCCCTGGGCCTTGAAGAAAAAAAATATGACGCCATCCTCTCCTCGATCTACCCCCACCTTTACGAACAAACGAAATATAGTTTCTCAGACCTTTATATCCATACAGGGCCCGTCCTCGTTGTAAAAAAGCAAACAGAGCTCAATCTAAGTGATCGGCTTGCACAAAAAGAAATCGCTTTATACTCCAAAGAGATGCAACCGCTGCTCGTGCAAATCTATCCCCAAGCCTCCATCCGTTTGTACCCAACCTTTCCAGAGGTTGTGGAGGCTCTTGTAAATGATATCGCGGATGTAGCTGCTATGGGACATTTATTGGCCATTTTCTACACAAAGCATTCCTATAAAGAGAAAGTGAAAATTGCGACCCCCCCTCTGAGTGAAGCAGGGCTGCGTTTGATCACTTTACACGAAGAGCAAAACGAACTCATCGAAACGTTTAACCGCGGCCTAGCTCATTTGAAAAATTCTGGAGCATATGATCTACTTCTCAAAAAGTGGGATCTGAACTTGGAGTAACTCGGCAGCGATCGTGCTGACTGTATTCTTGACGAACTGCGCTCAATTCCTCTAGATCGGGTGGACATTTTTGTAGATGCCAGATCTTCTGGGCGTAGTTTTCAATAGAGACATCTGCGGAAAACGGCCCCATACCCGCCATGTTGTGGATGGCATACTCTGCCCATTTCTCGGGATGGCTATAGAGTTTTTCCACCTTTTTTTGCGTCTCATAATAGGAAATAAGGTCATGCAAAACGAAAAAATAATCAGCTGGGACACTCGGGCTATCTTGCAAAAGGGTCTGTTTCAGAGATTCGATCGCTTTTGCTTCCGCACTATTTTCTGATAAAAAGCCATCAGAAAGTGCATCTACCGCCGCTTTGATCATCGGATGGCTTTCATACACATCCATTGGATTGTAACTGCGGTGTGCGCGCATACGCAAAATGTCGTCTGCACTCGCTCCAAATAGAAAAGGCCACCATTTGTCTGTCACGCTTTTTCTCATCTCCACATTTGCCCCATCATCTGTGCAAATAGTGAGGGCTCCATTGATTGCAAACTTGATATTCCCCGTTCCGGAAGCCTCCATACCGGTGGTTGAAATCTGCTCTGAGAGATCGGCAGCGGGAATGATCACTTCCGCTCGGGAAACATTGTAATTTTCTACAAAAACGATCTTAAGCAGCTCTTTTAGCTCAGGGTCATGGTTTATTTTTCGAGCGAGGCAATAGATCAAACGGATGATATTTTTTGCCAAACGGTACCCAGGAGCGGCCTTGCCCGAAAAAATCACAAACCTTTTGATGGGGTGTGACTCTGGGTTTTTTTTGATTTCTTGGTATATCATCAAAAGATGGAGTGCCTTCATCAATTGTCTTTTATATTCGTGAATCCGTTTGATCTGCACATCGTAAAGCGCATCAGGTGATAAAATGCAGTCTTGTATAAAATCCTCACCTGCCCCATGCCGCTCCTTGATATCGGTGCACACCATCTCTAGCAAACGCTCTTTGTTCGCTTGTTTGATTTGTAAAAATTCTTTTTGCGCAAGTGGGTCAGATGCGAATTGAGCAATCTTTTCAATCTCCTCAAAATTTGTAATCCAACCCTCTCCAATTCGACATGTCAAAAAATCGGACAGCGCCGGATTACAATGAAGGAGCCACCGTCTTTGGGTCACCCCATTGGTCACGTTTTCAAATTTCTCTGGTTCTAATTCGTAAAGAGATTTGAACAAAGACTTTTTGAGAATCTCTGTGTGCAACTCAGAGACCCCATTTACTTTGTGGCTTCCGTAGATCGCCAAATTTGCCATGCATATCTGCCCCTCTTTGATGATCGAAGTGCGGAGCAAATCAACTTGACTTAGGCTGGGCAATTTATGGCGCACCTCTTGGCAAAACTTTTGATGCAGTTTTTCGATTACATAAAACTGTCTAGGCAAAAGCTGCTTCATCCTCTCTACGTTCCACTCTTCAAGCGCTTCCGCCAAAACAGTATGATTTGTGTAGCTACAGCACGTTTTTGTCATCTCCCAGGCCTTTGCAAAAGGGATATCATGCTCGGTTGTCAAAATGCGTACGAGCTCGGGGATCAAGAGGGCTGGATGGGTGTCATTGATTTGTATTCTGACTTGATCACAAAACCTGTCCAACGTGTCATGTTGCATAAAGTAATGGCGCAAAATATCTTGGAGAGATGCGGATACGAACAAGAATTCTTGCTTTAAACGGATCCGTTTGCCCGCTTCATGGTTATCATTGGGATAGAGCACATCTGTGAGAGAGGTGTTTTCACTTGCCTGCCCGATTTTTCCCGCATTATATCTTTGCAGCTGAAAATTGAGCGGCGACTCTTTGGTCGACCAAAGACGTAAGGTTAACACGGAAAAATTTGCATTTTTTCTATACCCAATCACTGGGAAATCGTAGGGCAGTGCGCGCACCCCTTCATAGTTGAGAAGGTCAAAGACGTCCTCCCCATGGGAGTTTTTTCTCTTGATCGGCTTGCCTCCAAAGCAGACCGGAACTGCAAGGGCATCCCTCCTAAATTCCCAGGGATTCTGATTGAGCAACCAACAGTCAGGACGCTCTACTTGCACACCAGATATGAGCTCCTGATCGAAGATCCCATATTGATATCGCATCCCATATCCGAGTGCTGGGTAGTCCAAAGTCGCCAGCGAATCCATAAAGCAAGAGGCCAACCGGCCCAGGCCACCATTTCCAATCCCGATATCGGGCTCTATTTTTACGAGCATCTCGTAATCCCGCCCCAAAATATGCAATACTTTTTTAACCAAATCGAGCGCGTGCACATTGGTGACATTATTTCCGAAAAGACGCCCTGGCATATATTCCATAGAAAGGTAATAAAGCATACGGGACGTTTGCTTGATAAACGTGTTCATCGTCGCCGTCATATTGATCATAATTTCTTCATGAAAGGAGCGGCAGAAGGCGTGGTAAAATTCCTCCACGGTGGCTTTTTCAGCTGTTTTCCCAGTTTTTGTGATGAGATAGTGGCGCACTTTTTGAGCAAATGTCTGCGCTTGCAATGAGGTCGAGTCCATAAACTTATTATCTAACACAGAAACTTATTTATTCCGAATTAATATTATATTTACGCTCCTCAGTATTTTAACTAAGTAATTCGCTTAACTAAAGACAAAAGCTCCTTAAATAATTTGGGAATCAGCAGGTCCACTTTTTATAACTATTTGAGAATGCAGAAAGTAAAGTTAGGAGAATATTATAAAAAAAGCATCGATCCATTTAATTGAAATTGAACCTCCCCTGTCTTTAAACATGGGGAAGTTCAAGAGGCTCAGGTTCATTTTAACTATATTTATAGTAATATACACCCTCTATGCTTTAATTTATGATATCTTCGGTATGCTTTCTTTAAGTGCGGGAGCAATGTATTCTGACATAACCTCCCCAACTGCTGGACCAATACATTTTGTTATAAATTCATAGATTCCTGAGCTAATTTCAGACTTGAAGACAAATGCGGTACCTAAGCCAACAATTGCCACGTATCCGATTTTTAATGTTTGGCCGGCAATGTGGCTAATTTCTTTAATAAGTTTTCCAAAAAAACTGGCGGGGAGTTCACAAGAATAATAAAGGAAATCTTTTATATCAAGGTTCCAACAAAAATCAGAGATGATTTTTTTAAATCTTTTTGGTCGATTTCACCTGCATAAATAACGAATACCAGGCTCGAAATCTGTTTCAATAGGGCCTCCTTTTTGAACAAAAAAAGCTTGGATCAAGTGATCAAAATCTTTTTTACTTATGTTTTTAAGGCAATGAGGACTAGTTTGAATTGCAGCAATGGCAGGAACAATGATGCAGGCGGTAAAGGTCTTTTGCCCCTATAAGATCGTCAATCTTTCCAGCTCTCCTCGTAATAATCTCACGGGCCAATTCATTTTTTAACTCAGAACGGGGGCTTTCTATCTTGTTGCCGTCTGAAATCTAACTGTAAAAACCCAAAAATTGCTTTGCAAAAGTCACTAAAATTTTGGTAATATATGCCGCGAATAACTCACTCTTTCATCTTGCCTAGGACAAAATCCGCACCATTTTCCCGGGAAACCCCGCTTTTTGTGCGCGCGCTCCTCCCTTTTGCCAAGAGTTGATTTTTCCTCAGAAACCTGGTAGAGTTTATCAAATGCCGAGAAACGAGGTGATAAATTGCCCGCACAAGAGCTGCTCGCCGCTCGCAAAGAGTACCAACACGGTTTTACCACTGAAATAGAGTCTGATACCTTTCCCAAAGGGATCGATGAAGGGGTCGTACGCGCTATTTCAAAAAAAAAGAAAGAGCCCCCTTTTTTATTGGATTTCCGCCTGCAGGCATTCGAAATCTGGAGCAAGAAAAAACAGCCTAATTGGGGGCACTTGGACATCAATCCCATTGATTTCCAGGAGATACGCTACCACTCCGAGCCAAAAAAGAAACAAAGCTTAACTCGCTTAGACCAAGTAGATCCCGAAATCTTACGCACATTCGAAAAGCTCGGCATCCCTTTAGAAGAACAAAAAAGGCTTGCGAACGTCGCTGTGGATGTGGTGTTTGATTCGGTCTCTTTGGGCACCACTTTTCATAAGGCATTAGATGAAGCGGGCGTTGTCCTTTGCTCAATGACAGAAGCGGTGCAAAAATACCCCGATCTGATCAAAAAATATTTGGGCACCGTGGTCCCTCCCAATGACAACTTTTATGCCGCTCTTAATTCGGCGGTCTTTTCGGATGGCTCTTTTGTCTACGTGCCCGAAGGGGTGAGATGCCCCATTGAACTTTCCACCTACTTTCGCATTAATGAAATGGAGACGGGGCAGTTTGAACGCACGCTGATTTTAGCCGAGAAGGGATCGTATGTCAGCTATTTAGAGGGGTGCACAGCCCCCGCTTATCATTCCAATCAATTGCACGCGGCGGTAGTAGAACTCATCGCTTTCGAGGGTGCTGAGATTAAATATTCGACAGTCCAAAATTGGTATGCGGGCGACCCGGTCACCGGCGCGGGGGGCATTTATAATTTTGTGACCAAAAGGGGAAAATGTGCGGGAAAACGGTCCCGCATTTCTTGGACACAAGTAGAGGCAGGAGCCGCCATCACCTGGAAGTACCCGAGCTGCATCCTGCAGGGGGACGAATCGGTTGGAGAATTTTATTCTGTGGCACTCACAAATGGGAAAATGCAGGCGGATACAGGGACCAAAATGATTCATTTGGGGAAAAACACCAAATCCACAATCGTATCCAAGGGGATTTCCGCGGATCAATCGAGCAACACCTACCGAGGGCTTGTCCATATCGGCCCCAGGGCCAAAAACGCGCGCAACTTTACCCAGTGCGATTCCATGCTCGTCAAAGATGAGTGCTCTGCGCACACTTTTCCCTATATAGAGGTACACACTGAAGATGGAGAATTAGAACATGAAGCCTCTACCTCTAAGATCAGTGAAGAGCAACTCTTCTATCTTCGGTCTCGCGGACTTTCTCAAGAGGATAGCGTGCACATGATTGTCAATGGATTTTGTAACCAGGTCATCAAAGAACTTCCCCTCGAGTTTGCCGTTGAGGCGCAAAAACTTTTAACACTAAAACTAGAAGGCAGTGTGGGTTAATGTTAGTAATTGAAGATCTCCACGTTCAAATTGATGATGAGCCCATCCTCAAAGGGCTTACCCTTTCGGTGGGCACTGGAGAGATCCACGCCCTGATGGGGCCTAATGGCGCCGGAAAATCGACGCTTGGCAAAGTGCTCGCCGGAGATCCGAGTTACCAAATCACCTCCGGATCGATCTATTTTAAAAAGAAAAACCTCACCGAACTAGAGCCGGAGGAGCGCGCCCACTTGGGACTCTTTTTGGGATTCCAGTACCCTGTCGAGGTTCCGGGGGTTTCCAACAGTGATTTTCTCTTTGCAGCGCTCAACGCAAAGCGCAAAGCCAATCAAAAGCCTGTGCTATCTCCCGAAGCCTTTCAATCCTTTTTAGAAGAGAAAATGGCGAGTATGCAGATCAAAGCGGAGCTCACCCAGCGGGATATCAACAGCGGCTTTTCCGGAGGGGAAAAAAAACGGAATGAAATTTTACAGATGGCCGTGTTAGAACCTTGTTTGTCCATTTTAGATGAAACCGATTCTGGTCTGGATATCGACGCTATGAAATTGGTAGCTCAAGGGATTGCTCGCTGCGCCGTAAAAGAGCGCAGTGTGCTTTTGATTACTCACTACCAAAGACTGCTCAACTATGTCGAGCCCCACTTTGTGCACGTCGTGGTAGATGGGAAAATTCAAAAGTCAGGAGGGATAGAACTCGCCCAACTCCTCGAAGAAAAAGGGTATGACTGGGTATGAAAAACCTTTTGCCCTCCCCAGCGCAACAAAAGCAATTGCCCATACACCATCTTTTGCAAAACGCACAAACAAACCAAAGAGCGTGGGAAAAATGGAATGGGTTTCCCACGCGGAAAATGGAACCTTTTCGGTATGTATCGCTCAAAGCTATCGAAAACCAGTCGGACCCCTCTTTGGGGTGTGTACAATTCGAATATGAGCCGCTCCCTTCCATCGTCATCTTACCTCTTGAGCAGGCGAAGAAAACCTACGGCTCTTTTCTCGAAAAGCGCTCCGCTTTTTTGTATGAAAAAAACCTCGACCCCTTTTTCTGGCTCAATCAAGCCATCCCAGGAGAAGGACTTTTTATCTACGTTCCCCCCCACGTTCAGTGTGAAAAGTTACTCCACATTACGCAAACCGTTTGCAAAGGAAACGTCGTCCACCCGCGCATCGAAATTTTTTTGGGACAGGGAGCCAGACTCACCACCTCGATAGAAACAAAGGGAAATCAATTTTGGAGCAATGCCGTCCTCAGCGTCACACTGGGGAAACAGGCTCATTACACCCACTACGATATGGCGGGGCGCCATGAAAATAGCTACGATTTTTTATCAGTGCAAGGAGAGGTAAAAGAATCCGCCCTTCTAAATTATTTTTTCCTCGGACGGGGAGCCAAAACGCAAAGACGGGACCTCGCCCTCTATTTATCAGGTGTGCAGGCCGCTGCAGATTTAAAAGGGCTTGCTTTGCTCAGCGACCGATTGGAGGGGCATGTCCATATCCGCGTTGAGCATCAAAAGCCATGCACCCGTTCTAATCAATGCTTCAAACATGTGGTTTCAGGGCGAGCCCGTTCCAGTTTTGAGGGAAAAATTTACGTAGATCAAAAAGCGCAAAAAACAGAGGCATATCAACTCAACAAAAACTTGGTTTTAAGTGAAAAAGCCGCTGCGTTTAGCAAACCCAACTTAGAGATTTTTGCAGACGATGTCAAGGCCTCACACGGAGCCACTGTTGCAAAGCCCCGTTTAGAAGAGCTCTTTTACCTCCGTTCTCGCGGCCTCAGTAAGAAAGAAGCTACTCGTCATTTGGTCAATGGGTTTTGCCACGCTCTGATCCAAGAGGTTCCCACTCTTTCCGTGCGCCACCAATTTAGTCAAGAAATCGATGCCTACGCGCTGTAAGCTTCCCCCTGTTTTTGACCCGAAGAAGGTCCGCTTGGATTTTCCCATGCTCAAAAAAATGATTCACGGACACCCTTTTGTCTACCTGGATACAGCTGCTACGGCGCAAAAACCTCAATATGTGATTGATGCCATATCCCGTTTTTATCAAGAGGAGTACGGAACAGTCCACCGCGCTATCTACCCCACTGCTGAGTGGGCCACTGAGAGATACTCTCAAGTAAGAAAAAAGATCATGCACCTCATCCACGCCGAAAAAGCAGAGGAAATTATCTTTACAAAAGGAACCACAGAATCGATCAATTTGGTCGCTCAAGCATGGGGCAAAACGCACATCAAACCAGGTGATGAAATCATAATTTCTGAGATGGAACACCACGCGAACATCGTACCCTGGCATCTCGTATGCAAAGAGCGGTGCGCTATTTTACGAGTCATCCCCATCAGTGATGAGGCAAAGCTCGATTTAAGCGCTTTTTACTCCCTTCTCAACCATAAGACAAAAATCGTCAGTATCTGTCATGTGGCCAATACGACAGGCATGATCAACCCCATACAAGAGATCGCTAAGGCAGCGCACCAAGTGGGAGCGATTGTTTGCGTCGACGGTGCGCAGGCCGCTTCTAAAATTCCCGTCGATGTGCAAGAGCTCGATGTGGATTTCTACGCTTTTTCTGGACACAAACTTTATGGACCTACGGGCGTTGGTGTATTATATGGGAAAAAGGAATTGCTCTGCTCTCTACCCCCTTTCTTGGGTGGTGGGGATATGATCGAAACGGTTACCCTGGAAAAAAGCACCTTTCAAAACCCTCCGCTTAGGTTTGAAGCGGGCACCCCTCCGATCGCTCAAGTGGTGGGACTAGGGGCTGCGATCGACTATATGCAAGGCATCGGCATGGAAAATATTCAACGGTGGGATGAAGAGCTCACAAAATACGCTATAGAAAGGCTCACAAACATAGAGGGCCTTTGCATCTACGGAAAAGAGAAGGAAAGGGTGGGGATCATCAGCTTTACGCTAAAGGAAATGCATCCACTCGATTTGGGCACTTTTCTAGGACTCGAAGGGATCGCCATCCGCACTGGTCACCTTTGTGCACAACCTTTCCTGCGTCGGTTTAAAAAAAATGCTCTAGCCCGCCTTTCTCTCGGTCTGTATAACCTGCATGAAGATATTGATCGTTTGATTGCAGTGCTCAAAAAGGTTAGGTATTTTTAACAGGTCATAGATAATGGACATCTGATCCAAAATTGTTGAGCCCATGATATTTGAAAAGGGATAATCTGTGAGTGCCATCCCAGGCTTGGATTAATTTGAATTTTTTTGTCTAAAGCTGAGAACCTCGATTTACCGCCACTTTTTTCTACTCAGGAATTTTTGCGGTGATTTGCGGTTTTGATATGGTTTGGGGGTTGAATATTTGGTAGTTTTAGGGAAGAAACTCGTTGTTGGATATTAACAGATTTTCCTGATGCTATTTCAGCTTCATGAAAAAAACTTCTAAAAATTCCTTTGTCTTTAGACATGGGAAGACCCATATTTGATGGGGAAAAATATCACATGCCAACCTTTATTTTGTCATCCCTTCTACACCCATAGGGGACTTTCCACTAAGAGGATACAGTAGACTTTCGTTGCAAAAATATAGATTAAATTTTATTATAGCCGGTCTATGATTGCTCCCCGGAACCGCGGTAGCAGTCATAGGACCTTTTTAACACAAAACGTAGGTTAAACTATGATTAGTTCGGTAAGTAGTTCTACATTATCATCAAAGCCAAGTCCAGGCGCTTTAGAAGCTGCTATGGATATGATGGAGAGTTCGGATCCTAATGTAATCAAGAAAGGCATGGAAATTTTGAACTCTTTGGAAAAGGACAAAAAGGACAAAAAGGGCTGAATTAAACCTCCTCTGGTTTCGGCCAGAGGATTTCTAAAAAGCAGTGAGTCTACTGCCCAACCTGCCCACCACAGATCGATAGAGCATCGAAAACCCTCTGTTTGCGTTTTTCCAAATCGTTAGCCAACATCCCCATCCAAACCCTTTTTTAAAGAAACACCTCCGCCCCCTCAAAGAATAGACAAGAACATTCATTACAGAGAGTTTATGGATCAGAAGAATAAGGCTGAAACCGCCTTTTTTTCGGAAAAGGCCAGGTTGAAGCGGGCTAAGCAGGCCTGGAAAGAATTAGTGTACCCCTTCATCTGAAGAGAAGCAATGAACCCCTTAAAAAGAACTGCACCTCCCACTTTGCAGAGGAGGTGCATCGCGGAAATTTGCACCGCTTTTTCTCATTCCCCTATCTGCACCGAAACGGACCTTAAAAGCCTTCAGATTCCCATCACACTTGAATCAGACATCACCACCTTTTGCAATTGCCTTTATCTTATCCAGGGGGCGAGCAGCTGACCTTTTTCTGAGATATCATACGGTTCATCTGTAATAAACAAGACATAATTGGACAGTTATGATTATAACAAAAACAAAAAGGTGGCCTTTAGCTCTGCATTTTCTTTGCGCAGCAAGGCATTTTCCTAAAGAGGTACAACCACTCAATAAGAAATGACTCTGCCCGGCTAAGAGAAGTCATTCGAAAAAGAAGCCCCTTATCTTTACCCAAAAAAATGCAAAAAAGGGTCTATCTACACTAAAAAGGCTGTTTGTAAGGCATATTGAAGAAATAAAAAAACCCCGCGGGTGGAACCAAGCAGGGTTTTTTCGTTACAAGCTCGATTAGGATTTAAAAATCAAATCTAAGCTTTAGGTTGAGACCGTGGAAGCCCAAGTCTTTTGATCCTTGAGTAAGCTGATGAGGCCTTAACATCTCGTCATAACCACGGTAGTAGCTAGTAAGAAAGCCCTTGCCCCAATTGTTCCACACTTGTTGCTCCCAACCAGCTTGGAAAGCGAGATAGTAGTTGTCATCAGACATCCAAGTCTCCCAACGCATTCCAATCTCCAACTCTGTCAAATTTCTGAGGGCATAGAATTTCTTATCCCCCGCTTCATCCATATCCAGAACGGTAAGATCATTACCATCTTTTACGAGTTCTTTTTTAGGATCAGCAAGCAGGTCTTTTCTATATAGTTTTGAATACTGCGTAAACATGGTTGTCCAAGCAAGATCTGTATAAAGACTCCAGTTTTTGGTCATCTTCCATGACATATTGAATCCAGTGCGTACGCCAATTCCACCATTTTTCATTACATCCTCTATCTTATAAGGGCCATATACTTTGGCTGTCTTACTGTCTGGGTACAGCACCTCGAAGAAATTATCCTTTTCGAGCATGGTTTCAATGGAAAGGGTTTGATCTTGCCATGTACCTTTTAGCCCCATAAACGGACGCATAGTCAAGAATTGGCTGAGATAGAAGTTTCTTCCCACTTCAAAATCAATAACATTGAAGTGAAGATCCCAATGTGAGGACACCTTGCCGATCGCACCTGGTACAGTAGCAGCGGGATCAGAAGGATCTGGCTTCATAACTTTGGGCACACCAGTTGCTGGCAGGGGATATATATCGTAATAATTGTGATTATCTAATGTACGGTTACTCTTTGATCTGAGCCAGGTGTAGCGTGTCAAGACATCCCAGCCATCATGAGCAATGTTTAACCCAAGGGCCACTTTGAACCCGGGACTCCAATTTTCACTCACATTCGTGAAGGTGTTTCGAGGAACCGATGCACCTTTTTTCGGATCTATTACGGTGAGCTTTGGCTCTTTTATCTCTGATACAGATGTGAGAAACTCGTTTCCCCCTTGTACGGCTTTCCACCATATAAAGTCGACCTCCATGAAAACATCGGCACCATGCGCCACACGAGGGCCGGCGTTGGGCGTAATTTCACGATAGTGACCTTTTTGATGGTCCTCCATATCTGAGGATCCACGATCGTCTTTTCCATAAGCATGCGCACTTGCTGTTGTAAACAAACTCACGCATATTAACCCAGCAAAGGGCCATAGTTTCCTGAGGTTCATGTCCATATTCTCTTTTTCTCCCTATTTAGAGATCTTTTTGAACTTTTTTCGCAGTTACATACGAACGTTTGTGAAACATATGAAACAGCATTTTTTGCATTTTTCGCAACGAAAAAACCACTGTCTGTGATTTTGTTTTTGACGCAGTTTGTAAACTCGCGGTTTTCTTGTTTTTTTTTCGCAGTTAACTAGCAAATGCTTTGCCAACTCACGTTTGTACTCGATTTTATTCGAGGGTGTGAGAATAAATCAAGATAAAATTTATCTTTCCTTATGTGCAGGCAAAAATAGGGCGCCGATCTTTGGGGAAAAAGAAGACAATACTGCCATAACAAGTCACTCTATTTCGGGACTAAATATCGAAAGTTTTCGACGAGTTGATTGATCATATCGAGCCATGAATGGGTTTGAACGTTGAACTGTTGCAAAATAAAAGACCAGCCGGCCCAAAGCAAAAGAAGTCCTAAAAAGGACTTGATCGACATGCCCAAAAACGCAATTTGTACCTGCGGTGCCAATCGGTTGGCAATGCCTAAAAACATTTCAGCCATGAGAATAGCCACGAGGGGAGGAGCAGCTAATTGGATCGCCGTAGCAATGATCTTATTGACCAGATCAATGCCCACTTGCCAAAAAGGGAGGTCAGCCTCAAAAAAAAGGGGATTGATCAAACTATCAGCCGGGATGATTTCATAAGAAGTGGCAACCCCTTCAAAAAACAAAAATGGACCTGCAATATTGAAGAAGATGGTGATGAGAATGAAATTATAGAGGATCCCAATGGGGGAGGATTGGTTTTGCATAGAGGGGTCTTGAGATTGCATAATCGAAGCCCCGCGCAAGTAATCAATGATAATCCCGCTCGACTGCACGATATAAAAGGGAATGGTAATCAAAAATCCGAGAAAAAACCCAATCAGAAGCTCTTTTGCAGAGTAAAGCAAAAATAGCTCTGTAAATTCAACAGAATGTGTCGAGTATTTGATTGCAATTGGCAAAAAGAGGATGCTCATAAAAATTGTAAAACCGGTGCGGACCATCACGGGAGCTACTTTTGCCCCCAAGAAGGGGGCTAACACTACAATGGGCGCCATGCGCATGAATACGAGGAAAAAAAGGGATAAAATGCCTGTCCAAGTGAGGTGGGGCGCATGAAAAATGTAATCAAAAAAACTCATCGACCTCAGCTATTCCAACTGGGGAAATTAGAGAAAATATTGCCGGCAAATCGCGTGATTTGAGCACTTAAAAACCCTCCCATTAAAACTAAAGTCATGATCACAGCAACTAACTTGACGGTAAAAGAAAGGGTCTGCTCTTGAATCTGGGTGGCCGCTTGAAAGATAGCGACAAAAAGGCCTAGGGTCATGCTGATCAAGATCGGTGGGCCCGACAATATTAAGATGAGCAACAAGGCTTGGTAAGAGAGTTGGTAGATTTCTGATTGATACATATACACCTCTATATGGTAAGCAAGTAAACGGGGCAAAAGTGTGCGCATTTTTCCCAGCAAATTTTTATCTGATACATAACTACCACTTCTACCGGTATGTGAGAACGAGCCCCTCGATGATCAGACTCCATCCGTCTGTCATGACAATCAAGAGGAGCTTTAAAGGGAGTGCAATAGTGAGTGGAGAAAGCATCATCATTCCCATGGCCAGCAAAATGTTTGAAGTAACAAGATCGATGACGAAAAAGGGAAGATAGATTAATACCCCGATCTCAAACGCTCCTTTAATTTGCGAAGTAATGTAAGAGGGGATGAGAACGATAAAGTCGTTAAAAGTAAGGTTTTTTTTCGATTCTTCGGGAAGGCTGCGGAGTGCCAATTGGTAGAAGTTTTGCTGGTGATTTACGGTCAAATTGCGCATCAAAAACTCGCGCAGCGGTTCTTTAGAGTGTTCAATCACTTTGACGATATAGCTAGCCGTATTCGCTGTAAAAAGGGTGGTCGGGGCATCTGTTAGTGACTTTTTTCCTGCATCATACATTGCAACGCCGGTTGGAAACATCACGTAAATCGTCATAAGCAATGCGACCCCGTTGAGGACCTGGTTGGGAGGAGCTTGCTGCACACCTAGTGCGTTTCGCACAAGGGAGAGAACAATCACGATTTTTGTATAAGAAGTGAGAAGTAAAACCGCGAAGGGAAGCAAGGCGAGTAGGGTGATCACGGCCAGCATGGTCACGACGTTTGGGTTGCCAAAACGCACCCCTTGCTGAGCGGTGTCTGTAAGATTTACCTCTTCGTTTTTCGATTTAATGGTAGCTGAGGCTGTGCCCGCTTCCGCAGCACTTGCCTGAGCTGGGCAGAGCATCAATGCAGAAATTGCGAAAAACAAACAAAAGAAGAGCACCTTTTTGGGAAATTGCGCTTTTGTCATACCTAACGCTTCATAAATGCTTCAAAGGCAGATTCAAGTGCCTGCCATTGATTTTCTAAAGTCGCATTGATAATACCAGCTTCAGTTTCTATAATACAACCCCCAGGAGAAAGACCTTCCCTTTCCTCAATGGAAAAGGTGCGCACCTGCTCCAAGGATTTTTTGAGCTCTTTTTTATGTGTTTCCAAAATGGCTTTTTCTTTTTTGTTTACATAAATTTTGATGTGATGGCTTTGCGTGATGGGCCTGAGGGTTTGCTCCACAATGTCCAAAATGGTTTCAGGTTTTAACTCGAGCTCCTTTCCGACGATTTTTTTTGCGGCTTTCAAAGCGAGCGGCAACACCACTTTCTGCAGTTCTTGCTCCATTTTTTTGACTTTTTGTTCATAAAGCAAAATCTGTTTGTTGAATTCGGTAAGCCCTTTGTTAAAGCCCGCTTTTTTTGCCTGCTCTAATACTTTTTGGCACTCTTTTTGATTTTCTTCGAGGTATAGCTCAACATCCTTTTTTGCCTTTTCGAGCACTTCTTGCGCCTCCAAAAGCAGACTAAAGGACTCTTTGGGCACAATCTTGTCTTCGTCTGCTCGATGCAAATCACCTGAAAAAACAAGGGAAAAAAATTTACTCATAATACTTCCGGATTAGGGGGATCAAACAGGTAACTTGAACCTGCAGTGCATTTTGGGATTTTTCATTGTTGACGTCTGTAAAAAACCTGCGCAAGATTTTGGTCCTTCCCGTATCGAGGCGGCGGGTGATATGCCACATTAATGCGGGATGACAACCAAAAAGTGCTTTGCTTAAACGGTTGAAACCACGTTGGTGGAGCATCTGTTTGAGTCTGGTTTGATCCCCATCCCAGCTATCTAAATTGAGCCTGGCAAAGGGAACCGGCTCCCTTTGCTTGCACAGCTTTTTCAAATAGCTGTATTGTCGCTTGGGAAGTTTTGCTTGCAGCTGTTGCAGTTGCTTTGTTTTGACCACTTTTTTTACTTCAATGGAAAGATCGTGCAAGCCTAAAAAGTCGGCTAAGTGTTGCATCCCATTTTTGCTTAGCTCCAAAATGCTATTTAAGGGATGAGCGGGCAAGTATTCAAGGGGGAAAACCTCTTTTTGTGTGGAAATTAGAGAGTGGTAGATGAAATTTTGCAAAAATTGTTTGGGGTGAGCCTTGATCTTTTTTAACGCATTTTTCATGTTAAAATGGAGTCGGAGTTTTTCAGCTTGCTCAGATTCCAATGAGGATAAAATCCATGTCCGATCTTTTTTAGAAAATTGTTCTACCAAGGGGATCATCCAAGAATAATGGATCGCTTTGATCCGATCTTCGATAGATAAATCGTAAGAAAAAGGGTCTCGATCAGGGAGGGGAGCCATATTGATCGCCTCCCTATCCGATCGAGGCAAGTAACTGAGGAGGGCCTCTTTTTTATTGGACCTTTGTTTTTCTAACAAATCTTTCAAAACCATCCAAGAAATCGTTTTCATCTCACCTCATTTCACTCGTCGGGTGGAAAGTCGTCAGAAGGTTCATCTAACTTCTTCCGATTGCTCATCCAAGGAATCGGGCTGATCAAAGAGCGCCATCCATCCTTCTTCTTAAGGGTTGGGTAAAACTTCCACATAAGCCAACCAAAGGCTAGAGCTAAGATGACGGCACTTGCAGTGATAAAAAAGAAAAGCACGCGGAAACGGGGCGCCGATTCCTTGTCCATCACAATGTTCCAAATGCTGACGTATTCATTGGGTCTGTCTAGAGGTTCGGGCGACATACCCAGCGTGATGTCGGTAAAGCGGGAACGGTCAGAGATCACCGTCACATCATTGATATCAAGACCGGAGACGCTCCCCGAAATGAGCCGTTTAATTTTATTTTCCAGGTGAATATTGGGATCATCAATCACCCCTTGATGCTTGACGTATACGGCGGCTGTGATCCCCTTTGGCTCCTGATTTTTCTCTCGCCCGAGGTTTACTTCTTGAGGAGGAAAAGAGAGTTGGACACTGGCATCGATCACGCCGTCGATCATCAAGATCGTGTTGGTCAGTTGTTGAGCCAGCCCCGCTTGATACCGGATCTGTTCTTCTCGATCAGATGTCATAAGTCCCTGCTTGGCAAATAGATCGAGCAAGTTAGTTCCCTGCGCGCGAGGAAACCCATTTTGATTGAGGTAAGCAATCGCTTCGATAGAATGTTTTTCGGGAACGACAACCGAGTATTGAGGTTTTGTATTTCCACCCACTTGCGTTGTTTGCGCCGCGGTTTTTTGTGCAGGGATCCCTTTGCTTTCGAGAAGGACGAGAATCACATTTGCCTCCTTCTCGTCCACGTGGCTTACAACTGGATGATGGGTTTCACACCCCCCGCACAGCAAGAGGACACCAAATAGATAGAAAAACATCTTCTGGGGAAAAAAACAGGGTTTTGTTTTGATATTTTGCTCAAAGGTTTACTCTTGCTCGCTCTTATATCACTTTGATGAGTTTGCACCAAAAGGTTTTACAGAAATATAAAGTGCTTTCACACGCGCATTCACTTTTTTACCACCTCGCAATCGGGTTTTTTTTGTAAAACTTATTTGCGCATACCTTTCACCGCAAAATTTTACCACTTTCTCGATTACTTGTATGTCCCGTATTCGTGATTTTTAAGCAAACCGATACATCAACTTGTGGTGAGAAACGGCGGCGCTTACTTGCCAAGAAACTACTTGGCGCACAAGCCTTTTTTTGCTACGATCGGGAGGCATGAAACCTGACAGACCACCTTACTCTGTGTTCATCACTGGAATTGCGGGGTTTATCGGCTACCACCTCTCTGTTTCCCTCAAACAAAAGGGAAATCGCATCATGGGATGCGATAATTTTAATTCCTATTACTCGCCTGAGATCAAAAAAGCGCGCGCCCAAAAGTTGCAAGAGCAGGGCGTTGATGTGGTAAACTGTGACATCCGAGATCAAAAACAGCTCGAAGTAATTTTCAACAAACAGCAGTTTACCCACGTGATCCACCTGGCGGCGCAAGCAGGTGTCTACCATTCAATCATGCGCCCCCATCTACACGGCCAAACAAATCTCTTGGGGTTTTTACATATTTTAGAGCTATGCCGCCGTCATCAACCACTCAAGCTCATATTTGCCTCTTCCTCCTCTGTGTATGGAGAAACTACGCGCCCCTTTTTGAGTGAATCTGATCCCACCGATCATCCGATAAGCCTGTATGCGGCAACGAAAAAGTCGGGAGAATTGATGGCGCAAACCTACTACCATCTCTACCGCTTTCCCCTAATTGGGCTTCGTTATTTCACCGTCTACGGACCATGGGGCAGGCCAGACATGGCCTACCACTGTTTTGCCGATGCGATCTGGACAGGTAACCCCATTGATGTTTTCAATCACGGAGAGATGCGCCGGGATTTTACTTATATTGACGACATCGTGGATGGCACGGAAGCTGCCCTCAAATTTGAAGGCAAGTTCGAGGTGTTTAATCTGGGAAGTGGGCGCTCTGAAAAACTGATGGACATGGTCCACTTCCTAGGAAAATTTCTCGGTAAAACCCCGGAGATTATTTTCAAACCGATGCGCAAAGGGGACGTCAAGCACACTTGTGCACAGATCAAAAAGGCAAGAGATATGCTGGGATTTCGTCCCCGTTTCCATCTCGAAGAGGGCCTCGAAAAGTTCGCCGCTTGGTACCTAGATCAAGCGGGCGAGAGCTTATCGATCAAGCCAAAAGATACCTACGTCTAGCTCGTGACATGCGCCGATCAGAAAAAAGGGAGCGGGCAGGTTCCACTCAAAAATCTCATGCCGCTTAAAAATCTTGTGCTTGGAGCGTCTTTCTTCTATTCATGCTCGCCCGATCCATCGCTTCATCACAAAGATCCATCACTAAATCGGAAAGTGCATCAAAACTCTCGCGAGAAACCCGATAGTCCCCCTTTGATTTGATGTAGTCTTGGACTAAACTCTTTTTGATCATCATTTCATTTTTTTTAGCCATATTCAATCCTCATGTGTGTTTGTGGCAACAAAAATTTCTTATAACAAATGAGGTTTTATTTCTTCTACAGCGAAATCACCGAAAAAATCTATGCACAGCAAAAATGGGTCTTTAGAGTGAAGGGCAGTGCTTGTGAAAACACGCGGCATTCCCATCCCCTTTAGGGGATTGGGTCAAGAGCGTGTTTCTTGTGGTTTTCCCGCTCGTCCAGGATAAGAAGATTCTCTTTTTCAAGGTAACAAATACCCCAGAATATGCCGTAATGCTTTGACTTATCGCAGTAGATTTTGTGCGGAAGAAGACCACACAAAAAAGCCTCTATGGCAGCTGCCAGGAAAAGATGATTTTGTTAATCTTTTAGTGGGTCATTCCACAAAATTTCAAGGATTCTCGTCGAAGAGTGTCAATCGATTTTCTTCCTAGATGATTCAAGTCAAAACCTCGCCAAAAAACCAAAGCCTAAAAAACACAGATGCGGCAAATGGAAAAAATCGAAGCGATTCGGTAGATCGGTAGCAAGAGCTGGACATGATCAACTCAAACAAATGCTCGATTGCAAATGCAGTGCCCGCGGTAGGAAATACGAGCTGATGGATTCAAAATACACCACCATGACCTGCTAAAGCTGTGGAGCCCGCGAGGGCCTTGCAGGGGAAACGGGCTTGTCGGTAAGAGTTTGGGAGTGTGGGTGTGGTGCCCAACATGATCGGGACAAAAATTCCGCTCATAACGCACTCAAACTCCGGCTCGAACTGAGCCTCGAAACCGGGTGGGCAGTTCCTCTGTCCCCTGGGCAAACGTGCAGTGTTTCGCCTGGTCGTGAGAGCGCCCGAAACTGGAAGAATTTCCAGAGCCTTTCGTTAAAGAAAGAATCTCATCCCCTTTAGGGGATTGAAAGGTGTCACAGGAGTTTATCATGACAATAAAAAAATTATGGGCTTTGCCCTTATGCTTGCTACTATTTATGGCGATGGGCCTATGTTGGGTAAGGCTTAAGAAAGGGACCAAACAACAAACAATACCCATTAAGATTATTGAGGGTCTTCCTTTTATAACAGTCCATTTGAATGGACAAAAATTTGGTCTTTTGCTCGATTTGGGAGCCCGGGATTCCACCTTAAGCGAAGAAATCATCACAAATTGCGGCCTCACCAAGACTGAAAAAACGGTGAATTCAATGGATGTGTACGGAACACGATCGACCAAGCCAGTTTTTAGCTCATCAAATATATATATTGGTAACTATTTTGTCCCCCAGCTCAATTTCTCGACTCTCCCCCAGTTCGACTTTTCGACATCGAGCTTAATTCATGGCCCCCTCAAGGTGCTTAACAATGGATTCATTGGAAGAACGCCATTTCTCGAGAAAGTGCTTTTAATCGACTACAAAAATGAGTTGTGCATTATTTATCCGTCAGACTCCAGGAAAAAAACAGACCCAAGAAAATACGAGCAAGGGGAATGGATTGAGCTCGACTTTCAACTAAAAACGGGCCTAGGAATTGATCTTTGCTTGTTAATCAATTCGGAAAAAACAGACAAAATAATCCTCGATACAGGTGCCAATGCTTCTGTGATATCAAATTCCTTAACAAAGGTCCCTATAGATTTATCGAGCGAAGATGCAAACCTTTCGATTAAATTAAATAACGGTACTTGTTTGGGTACCTTCCTGTTTCACCCCCAGGATTTAACAAATCCTGGATTAAACGGAATTTTAGGGTGTAATTTTTTTAGTAAATATGTAGTTTGCATTGATTTTCCAAATGAAAAGATTTTTTTAAAACATCACAAACAATAGCTAAAATAGGTCGATTTTGACTGAAGATCAAGTCTGCGCCTTAGAAAAAGCTCGGTCTTGTTCCTCTGCTTGCTCCAAATAGATGAACACTTTAATGTGAAGATAAGCGGGATGCTCACTCCTTTGTTTGCATGGGGAGTGCAGCTGTTGTCATCTTAGAAAAATAGAGCCCAGGGATATTCCAGTGATCTCTGAAAACCGCAAAAGCTGTTACTCTCATTCGTGGATAGGGCAAGAAGGCGCGAGCGCATTGAAATGAAACACTTTAGATGGATCCTTTTCCTTTTGTTATTGACGTCCTGTTTTGCTAGGCGGGCCGTCATGACAAGGGATGGATATGCAAATATTACGATTGGGATGTCCATATCTGATGTTCGCAAAGAGTATGGCAACCCTTATAAAATCCATTCTAGAGGGGAAAATGAGATTATCTATGAATATGGAGAGAGAATCCGCATAGGAAGTAAAGTGATTGAGCAGCGCCGTTACTATCTCGTGGTTTCCAAGGGAAAAGTGGTTGAAAAATATATGAAGCTATCTAACCCTCCCCCTTTTCGTTACCTGTATTCGGATGATCCCTATCCAAACTATTAAAGGGGCAAAAGTCGGACATTAAGAAGCTTTGATTTTGATGTCTACCCCTGCGGCGACGGGAAGCACTTTGAGCTTATCAATGGTGTCCAAAGTTGGGTTGAGAATATCGAGCACTCGGATATGCGTGCGAATCTCGAACTGCTCACGTGATTTTCTATCCACATGGGGAGAGCGCAAGACAGTATACACCTCCCTTTTTGTAGGAAGGGGAATCGGTCCGACCACCCTAGCTCCAGTGCGTTTAGCAGTCTCGACAATATCGGTAGTAGAACGATCGAGTACTCGCTGGTCATATCCCTTAAGTCGGATCCGTATTTTTTTGCGACTCGCCTCTTTTTTAGTTGGTTCTTTTACCATAACTTATATTAGCTTACCTATTTACAATTTCTTCTTGGATTTTGGATGGGACTTTTTCAAAGTGGCTGGGTTCCATCGTATAGGTTGCGCGACCAGAACTCAAAGAGCGAAGGGTGGTCGAATAACCGAACATCTCACTGAGGGGAACTTCCGATTCAAACAGGACCGCACCCCGCTCATTGCCCTGATTCATGATTTTTCCTCGGCGGCGGTTGATATCCCCCATGACATCTCCGAGGAAATCTTCGGGTGTCGTGACCACAATTTTCATAATTGGTTCGAGGATGACCGGTTTACAGGACCTCGCAGCCTCCCGAATTGACATGGAAGAGCAAATCTTAAAGGCCATTTCGCTTGAGTCAACCTCGTGAAATGAGCCAAATACAATCAAAACTTTGACATCGACCAAACTATAGCCAGCGAGCACTCCACTACTGAGCCCTTCTTCAACCCCTTTAATACAAGCCGGAATGTATTCTTTGGGAATCACTCCACCGACGATTTTACTCACAATCTCGTTTCCTTTGCCCGGTTCATTGGGAGAGATTTCTAAACAGACATGGGCATATTGACCGCGGCCACCCGACTGCTTGACAAATTTTGTATCAGATTTTCCGTTTATTGTGATTGTTTCTTTATAAGAAACTTGGGGCCTACCTACGTTTGCTTCCACCTTAAACTCCCGCATCATGCGGTCTTTTAAAATCTCTAAATGCAATTCTCCCATGCCGGCAATGATGGTCTGCCCTGTTTCTTCATTTGTGGTGACGCGGAATGTTGGATCCTCTTCTGAAAGCGCCCCGAGCGCTACGGAGAGTTTTTCTCGATCACCTTTCGATTTAGGCTCGATAGCCATTGAAATCACGGGTTCGGGAAATTCCATCTTTTCTAAGACAAGAGGAGAGGTTTCTGAGCATAGGGTATCACCTGTAGCTGAGTGTTTAAGACCAATGCAAGCGACAATATCTCCGGTAGTGGCCTCTTCCAGGTCTTTCCTTTGATCGGCATGCATTTCTAATAAACGGGACACGCGCTCTTTTTTCCCCTTTGTCGTATTCATCAAACTCATCCCCTTCTTGAGGATGCCGGAATAGATCCGAATAAAAGTGAGGCGACCCACATAGGGATCGGTGATCACTTTAAAGGCTAAGGCGGCCAGTGGACTCTCATCTTTTGGCTCGAGACCGACTTCTGTATCCCGATTGATATCGATCCCTTTGATGGTCCCCCGATCAATCGGGGAGGGCATCCACAAGGTGATGGCATCGAGGAGTGGTTGTACCCCCTTGTTTTTGAATGCAGATCCGCAAAGAACTGGATTGATCTTGTTCATGCACACCCCTTTGCGGAGGACTCCGTGAATTTCATCGGCTGTCAGGGAATCGGGGTCTTCTAAGACCTTCATCATGAAATCTTCGTTTGACTCATCTACTGTTGCTAGCTCTTCAAGCATGTGACTTCGCATCTTTTGGCACTGACTTGTCAAATCACCTGGGATATCTGCAATATCGTACTCAGCTCCCATCGTTTCATCTTTAAAAAGGTATGCTCGCATAGTGACGAGATCGACCATTCCCAAAAAGTCATTTTCAGAACCGATCGGGCACTGCACCGGAAGCGCATGAGCGCCGAGCTTTTCTTCCATACTTTTGACGCAAAAGAAATAATTTGCTCCCACCCTGTCCATTTTATTGATAAAGGCAATGCGGGGCACTCCGTAACGCTGTGCTTGACGCCACACTGTTTCGGATTGAGGTTGTACACCATCGACTGCACTAAAGACGGCGACTGAACCGTCGAGAACGCGGAGAGAACGTTCCACTTCTACAGTAAAGTCCACGTGGCCGGGGGTATCAATAATGTTGATTTTACATCCACCCCAATAGACTGTTGTCGCCGCAGAGGTGATGGTAATACCCCGTTCTTGCTCTTGTTCCATATAGTCCATTGTCGCCGCCCCTTCGTGTACTTCGCCGATGCGGTGGACGCGACCCGAATAATAGAGGATACGCTCTGTACAAGTTGTTTTTCCGGCATCGATGTGGGCCATGATACCGATGTTGCGGAGTTTTTCGAGCTTGCGCTCTGTGGGCTCTGGAGTTTTAAGTTTGGTTAATCCCTTTTCGTTAGAATCTTTTTCCATAAATCTTCAGACTACCATTTGTAATGAGCGAAGGGCTTGTTTGCTTCAGCCATGCGATGAGTATCATCTTTCTTTTTGATAGTAGCTCCTTGATTGTTAAAACAATCAGAGAGCTCATTCGTCAAACTATCTATCATATTGCGCCCTACTTTTTTTCTCGCATGCGTGATGATCCAATTCATTGCCATTGAGCGGCGCCTGTCAGAAGCAATCTCTATCGGGACCTGGTACGTAGCCCCGCCGATCCTTCTCGACTTGACCTCAAGAGTGGGCATAGCGTTTTCCATAGCCTGCTCAAAAGCTGTGATGGTGTCTTCTGCCCGCACTTTTTTTGCAAATTCCTCGAGAGCGGAGTAGACAATTCTTCTAGCAAGGGATTTCTTCCCATTGAGCATCACCTTGTTGATGAATTTCGCAACCAGTTTGCTGTGGTAAATCAAGTCTGGATCAATTTTTCTCTTTGCTTTGCAGCGTCTTCTAGACATATATCAATTCCCTTTACTTGGGTTTTTTGGCTCCATATTTAGATCTTCTCTGCTTGCGGTCCTTTACAGCTGCGCAATCAAGAGTGCCACGTACGACATGGTAACGCACACCGGGAAGATCTTTGACCCTTCCGCCACGCACAAGCACGATACTGTGTTCTTGTAGGCTATGCCCTTCTCCGCCGATATAAGCGATAATTTCCTGCCCATTCGATAGGCGAACCCAAGCGACCTTCCGGAGGGCAGAGTTGGGCTTTTTTGGGGTTTTTGTTTTGACTTGGAGGCAAACACCTCGCCTCTGAGGACATTTGAAAAGAGCGGGGGATCTAGTTCTTTTCTTTTCTAACACCCGCTTGCTGCGGACGAGTTGATTGATCGTTGGCATGTAAACCGATTTGCTCCTTTGGGATGTTATGCATCTTTTATATGACTGAGCTGTCATATGCGTGTATTTGCAGTTAAGCTGAGAATTATAACGCAAGCGAAGATTTAATTGCAAAAATTTCATGGAATGAGGAGACAAATCGTGAATATAGGCTACTTTACCCCCCTTGTCCGAGGAGAAATCCACGATTTTGCAAAATTCAATACGGCTATTTTTAAATAAACCATTTTTTTATTTAAAACTATTATTCAATATTTATATTTAGTTTTAAAGGCTTATTTAATATTAAAAAGAGAGTGTAATTTTGTTTAAAAAACTTATCCCCCTCTTACTAATTATCTTTGCAACTCCGAGCTCTGCTGCATCAGAGAAAAATGGCGTTTTACAGAAAAAGCATATCCGAGAAACCATGGAAAAGATGTTTGCCTGCCATATTGAAAATCGGGAATTTTCTCCTTTGGTGGTGCGTCGATCGTTTAAGGTCTATATTCAGCAGTTCGACCCCGATTATCTCTATCTTACCAAAGGGGAAGTAGAACCATTTTTGTCAATAAGCGACCAAACGGTTGACCAAATCATCGAAGGGTATTACCGAGATAGTTACCCCGTTTACTCAACTCTTAACACACTCATTGAAAGTTCTATCATGCGCAGTCGTCAGATCAGACAAGAGCTTCTGAAGGATTTCATAGAACAAGATTCCCCCCTTTTTTTCCCTCTTCCAGAAAAAGAAATTTGCGATTTTGCCGAAGATGTAAAAGAGTTGCGACATCGGATAAAAGTCCGTCTTGCTCGCGAAATTCGATTCGCACTCAAAAAGGGGGGGGTTGAACACCCCTCTAAAGAAATTTTGGAAAAAATTATAAGCTTTAGAGAGGGCAAGAAAATGGCTTTTGAAAGGGCGTATCTGTCTCAAGAAGGGGAGCTAGATCAAGCGGACTTTGCCTTGCATGTTTTAAAAGCGATGGCCAAAAGTTTAGACACTCATTCCGGCTATTATAGCCCCCAGGAAGCCTCTGAGATACGCACTTATCTCAAGAAAGAATTTTGTGGAATTGGAGTTGTACTTAGCGAAGAATTTGACGGAATTCGGATCATCGACATTCTCAAAGGGGGACCCGCCTACCGATCGACAAACATCGAGATAGGGGACAAAGTATTGGAACTAGACAATCACCCTATCCAAGGTAAAAGTTTTGATCAGGTTCTCGATATGATACAGGGAAAGTCGGGATCGAAAATTACACTCAATGTAAAGAAAAAAGGGGGACAGCTCAAAACTGTTATCCTCACACGGGAAAAAATCATCATGGACAATGAGCGACTATCCTTTGAAACAGAACCATTTGCAGACGGAATCATCGGAAAAATCCACATACCTGGATTTTATGATAATGGAAAAAAAGTCAGTGTAGAAAAGGATTTAATCCAAGCTCTGAGAAGTTTGCGTTTGCGGGGAAAAATTCATGGGTTGATTCTCGATCTGCGTGAAAATGCAGGTGGATTCTTATCTCAAGCAGTCAAAATTTCTGCAATGTTTATCAATGGGGGAATTATTGTCGTTTCTAAATATGCAGACGGGGAGGTGAGCTATGTCCGCGACGTTGATGGTCGTCATTACTACAGCGGGCCACTAATTGTCCTGATTTCAAAGGCTTCTGCTTCCGCGGCTGAAGTGGTTTCGGGAGCACTTCAAGATCATGGAGTGGCTTTGATCGTGGGTGATGAGCGTTCCTATGGAAAGGGATCCATGCAGTACCAGACCCTTACCGATGAAACGTCACCTTGCTTTTTTAAAGTCACTGTCGGTCGTTACTACACAGCTTCTGGTCGCTCACCCCAGATTGCGGGCGTCAAATCGGACATTTATGTCCCAACAGCTCTCGACCGAAGTGAAATAGGGGAGCGTTACTCCTTGTATGCCATAGCGGGTGATGCGCTCACTGGCGAACTATTTTGTTCTTTAAACCAAACAAAAAAAAATCCGTTTTCTCAAGATAATTCTGCTTTTGGGGTGGCTTATCTCAGACCTTATCACAGCCAATGGAGACAAATGCTCACACAGCTCAAATCCAACAGTACAAAGCGGATCAATCGGGATGTCAATTTCCAGCTATTCATCCAACAAACCGAGCAATCTTATTCTACAAGAAGGAGGGGTGTGAAAAACTCTCCCACTGTAAAGGGGCCCAACTTTGGCGCTGAAGATCTTCAGATGAAAGAAGCGGTTGCCATCATCAAAGACATGGCTTTGCTCCATTGATTACCCTTTTCTTTTGCATACTAATTAACTAGTCCTCGTCTACTTTCTATTGAAGAGATTATTAATATTTTTTATAGTTTCGGGGAAAAGTTTAGGAAAAAAACAGTTTGTCTAACGTGATAAAAACTATCAATGCCTCGCTCATAGTAGTTGGCACTTCTGTTGGAGCGGGAATCCTCGCCCTTCCCGTAGAAACCAGCAGGGGGGGGGCTCTCTTATCATTTGTGCTTCTTTTCCTAGTTTGGGTCATCATGACAACTACGGCCCTCATGCTGATAGAAGTATTATCTGAGTTTGAGACGCCAGTCAACTTTTTTACCCTTACTGGGAAAAAATTGGGCTCTTTCTTTAAAATCCTTACTTTTTTAGTCTATATTTTCCTTTACTTTTCTCTAATTTTGGCCTACGTCAAAGGAGGTGGAATATTTTTCTCTAATTTATTTGATCATATTTCTCCTCTACTCGGATGCTCGATATTTTTATTGTTGTTTGCTCCCCTAATCATCTGCGGGGCAAGGGTTTTAAGCTTTGGGAATAACATTTTGGTTTTTTCCATGTTTGCCTCGTTTTTCGTGGTAGTGATGTTAGGAATCAGCGAGATCAAACCTTCTTTGCTGCTACACTTTAATTGGAAATTCGTTTTTTCTACTTTTCCCATTTTTGTGACTTCCTTTGGTTTCCACAACGTAATCCCTTCTCTCTTTTCTTATGTAGGTAATAAAAAAGATTTACAAGTGGCTGTGTGCATAGGTACGACAACCACTTTTTGTATCTATTTGATTTGGCAGATCGTTGTGCTGGGAATTGTTCCGTTTGAAGGGGAGAATAGCTTAAAGCAAGCGCTTGCCCAGGATCAGACAGCGGTGCCCTTTCTACAATTTTACCTCAAAAGCTCCATTTTCAGCTTGTGTGCTCAAGTATTTTATTTTGCCGCTCTGACCACTTCGTTTTTAGGGGTAGGATGGGCGGTGATTGATTTCTTTTTGGATGCGTTTGCAATCAAGTATCCGTTCACGGGGCGTATATTTGTTACCACCTGCTTGTGCGGTCTCGCTTTATGGATTGCCCAGACAAGGATAAGGGTTTTTTACATCTCTTTGACATACGGGGCGGGCAGTGCTTGCTTTTACCTTTTGATTTTCCTTCCCACTTTGCTTTTTTTTATTTGTAAGTGGGAGAAGAGAAAAAAGAGAGGGCTGGAGGCCGTGAAAAAAGAAACAAGTGAGAAAGATGGCCAGAGCCAGATTTGAACTGGCGACACAAGAATTTTCAGTCCTTTGCTCTACCGGGCTGAGCTATCTGGCCTTATGAGAAACTTTCACAGGCAATTGTAGGGTGTAGGTCATTTTTTGACCACAACAATAGGAGAAAAAGAGTTGCCCTTAGCTACAAAAACCGGCAAGGGCAGATCAGCTGCAAGTGGGCAAGTCAAGGTGTTACCAAAAAGGTCAGTAGACTGCTTCATCAAAAGAAGAGAATACGAGAGGTTCGGTTCTTTTGCCGAGTCCCGATTTAAGGTGTTCATCGACGATAGAAACAGCAGTTTGGTGTGTCGAAATTGATTTGTATTTAGCAATTTCGTAGATATTTAGCAATTGGTGATAAATCTTTTTGGTCGCTTCGCGCGCAGAGGAAGCTCGATACCCTTCTGGGCTTAGTTCATTGATGACATTGATGAGGCCTCCAGCATTGATCACAAAGTCGGGAGCATAGAGGATCCCCCGTTTAGTGAGTGTATCGGCATCGGCCGTTTCTAGCAGTTGATTGTTGGCCCCCCCAGCTACTGCGCGACACTTTAAATTAGAAATAGAATTTTCGTTTAGAATACCCCCCATGGCGTTGGGAGAGAAAATGTCACATTCGACAGAAAGGATTTCATCGGGAGAAACGGTCTGAGCGGCGTAGCGATGAGCACATTCGATGGCTTTTTTTCTATCCTGGTCGGCAAGAATGAGATGGGCTCCTTCCCAAAAAAGAATTTCGGCTAATCTGCTTCCCACATTGCCAACTCCTTGAATGGCAATTGTTTTGCCTTCTATTGATGGACTATTATCTAATTGCTGACAGACCGATTTGATTCCCTGTACAATTCCCCAGGATGTATAAGCAGCGGGATTGCCACTTCCACGGAGATTGCATACTCCACAGGCATATTTTGTTTTTTGAAGAATAATAGCCACGTCTTCCGGAGTACATCCAATGTCTTCAGCGCAAATATACTTCCCTTTTAATGTATTTACCGCCTCTGAGAAGGCGTGTAGCAGTGCTGGTGTTTTATCTGTCTTTGGATCGGCGATAATGATGCTTTTTGCTCCACCCAAGCCCACTTGAGCCATGCCAGCTTTGTATGTCATCCCTTTCGAAAGGCGCAAAACATCGATCAAGGCATCATCAAACGTCTTATATGGGTAGATACGGGTACCACCTAGACCGGGGCCCAATTTGGTATTATGAATTGCGATGATAGCCTCAAATCCCATATCGGGATGGGAAAATTTTACTACTTTTTCATAGCCAGCTACTTGAATTATTTCCGATTTTAATTCCATGTTTTTACATCTCCTAACGCCCTTTTTTCAATAACAAAAGATATAGAAAAAAAGCGTTTTCTCTTTTATTGGATTTTGGGAAAAAGAGTGACGTACCCCCCTCACTGCGGAAAGAAGATTTTTTCCCCGATTGTTTCTAATATCTATTCGGCAACAACTACCCCGCCTCCAGTTCAGCAGGTAATTGAACCTTCACCTCCTCTGATTGCTTATCCTTTGATTGCTTATCCTTGATTTCTCCCATATCTTTCATAAGATCAAGAAAAATGCGGGCGGCTCTTATACAGATTACAGAGACCATTGCGAACTGATATGTGACTCCGAATTTAGGAAGAACATCAACAGCAACGTTTGCTACCAAGCCAAGGGCCTGTGAAACAGCAGAAGTAATGCGGAGGTACCAGGTAAGTTCATTTGCTTGTTCGGGCCATTTGTAATGTATTTGATACATGAAATCAACATCAATTCCTATTTGTAATAAATTTCCAGCCAAAGAACTAATATTTTTTACTATAGTAAGAAAATGAAAGCGGGAAGAGAGACCTATTGTATTTTTTAAAAACAAAGAACAAACTACGGTAGAAAAATTCTTAATTATCCTATTAGGAAGTACTAGGGTTTTAAGAAACGGATCGTCACGCGGACCATTTTGGTCCTTTTTTTTATCATCATCTTCTTCTTTAAATTTTGAAAAATCGAAGATTACTTTAAAGGGAGAAGTAAGGCGCCATGGGTTTGATGATATTTTTATGTAAGGCAGCCGTATCTAACGTGCACCCATGGAAGGTGAAATCAGTTTTTTGTGCGATCTTTGCCCAGTCGGAGATGGATTCCATCACACTGAGAAGGAAGCTATGAGCGAAAAGAGGGTCATATACGTTATCTGGTACTTTTGACGACGTCATCAAACCCTCCACAACGTTGCTGCGGGGAACAAAGAGTCTGCTTTAAAGAATCTTTTTCCGCTTTTTGTTTTTTCTCGATGAGTTTTTCCTTGGAGATTGCCATCTGCTTGTCGGAAAGATATGAGCCAATTGAGCACAAGGTAGTCCCTGCTGACAAGCATAAGGATACATCGCTGTTGTAGCACAAAGAAGCCATTGGAACAGAAAATCGATGAAGAACACCCGAAGACGCAAAAATGGCGATGCACAATGTCGAAAGAGTTAATACTTTCTCCAGGGTATCAAAGTAAACGTATTGTTGGTATTTCAAGGGATAGAGATTCTTTGTAGGGATCTCTTTTAGAGTGGCCGTGTCTAAAGTGTTCAAGACTAACTTGTTCAATTTTAAAGTGTTCAAGTCTAAAGTGATCGGTTTATTTTTTGCAGAAATTTCCTTATCTTTATCAATAGAAAATGGTTTCTCACAGGGGGAAAGGTAATGTATGAGATAAATTACGTGTCCTACTTTCCCCGGTAACTTCAAAGGCCCGATGTGCACGTTGCGTAAAACCGAGTTTTTTACCATCGTGTCCAAGAATCTCAGAAAGTCGGCAAAAACTTTAACAACGCGAACAACAGCATGCGTAATCAGCGCAACATTGATCTCTTTATCTATTTCCTTAGATGTTCTATAGATATCGTGGCTCTCTTTGGTACAACTACCAAGAGAAAACCAACCACTTAGGTTGGACGCATCATTGCCCGCATTGCCCAAGTGAAGTGTATTTTCCGATTCGAGTCCCAATAGACTTTGAAACCGGTGCGTTACGGAAAACAGAGTGCCAAGCGTAGAAAACGCGCGTTCAGATTGACTAAATGTTTTTGTGTCAAAAAAACCACGAACAGATGTCCAATTAAAGAAGGGAACAGAAATTTCTGCCATATAACCTCAATTTTGAAAGATTTAGAAAATGAAAGTAAATTTTACAGAATTTGTTATTTTAATGTAAAGGATTTGGCGGTCATATTTTTTTTGAATACAGACGCGCATATCCAAGCCGTTTCATTCCACATTCAAATTTCGAGCAACGATTTAAAAAAGTAGGTTATCCCAGGCGAGCGGGAAAACCCACCCGTTCAGGTTTGGGATGAAAGCTCGCCTGTCTATCAAAACTTTCTTCTTCAAATATGGTAATCTTATTTTGATTTTTCAAAGGTCTAAGCGATATCATACCCAGTATGAAGAAAAGAAAATCGTTTGTGTTCAGACTTCACCTAAGCCCACAAAGTGCAAGGATGCTGGTAGGAGGATGGATACACAACGCAAAAATGTAGCAATTGTGGAAGAATCGAGAAAAAACCAATATCGTAAAGACAGCATGGTGCAAGTAGGCGAGGGAGTGGTCACTTGGGTTGGTTTGGGCTTAAAACACTGCTTTACATGGGGCAAAAGGCCCTGAGGTATTGAGCATTAGGTTTATTTGTCAATCTGAGGTGCTTAGTTTGGCGCGTAAGTATTGTAGAAAATGGCAAAGTAAAAACTTGATAGCAAAAGTTTTTTTACCCCAAGCGATCGGGAAAGCCCATCCGATTAGGGTGGGATGAAAGTTTGCCTTGACTTTAAGGTTTTTCTTGTAAAATACTTATTCGAAATAACCCTTAGAGCTAGTGGGTGTCAATCCCTAATAAGACTTTAGCCTTTGGGCAAGCAGGCCCCCTCGTCCTTCATGTCATAACTGAGGCAAATCAAACTATGGGCAGGAAAGAAAAGCAAATAGATCCGGTGACAGATAGGGAGTGGATATGGATTCTTCTCTTTCTCTCGCTTCTCTTCTCACTCGTTTGTATTGCGCATATCTCAGACAAGAAAATTGATCGTGAAGTTACATTTTACCTACAGCACCAAAATGTCGGTCCCCCTTCTAGCTTTAAGTAGATCCGGACGCACTCATCGAGTAAAACGGCGAGTAAAAGATTTTGATTGGACAAAATAGAACAGATTTGATAGTATTCCCCCATTAAGCTCAAATGAGCGGCTCGTTTCATCAAAAAAACGATGCTTTAATTTATCCTTAGCTTATGCAAACCAAAAAATATGGGCTCATTTAGCCCTTTGCAAATGTTTTAGCGTAAGGTAAGCCATAAAAAGTAACTCGCACCGCAAGGCAAAGCACTATGTCACTCAACTTAATGGGTAAAAAAAAGGGAATGACCCAGATCTTCGATGAAGGTGGGAACCTGCTTGTCTGTTCCGTTGTTCAGGTTGAGCCAAATATCGTGGTGCAAATCAAAAGCCGTGAAAAAGATGGATATCCGTCTCTCCAATTGGGGGGAATAAAAATCCCCGAGTCCAAGGAAAAAAGATTAAAAAAACCGCTCATTGGCCATTTTGCAAAAGCGAAAGTGGGGATGTATCGCCATTTGCTCGAATCGAGGGTGGAAGATGTAGACCAGTGGGAGGTGGGCAAACAGGTCGATCTGAGTTATTTTTCTGATACGCAGTTTGTGGATGTCATCGGAATGTCTAAGGGCAAGGGATTCCAAGGTGTCATGAAGCGCCATAATTTCGCTGGAGGGCCTGGGGCACATGGCTCCAAATTCCATCGAGGCGCTGGTTCTACGGGTATGCACAGCACTCCAGGGCGGTGCTTTCCCGGCAAACGGATGGCTGGTCAAATGGGTAAAAAGCGCACAATATCTATGAATTTGCAAGTAATCCGAATCGATGTTGAAAAACAGGCAATCCTCGTCATGGGGGCTATTCCGGGGTCTAAAAATGGCCTTGTTTATGTGAGAAAATCGATCAAGAAAAATCACGCTCAAAACGGGTAGAGGTTACTGTGGCAAAATTAAAAATACACAATATAGAGGGCGAAGAAATAGGTGATTTCGACTTTGATGATCGTTTTCTCGAATTTTCCTCCAAAGCGCAAGTAGTCAAAGACTACCTCGTCGCGCTCAGGCACAACTCTCGCCAATTTAGTGCAAATACAAAAGGTAGGTCAGAACTTCGTCACTCGAATGCAAAGCCCCGTCCTCAGAAGGGAAGTGGCCGATCCCGTCAGGGAACAATTAAAGCTCCACATTATAGAGGTGGTGGGACCGTTTTTGGTCCAAAGCCCAAATTTGATCATCGTATTCGCATCAATCGAAAAGAGCGCCGCTACGCAATCCGCTCTCTTCTCGCTGAAAAAGTGAAAGAAGAGGGGATCTCTTTGCTCAAACTTCAAAAAATGGAAAACCCAAAAACCAAACGCGCCATCCAGTTTGTAGAAAAAGTGGGAGCAATAAACAAAAGAATTCTTTTTCTTAGCTCAAGCGGGGAAAAGCAGGATCTAGATCGCCGTAATCTCTATTTGAGCATGCGTAATGTTCCCAAGGTCCAGTTTATGCCGATAGAGTGTATGAGTGGATATGACGTCATCAAAGCACAAAATTTGATTGTCATCGATTCTGCTATCGATCAATTAATAAAAATATTTGGAACCCCCCGTTTATGAACAAGCGAACCCCTTATTCCGTCATTCACAGCCGCTACGTCACCGAAAAAACCACTGTGCTGGAGGCTCTTCAACAATCCAAGAGCAACCGTTGTTTGAGTGCATTTGAAAAGCCGAAGTTTGTTTTTCTCGTCGATAGAAAGGCGAACAAGAATGAAATTGCGCTCGCTTTTGAAGCAATTTATGCGGAGAAAAAAGTAAAAGTAGAAAAAGTCAACATCATTAATGTCAAACCGAAAAAGCGGCGCGTACGTGGGCGTCTCGGATACCGCTCCGCTTTCAAGAAAGCTATTTTAACGCTCAGCAAAGGGGATCTCATCGATGATGGCGTTTAAATTGAGGATTGACCTGAAATGGTAAAAAAATTTCGTCCAGTCACGCCAGGGCAGAGAAAAACGGTACTTCCTTCTAATACCGAATTGACCCGAACCTCCAAAGGGGAAAAAAGGATCAAACCGACCAAGCGGCTCTTTGTTGCAAAAAAACGCACAAATGGCCGTAATCATCAAGGCCATATTACGTGCCGCCACCGAGGCGGAGGACACAAGCGTTTCTACCGAATCATTGATTTCAAACGGGACAAAGACGGAATTGAGGCTCGGGTTGCCAGTATTGAATATGACCCGAACCGTAGCGCCCACATTGCCCTGCTCTACTATAAAGATGGGGAAAAGCGCTACATTATCGCCCCAAAGGGACTACAAAAAGGGGATATCGTTCTTTCTGGAAATCAAACCCCCTACAGGGTGGGATGTGCAATGCCACTTAAGAGTATGCCCCTTGGCTCAGTGGTTCACAATATCGAAATGCACCCAAAAAGAGGGGGAAAGCTCGTGCGTTCAGCGGGGCTTTCTGCGCAGATAATGGCTCGAAGTGGCAGCTATGTCACCCTAAAAATGCCTTCTGGAGAGGTGCGTATGGTCAAGGAAGAGTGTCGCGCAACTTTTGGGGCAGTCTCAAACTCTGAGTGGAGTTTGCGCATAGAGGGTAAAGCGGGGCGTAACCGATGGCGCGGATTTCGCCCTACCGTGAGAGGCACCGCTATGAATCCGGTTGATCATCCCCATGGCGGGGGAGACGGAAGGAACAATGGGTATATCCCGAGGAGCCCCTGGGGCATGCAAACCAAAGGGCTGCGCACACGATCCAAGAAAAAATCAAGAGCGCTCATTGTTAAAGATCGGCGTAAGAATCGACGTAAGAAGTAAAGGTATTGATGGCAAGATCATTGAATAAAGGGCCTTTTGTTGACCACCATCTACTCAAAAAGCTCAACAAGCAAAAGCAAGAGGGATTAAAAAAGCCAATTAAAACTTGGTCCAGAAGATCCATGATTATCCCCGAGATGGTTGGATTAACATTTGATGTGCACAATGGTCGCAAGTTTATTTCTGTTTTTGTGTCTGAAAATATGGTTGGACACCGCCTGGGTGAATTTTCTCCGACGCGTCTGTTCAAAAGTCATCCGGTTAAAAAATAGGGTAAGAAAGTGGAAGCGCACGCAAAGACTAAATATGTTCGGATCAGCCCGAGGAAGGCCCGTTTAGCCGCTGATCTGATTCGCGGTATGCGAGTAGAAGATGCTTTCAAACAGCTTATGTTTTCAGGATTAAAGGGGGGGCTTCTTCTCAAAAAAACCCTAAACAGTGCTGTTGCAAATGCTGAGACGCGGCTGAGAGTACAGCGCCGAGACTTGAAAGTCAGAGAAGTTAGGGTCGACGAGGGGCCTACAATGAAACGAGCAAAATCTAAATGTCGTGGTGGACGGGTTCCAATTATGAAACGGACGAGTCATTTTACCATCATCGTCGAAGCAACTGGATAAAGAGGTAACGAAGTGGGACAAAAGACATCTCCAATCGGATTTAGACTTGTACTCAACAAGAACTGGAAGTCTGTTTGGTTTGCCAACAGACGCGAATTTGGATCTCTACTTTTAGAAGACAAAGCGATTCGTGATTTTTTGATTAAAAAGCCCTGTTGCGTTGGGGTATCCAAAATCGTGATCAAACGGATGAGCGAAAAGATTGAGATTACCATCCATACTGCGAGACCCGGACTGGTTATCGGAAAGAAAGGATCTGAAATTGAGATTATGAAGCAAGGGGTTAGTAAACTCACGGGCAAAGAAATTTGGATCGAAGTGGCTGAGATCAAAAGGCCCGATTTAGACGCCCAGCTCGTGGCTGATGCGATTGCAAAACAACTGGAAAGGAGGGTAGCTTTTCGCCGCGCGATGAAAAAAGCGATCCAAACTTCTATGGATGCTGGGGCAGACGGGGTTAAAATTGCCGTTTCCGGAAGAATTGGTGGAGCCGAGATCGCGCGCACTGAGTGGTACAAGGAAGGGTGTATCCCTTTGCATACCCTCAGGGCAAATATTGATTATGCTACGGGTCGCGCTGAGACTACCTATGGGTCGATTGGCGTCAAAGTGTGGATAAATAAAAATGAATAAAGAAAATTCAGGGCAATAACAAATGGCGCTTATTCCATCCAGACCGAAGTTCCGGAAAAAGCAAAAAGGGACGATGAAGGGCAAAGCTAAAGCAGGACAATTCGTTCATTTTGGGGATTATGGTATGCAAATTCTCGATCGTGGGCGCATTACAAACCAGCAGATCGAGGCGTGCCGAGTTGCGATTAACCGATACTTTAGCCGCAGAGGAAAAGTGTGGATCCGAATCTTTCCCGATAAACCCATAACAAAGAAGCCCGCGGAAACTCGTATGGGCAAAGGGAAGGGGGGCACTGACCACTGGGTCGCTGTTGCTTTGCCGGGACGCGTACTCTTTGAAGTGACAAATGTTACGCGCGAAGAAGCGCAAATAGCGCTTTCCAAGGCCGCGGCAAAGTTGCCTTACCGCACCCGCTTTGTAGAGCGGCTACAAACTGTTTGAGGAGGGCGCAAGAGCATGCTAAAAGCAAAAGATTTGATCGACCAATCGGTATCAGAACTCAAAATGAAACACCTAGACCTTTGCAAAGAAATTTTTCACTTGATGTGCGAGTTAAAACTCACGAGAAAACTAGAAAAGCCGCACCTTTTAAGGGAAAAAAGATTAGATCGTGCACGCGTCCTGACAGTATTGAGACAAAAAAAGCAACCTGAGGGAACGTAAATTATGGTAGATCAAACACACCAGAAAACTAGAAAAGGGATTATTGTCTCAAACAAGATGGATAAAACAGTGACTGTTCGAGTGGAGCGCACTTATTCTCACCCTCGTTATAAAAAAGTGATCCGTCGGAGTAAAAACTACTATGCCCATCACGAAAAAGAGAAACTGCAAATTGGGGCAAAGGTGCTCATTCGGGAGACTCGCCCCCTGTCCAAATTAAAGCGATGGATTGTTATTAGGACTTTTGCCGCTTCACCAAAATATAACCAAAAAAGCGATACACAATGATTCAGCAAGAAACGCAACTAGATGTTGCAGATAACAGCGGGGCAAAACGGCTCAAGTGTTTTAAAGTTTTACGCGGAACTCGCAGAAGGTATGCTCATGTTGGGGATGTTATCGTCTGCTCTGTAAAAGAAGCGGATCCGAAAGGGAGTGTGAAAAAAGGGGATGTGGTCAAAGCTGTGGTGGTTCGTTCAAAAAGTTATATTCGTCGCAAAGACGGCTCCATGATCCGATTTTATGACAACAGTTGTGTGATTATCGACGAGAAACAGAATCCGAAAGGAACCCGTATTTTTGGTCCTATTGCTCGAGAGGTGAGGGATCGTGGATTTATCAAAATCAGTTCATTGGCACCCGAAGTCATATAAGGAGGCAGCGTTGAAAAATAAGTGGTTAAAAAAAGGGGACAAAGTGCTAATCATTGCTGGCAATGACAAGGGAAAAGTTGGTGAAGTGATGGGTAGAAAAAAAGAGCGCATTCTCGTTCAAGGGGTTAATATAAGAAAAAAGCACATGAAAAGCCGAGATCAAAACCACAAGTCGGAGATCGTTGATATAGAACTTCCAATCCATGTTTCTAATGTTGCCCTTTGTGGTCCGGACAAAAAAAGACTCAAACTCTTTGTTGGCCTTGACAAAGAAAAAAACAAAACGCTCTCTAGTCTTGTAGATGGAAAAGAAACTCCCTACAGAACTTTGCGCAAATCACTTAAACGGTGAAATTTCATGTCCAGATTAAAGAAAAAATACCAAAAAGAAATTCGGGAAAAGCTCAAAAAACAGTTTTCACTGACCAATGACATGTGCATCCCGATGCTCAAAAAAATTGTCATTAGCATGGGCGTTGCAGAAGCGCTCAAAGATAGGAACGTTTTACAAGATTGCATGAAAGAGCTTTCTTTCATCTCTGGGCAAAAACCGATTATGACCAAGGCAAAAAAATCGATTTCTAATTTTAAGTTGCGCGAAGGGCAAAGTATTGGACTAAAAGTGACCCTTCGAAGTCTGAGGATGTATGACTTTTGTGATCGCTTTATAAATATTGTGTGTCCCCGTATTCGAGATTTTAGAGGATTCAAAAAGAAAGGGGATGGGAACGGCAGTTATTCGCTCGGTATTTCTGATCAACAGATCTTCCCAGAACTTAATTTAGATGAAGTAAAGCGGGAACAGGGGATGAATATTACGTTTGTTACCTCTGCGAAGACAGAACAGATGTGCCTTGAGCTTCTCTCAGGCCTTGGCATTCCATTTATGCGCTCGTGAAGTTTAGGAGAATATAGATGACGCTTAGTGACACAATAGCAGATTTATTAACTCGGATTCGGAATGCCAAAACTGCAAGGCATAAATATGTCGATGTGCGATTTAGTAAGATGAACCAATCGATCATAGATGTTTTGAAAAGAAAAGGCTACGTTCTCAGCTCTATTTTCAGTGAAAAAAAACGGGCGATTCGCGTTTTTTTGAAATATGACAAGACGAGTCGTCAACCTGTGATTCGGGGACTCAAACGGGTTTCTAAGCCCGGGATTAGGCGTTATGTAAGCTGCAAGGATATTCCCAAAGTTTTAAGCGGTTTGGGAATTGCGATCCTCTCGACTCCCTCGGGTGTTTTGGATGGAGAAAAAGCTAGAGAAATTAGGACAGGGGGCGAGTTGCTCTGTCTGGTCTGGTAAAAACGAAATAATTTGGAGAATTGCATGTCACGACTTGGGAAAACCCCCATCCCTCTACCCAAAGGGGTTGAGTTGGATGTTTTGAAAGACGGAGTGCAGATAAAAGGTCCTAAAGGATCACGCGCCTTGATGGTCCCAAATGGAGTGAGTGTTTTAGTCAAAGAAGGGGAAGTAACTGTTTTTTTTGACGAGAATTCGGGTTTGCCAAAGCCCCGCCATGGACTGTATCGCTCACTCATTCAAAATGCGATAATAGGTGTTTTTGAGGGATTCGAAAAGAAGCTGACCTTGATTGGTGTGGGGTATCGCGCTGCTGTAAAAGGGGATGTTTTAGACCTGTCCCTTGGATTTTCACATCCCTGTCAACTGAAAATTCCCTCCGAAATTGAGGTGCATGTTGAAAAAAGCACATCTATTAGAATTTCGGGGATTGACAAGCAGTTAGTTGGGCAATTTGCGGCTAACGTGCGCAAAGCCCGCCCTCCCGAGCCTTATAAAGGCAAAGGAGTGCGTTATGTCGATGAGTATGTGCGCAAAAAAGCAGGTAAAGCAGCTAAAGGAAAGTAAAATATGTTAAAGCAAGTCATAAAGAGAGCTCTCACTCGTCAAAAGAGATGTTATCGCGTGCGAAAGCATTTGAAGGGCACCGCCGAAAAGCCCCGTCTCTCCGTTTTTAAATCGCATAGGCATATTGGAGGACAGCTGATCGACGATGAGGCTGGTGTTACTCTTGCTTTTCTGAGCACTTCATCAAAAACGGGGAGCCAGGAGCAGAAAAAATCCAAGGCGGGGGCCCGTTTTATTGGAACTGAGCTTGCCAAGCTGGCTAAAAGCAAAAAGATTGAGCAGGTCATTTTTGACCGCGGACGATTTAAATTTCACGGTCTTGTCGCCGAGCTTGCCAACGCGGCACGTGAAAATGGTTTGAAATTCTAAGGAGCATCGGATGTCCAATAGTAAAAGCAAACAACAAGAAAACCTTGACGCTGAACTTGAAGAGAAGGTGCTTTTTATCAATCGCTGTTCCAAGGTAGTAAAAGGGGGTCGTAAGTTCAGTTTTTCTGCACTTGTGATTGTTGGAGATGGGAACGGACGCGTTGGTGTGGGTTTTGCAAAAGCGAACGAGGTTGCGGACGCAATCAGGAAGGCGGGTGGAATTTCTAGAAAAAACATTCTTCAGTTTCAAATTGAAGGAAGAACCATTCCACACGAGATGCTCTCTGATTGGGACGGAGCACGTGTTTTGCTCAAACCAGCCAAGCAAGGGACGGGAGTTATTGCAGGATCGCAAGTCAGATCTGTTCTCGAGATCGGCGGAATAAAAGATGTTGTGGCCAAAAGCCTTGGGTGTAACAATCCAATTAACCAAGTGTATGCTACTTTTAAAGCTCTTGGCGCTTTAAAGAATCGTCGAGATGTATTTGCTAAGAGAGGGATAGAAGAATGAAGCTTTCTGAGCTAAAAAACACCTGTCGCAAAACCAAAAAAATCAAACGGGTTGGGAGGGGAACGAGCTCTAATGGAGGGAAAACCTCTGGTCGGGGGCACAAAGGGGACAAATCCCGTTCTGGTTATAAAACCAGAAAAAGTAAAGAAGGGGGGCAGTTGCCCCTCTTTCAAAAGCTACCGGGTAGGGGGTTTCCCAATAAACGGTTTCAAAAAACTGTCTTTACTATTAATTTGAAACGGATCAACGAGCATTTTTCTGAAGGAGAGGTGGTCAATTATGAAACTTTGCTCTCAAAGGGGTTTCCGGTGCGGCGTGCAAGAGGGGGGATCAAGATCCTATCGGTCGGAGAGCTAGAAAAAAAGGTTACCATCGAAGCACACGGTTTTTCTAAAAATGCCCTTTGTAAACTAAAAAAAGGAAAGATTGATTTTAAGCAAATCAAATAACCGGATTTCTCTATGATTGCAACTCTGAGAAAAATCTTTGTGATTCCCGAGTTGAGGAAAAAGATTTTCTTTACACTCTTGATGCTTGTTCTCTGTCGCATCGGTGCCTACGTTCCCGTTCCAGGAATCAATGGGGATAAAGTCGTTCAGGTTTTCAAACAAATGACGGGTGGTGGGCAGAACCTACTCCAATTAGTTGACGTGTTTTCTGGCGGGGCTTTTGCCAAAATGACGGTTATTGCCTTGGGCGTTATGCCCTACATTTCTGCGTCCATTGTCATGCAAGTTGTCATCGCTCTTATTCCTTCCTTGCAAAGAGAAATGAGGGAGAATGGGGAAGCCGGGAGGCGCAAGATGGGAAAAATGATCCGTCTAGCGACTGTTTTTCTCTCCCTTTTCCAGTCGGCTTTACTAGCCAATTACGCTTTAAGCTTAAATTTTACCCATCCTGGGATTATTATCGATCCACTTGTCGATGTCCACATCAAGGGATTCATGTGGCTTTTTTACCTTGTGGTCATCGTGACTATGACAACTGGAACGTTACTTCTCATGTGGATTGGAGAGCAGATCAGTGAACGGGGTATTGGAAACGGAATTAGTTTGATCATCACTGTTGGGATTTTGGCGTCCCTCCCGATGACTATGGGTTCAATTGTCAGTCAGCTCAACTTAGATTCTCAAGAAATCGGTCAGCTCACGCTCTCTTCGACTCTCGTCCTATCGGGTGTTTTTGTCCTTATCATCGTTGGGACTATTTTAGTGATCCAAGGCACGCGCAAGATTCCCCTCCAATACGCTCGCCGTATCATTGGTCGTCATGAAACTCAGGGAGGCAGTTCACACATCCCCCTAAAAGTCAATTATTCAGGGGTGATCCCCGTGATTTTTGCTTCAGCTCTTTTGATGTTTCCCGCAACGATTGCACAGTTTATGAGTCGTGGGGGATGGTTATCAAACGTAGTACTTTGGTTATCCCCTGGAAGTTGGGTGTATACCCTATTTTTTGTCACTCTCATTATCTTTTTTACCTATTTTTGGACTGCCACTCAATTTCACCCCGAACAGATTGCTTCCGATATGAAGAAAAATGGAGCTTTTATTCCCGGTATTCGCCAGGGTAAGCCGACCCAAGAATTTCTCGAGTCGACAATGAACCGCATTACGCTGGCCGGCGCTCTTTTTTTAGCTCTTATCGCTATTTTTCCCACTTTGGTGGGAAAGGTTCTCGGTGTAGACCCTACCATTAGTCACTTTTTTGGGGGCACTTCTCTCTTAATTCTCGTGGGAGTTGTTTTGGATACGACCAGGCAAATCGAGTCTCATCTTTTGATGAAGCGATATGACGGATTTATAAAAAAAGGGCGTACTAGGGGAAGAGTATGAGGAAGATTGAAAAGATTTGCATATTTTGTTAGAATGGACAGAAACCGTTTTGAAAATTAGACTTTCTCTAGCAGTGCCTATTTTAACCCCAAACAAGCGGTTTATAAATATTTTTTTATTTATTAAGGCATTCCGAAAGCATCAATTTTCGGTTTTGCATTTAGGTTACATTTATAAAATAGGATTTTAGTTCATGCCTCGTGTAATAGGAATTGATATCCCGGGTAACAAGCGGCTTATCGTCAGTTTAACTTATATTCATGGTCTTGGCAGTGCTTTAGCTGCAGAGGTGATTCGCACTTTGGGTTTAGATCCCAATGTTCGCGCTCATAACCTCACAGAGGGGGAGATCTCCAAGCTCAATTCTGTTTTGCAGTCGAGTTTTGTGGTAGAAGGGGACCTCAGGAGGCAGAGACAAAACAATATAAAAAGGCTGATTGCTATCAACTGCTACCGTGGGCAAAAACATCGCTCAGGTTTACCCGTAAGAGGTCAACGCACTCGTTGTAACGCGAGGACGCGCAAAGGAAAGAAAAAAACAGTAGCTGGAAAGAAAAAAGCCCCTCAAGGGTAATAAGGAGTAGACGTTTTGGTAAAAGATCCAAAGAGTGGGAAGAAGGCCCCTATGGTCAAAAAAACTTCCCCAAAAAGCAGGAAGAAGATCACGCGTACTGTGCCCAGCGGAATCGTACATGTCAAAGCTACATTCAACAATACAATCGTTTCCATTTCCGATCTATCCGGAAATGTGATTGGTTGGGCTTCTGCTGGAAGGGTGAATTTTTCTGGTTCGCGCAAATCCTCTGCGTTTGCTGGATCTTTGGCTGCGCAAGAAGCTGCAAAATCTGCGATGAACTACGGACTAAAAGAAGTAGAAGTATATCTCAAGGGGCCTGGAGCTGGACGTGAGTCCGCAGTGAGAGGACTGCAAAGCGTTGGTTTGATGATTACAATGATTAAAGATCGAACCCCCGTTCAACACAATGGATGTCGCCCTAGGAAAAGACGTCGGGTATAAACTTCGATCTGATTAGGAGAGCAAAGTATGACTGTTAAATATGGCAAATTTGAATTGCCAAGCAAGATTAAAATAGACGAAGCGAGTAAAACGAAGACTTTTGTTCGTTTTATTGCTGAGCCGTTCGAAAGGGGATTTGGCCATACGGTTGGGAATGCTCTGCGCCGCGTGATGCTCAATGCTTTGGAAGCCCCTTCCATTGTCTCTGTCAAAGTGGAGGGAGTTGCACACGAGTACATGGCTATTGAGGGAATTGTCGAGGACATGACCCATATCATTCTCAATTTAAAAGGGGTATTAATCCGCAAAATTCCTTTGGTAGCAAACCGAGATACCCGCTTGCCCATTTCTATTTCCCATACCCTCAAAATCACTCAGGAGATGATCGACGAGGAAAAAGGGCAGTTTTCCGTTCGCGTCAAGCACATCATGGATGAATCTAATTTTGAGATAATCAATCCGGAACATTATATTTGTGCGGTCACAAAACCGATAGAAAAACAGTTTGATTTTAAAATTGCAATTGGAAGGGGGTATGTTCCGTCGGAAAGGCATCAACTTTTTGATAAAGTGATCGATGAGATCGTGATCGATTCGGCCTTTTCCCCTGTGCGCATGGTCAATTATTTTGTTGAAAATACGCGCGTTGGACAGGATACGGACTTTGACCGCTTGATTCTCGAAGTAAAAACTGATGGGCGCGTTACCCCGCAAGAAGCGCTCTCTTTTGCCACTCAAATTGGGATGCTTCACTTCAAAATTTTCGATGAACTCAAGTTTCAAGAGATCTTTTTTGATAAAGAAACATCTGATTACGATACGGACCGTGAGCAACTCTTATCAAAGCTTTGTTTGCGTATTAATGAAATTGAACTTTCTGTCCGTTCGACCAATTGTTTGGCACAAGCTGATATTGATACTATTGCAGAGCTTGTCGTTATGCCTGAATCGGAAATGCTCAAGTTCCGCAATTTTGGTAAAAAATCGCTCAATGAAATCAAGGCGAAACTTGAAGAGATGGAGCTTCATCTCGGTATGGATCTATCCCGGTTTAAGATCAATCGAGAGAATGTAAAGGGTATTGTGGACAAATATCTTGAAGAGAGAGTGGGGAAAGAATTATGAGACACAGAAAGCGCGATGCAAAATTAGGACGTACAACTTCCCATCGTCGGTGCTTGATGGCCAATATGCTCAAGTCGCTTGTTGAGCATGAAAGAATTGAAACGACGATCACAAAAGCAAAAGAGCTGCGTCGATCTGCTGACCGTTTGATTACCCTAGCGAAACGGGGGACATTGAGTAGTCGTCGATCTGCTATTGCGAAAATGATGATTCGGTTTAACTCGCTTTCTTCCAAGCAAGCGAGAAAAGCAAAACAGGGCAACTTCTCCTGTTACAACACAGACCGCAGAGTTGTAAAGAAGCTTTTTGATGAGCTTGCAGGGCGGTATGTTCAGCGGGATGGGGGGTATACTCGGATCACCCGTATGGGTAACCGCTGTGGTGATGGGGCTTTGCTTTGCCTGATTGAATACATTAATTAACTCTTTTTTCCAAAGTGAAAGAAAAACTCTACCAATTTTTTTTCTTGCCTAACTTTTCGCCCCTTTGATCAATAATCTAACACGATTATTTACTTTCTTCTCAAATTCCCGTAAGATCCAAGTCGAGTTGAGTATTCTCAAATTGAGGGATCTTCGTGTCGATTCGGATAGGAATTAATGGTTTTGGGCGCATTGGAAGAGCTGTATTTCGCCTTGCTTACGAGGGATACGAAGGGATTGAAATTGTGGGAATCAACGATCTTTTGCCCGCTCCCAACCTCGCTTATCTCGCAAGGTATGATTCGGTGCACGGGCGATTTTCCAAAGAGATAGAAGTCATGCAAGATAGATGGGTTACAGAGGGAAAGACGACCCATATATTCACAGAAAAAGATCCCGCTGCCCTTGCCTGGGGAGAGCTCGGGGCTGATTATATCATCGAATCAACAGGACTATTTAACAAAGTAGAAGATGCACAAAAACATGTGCGAGCTGGTGCGAAGCGAGTGGTCATTTCCGCTCCTGTTAAAGGGGAAGGGGTTGCAACCTATGTCATGGGGGTGAACCACACTCAATACGATCCCACAAAAGATGTTGTGGTTTCAAATGCCTCCTGCACAACAAACTGTTTGGCCCCCCTCATCAAAGTTCTCCTCAATCACTTTGGAGTAGAAGAAGGGTTAATGACCACTGTCCATGCAGTGACCTCTACCCAACCAACCCAGGATGGCCCGTCAAAAAAAGATGTGAGAGGGGGGCGCTCTGGATATATGAATATCATTCCCTCTGCGACAGGGGCTGCCAAAGCGGTTGCCCTTTGTCTTCCAGAGATTAAAGGAAAGTTAACTGGCATGGCTTTGCGCGTTCCCGTCGCTGATGTTTCTGTGGTTGATTTGACAGTCAAGCTGACAAAATCGACGGGATATGATAACATTTGTGAGGTGTTTGAGAGAGAAGCAGATACAAGTTTGAAGGGAATTTTGGGTTATACGGAAGAAGAGGTAGTTTCATCCGATTTTATTGGGGATTCTCGCTCTTCTATTTTTGATCAAAAAGCTGGGATTGCTCTTAACCAAAATTTTTTTAAAATTATTGCATGGTACGACAATGAAATTGGGTATTCTCACCGCCTTCTCGACTTGATCACCTATATGGCGTCAAAAGACTAAACATTTTCCCTTTTAGACGTCAAAATTAACCTTTAAATTATGGAAATTTGATAGTGGATTTTACACGTGAACCTATAATTGAAACTGTAATTACTCCGAAAGAAGGGTTTAAACTCGTCTTGCGTAACAGCAGCAAAGTGGGCTCCGAAGAAGCGCATCTCGTCAGCAGTGTTCAAATAGTTTCCTTTGGGAAAGGATTTTTTTTTAGATCATTAGAAAAACCCAAAGCCTTTTTGCTTCCGGTTACTGATTATGAGGTATTAGAAACGCGCGACAGCCGAGTTGCCTTGAAGAAACCAAAAATTGAAAAATCAATTAAGATTGGGGGGGGTAAAGGCAAAAAAGAGAAAGAAGTTTCTGAAGAGAAACAAAGCGCATCAGGAGGAACTCAAAATAGGCCCTCTCGCCGTCGTCGCCCTGCGCCTAAAGAAGAGGAGCACCATAAGGTAGATCCAGAAGCGGAAGAATTAGAGCAGTCAAAACGGCGTTCATTGCTCCCTCCACCGACGAGCCTGATCTCAGAGCAAATTAGTCGTTATAAAAATTATCTTGTATCTGAAGGAACCTGTCTGCCTGAAGAACTCGAGGAAGGAGCCTTGCCTCCTTTATGGCTTATCCTTGCCTCCTTTATGGCTTATCCTTGCC
>JAQFVP010000005.1:12438-59066 GCA_027942475.1 Simkania sp. | reverse complement strand
TTTTCCCGAATGGTCGATACGAATGCTCTGACTGTACTAAACGCCCCCAGATACCCATTTGCCTTAATCTCTTCAAAAAGTTGTCTTGGAGATACAGATTCGGATATGGCTTCCTCTAGCCGCTTTGTTATGTACTCTTTGTGAAACTGAAATGATTCTTCTGCCCTTTGGTTTTTCTTCTCTCTAAGGGTCGATACGAATGCTCTGACCGTATCATACGATCCTAGATACCCGCTTACCTGAATTTCTTCAAATAATTTTCTTACCGATACAGATTCAGGTATGACTTCCTCTACCTTCTTTGTTATGTACTTTTTGTGAAACTGAAACGATGCCTCGGGTGACCTGCTCGTACGGATCATCGATACGAATGTCTGTATCATTCTAAGCGTTCCTCGATATCCCTTGGCTTTGATTTCTTCGAGCAGTTGCCTTGGCGGTACATATTTGGATGCAGTTTCCTCCATTCTCTTTCTGATATACTCTTTATGAAACTGAAGTGATGCTTCGGCCCCTTTTTTTTCTCTAAGGAGCGATACGAATGTTACTACCGTACTATACGCCCCTAAATACCCATTCGCCCTAATTTCTTCAAAAAGTTGTCTTGGCGGCACATATTTGGATACAGATTCTTCTACCCTCTTTTTGATATACTCTTTGTGAAACCGAAATGATGCTCCGGCCCCTTGCTTCTCTTTAAGGAGCGATACGAATGTCTGCACTGTTCTGAGCGTTCCTTCATATCCCTTGGCTTTGATTTCTTCGAGCAGCTTTTTTGTCGATACAGATTCGGATGCAGTTTCCTCTACCCTCTTTTTGATATACTCTTTGTGAAACTGAAACGATGCCTCTGCCCTTTTGCTTTTCTTCTTTCGAATGGTCGGGGAAGGGGAGCTCGGCATCCCATTTTTTTTCACTAAAGCAGCATAGGCAAAAGACTCACAGCCGTCTTTGTTTTCCCCTTCAGAAAAAGGAAGATGATACGGAGCCATTTTTGCACGGAGAGGTAAGAAAAAAGGAGAATCTAAAAACTCGTCTTTTTCCCAGTTGCAATGAGGTGCATGCAAAGAAAAGCTGCTTTCTATGGAGGGTTCAAAAGATGGAAAAAGTCTGTTTTGGTCAACAGGAGCAAGTGAGCACATGAATTTGTTTATCTTAATATAGGTTTCAAGCAAGTTACATGCTTAGCATGCAATCTTTTGGTTTATTTCACAAAGAATAAAAGGCAAAGCCCCTCGATAAAACAGTTTCCCTTTTTCTCAGTCTTTGCTAATTTCCCGTTTGATGAAAATAGTAGTCGCACAGCTCAACCCAATTGTAGGGGCTTTAAACCAAAATACAGAGAAAATTGTACAAGAAGTGGAAAAAGCGCGAGTGCTGGGGGCTCATTTAGTCCTTTTTCCAGAGCTATCCATCTGCGGATACCCACCGCAAGATCTTTTGTATCACCACACATTTCTTGAAGCAATCAACCTCTCATTAGAGCGGATTGCACACTCTTCCTTTGGTCTGACGGTGATTGTGGGAGTGGTTCGTCTTTCGGTATCAAAAGGGAAAAAATCTTTGTATAACAGCGCAGCAATCATTCGGCATGGGAAGATCATCGGATTTCAGGACAAACATTTGCTTCCCAATTACGATGTTTTTGATGAAAGTCGCTATTTTGAACCCGGACACATCTCTCGCATTTGGGAAATTGAGGGGAAAAAAGTGGGCGTCACAATTTGTGAAGATATTTGGAAACATGGGGGATATATTGATGCGTATAGATATGATGAGGACCCTATTTTAGCTCTTCAGTCATTGCACCCAGATCTTGTGGTCAACTTATCGGCTTCCCCCTATCACTTTCAAAAGCCCAACATTCGTATCGAAATTTGTTCCAAAGTGAGCAAAACTTTAGGTTGTCCCACTATTTTGTGCTGTCAAGTAGGTGCCAATGGGCAGATCATTTTTGATGGGTATAGTATCTATGTCAACAAAGAGGGAAAACTCTGCCATTTGGCTAAAGGTTTTTGTGAAGATAGAATGCTCGTCGAGCTCCATGCAAAAATATGCCCCTGTTCTTTCACTTATAATCACATGCAAGATCTTTTGCAGGCACTGATTATGGGAGTAAAAGACTACTTTATCAAATCTGATTTTACGCGAGCATGCCTGGGAATTTCAGGTGGGATTGACTCAGCCCTTGTTGCGTATATTGCCATGAAAGCTTTGGGCAAAGAGAACGTATTGGCAGTCAGCATGCCCTCTACCTATTCTTCTGAAGGCTCTAAAAAGGATGCCAAAAATTTGGCCAAGCATTTCGGAATACAGTACAAAGAAATTCCCATTGATCCACTGTTTTTTCATTTCCTGGATCTGCTTACACCTCACTTTCATCAAAAAAACCACGGTGTGACAGAAGAAAATCTACAAGCGCGCATTCGGGGTATCCTCTTGATGGCTTTGTCGAATAAACATGGCTACATTCTTCTCAACACGGGCAACAAAAGCGAAATTGCAACTGGTTATTCTACTTTGTATGGAGATATGTGCGGTGGTCTCGGAGTGATTGCAGATGTTATGAAAACCAGAGTGTATGACCTTTGTCAATACATCAACGAATCAGAGGGAAAGGAAATAATTTTCAAATCGATCATCGAGCGCCCCCCTTCTGCAGAGCTCAGTCCATCCCAAGTGGATTTGGACTCTCTTCCCGAGTATGAAATAATCGATAATGTTTTACAAGGTTACGTCGAAGACTACCTCTCAGTCGGAGAAATTGCAGAAAAATATTATATTGAAAAAAATCTGGTTTTCAAAATTGTCAAAAAAATCCACGATGCAGAGTACAAAAGGGAGCAAGGACCTCCCATCTTGCGGGTTTCCAAAAAATCGTTTGGAATAGGGCGCCGCTACCCAATTGTTGAAGGTTGGATGTAATTACGTATTTTTTCAAAATGACTTCTCATTTAACATAACAATAAAATACCCCTTCCAATTATTATAATAATATTATTAATTCACATTTTATGTGTATTAGAAAGAAAATTAGTAAAATACACTCTTCGAAAAAAAGAACATCGAGATATAAAGTTGGGCGCAAGAGAGCATCTTGATTGACAAAATTCTTCGCCTATTTCTAAGATGTTCTTTCATTTCTGGGTGTAGCGCAGCTTGGCCAGCGCACTTGCATGGGGTGCAAGGGGTCGGAGGTTCGAATCCTCTCACCCAGAAACTTCTCACTATTTTTATGTGGAAAAAGTTGTTCATAACCTGTTTGCGCAATCACAGTAGAATGTTCACTGTAGAAAAAAGGATCGATTTATCGACAAATTACCAACTTTTTAACAATAGTACGAACATTGATCTCTCCCCCTAAAATAGGGGTTTGTCAACAAATCCACAGCCCAAGAAGAAGAGGAAATATTTACTATAAAATAATATTCTTACTTGAAGATTTGCTCACTTTTTGATTAAACTCATCCTCATGGATGGTGTTTCACACGAGGGTTTTTTTTGTCTCAAATCGTTTGAGCACTCTTTCCTCTTTAAGATCAATCAGCCCGTTTGGAATGCGCTCAACGAGCTCAAAAGTTATTTAGATGGGGCTACTCTCGGGGCAATTGATTGTGATATTCCCCCTGGTACCATTTTAAAAAATCCCCAAAAAATCTCGATTGGCAAAGGCACAACTTTGGAGCCTGGGGTTTATATCCAAGGCCCTTGTATTATCGGGAAAAATTGTCAGTTGCGCCGCAATAGTTATATTCGCTCACACCTCGTGACGGGAGACAATTGCGTCATTGGACACGGCGTGGAAATCAAATCTACTATATTGCTTCAGCAAGTAAAGGTGTCCCATTTTAACTATGTTGGGGATTCCATTTTGGGAAACGGGGTGAATATGGGAGCATTTGCTACTTGTGCAAACTCCCGTTTGGATAAAAAGGCTATTTGTGTACGGATTGGTGAAAAAAAATTTAAGACGGGAATGAATAAATTCGGTGCTATAGTGGGAGACCTTTCGCAAATTGGGTGCCATGTAGTCCTCAATCCAGGACTGCTGTTGAGGAAAAATACAAAAATTTGTGTACCCACCTCAATTTCTCATTCTAATGTTACATCGGAGGTATTTTCTGTCCCATCACTCGCTCGTTAGCGTTTACAAAAATCAATTTGAAAGCTATTTAAGAAATTTTATACCCAATTTATGTGATAAAAATTTTTTGAGAGATGCTTGCGAATACGCTCTTTTAAATGGGGGAAAAAGGGTGCGTCCCATTACTGTTTTGATTATTTCCCAATCCTTAGGTGTAAAAAAAGCGCCTCTTGATGCTTCTCTTTGTGTAGAATTTTTTCATACATCCTCTCTTATCGCCGATGATCTTCCCTGTATGGACAATGATGATTATCGGAGGGGAAATCTCTCAACCCACAAGGTGTTTGGTGAAGCTGTGGCTGTTTTGGCGAGCTATGCCCTTTTGAATCAGGCCTTTGAAATGATCCAAAAGATCATGATCCGATGTACAAAAGAGGTGGGACACATTCTCCTTTCCTGTGCGACAAAAGGAGCCGGATTGCTCGGAGCAACTGGGGGTCAATTCCTCGATCTTTTTCCTATGGGAAAGGATCTTTTGGACATCTGCCAAGTGATCGAAATGAAGACAATTACCCTATTTGAACTTTCTTTTTTGCTCGGGTTTTTGTGTGGAGGGGGAAAAATCTCCCAAGTGGAAAAGGTGAAAAAAGCCGCCTATCACTTTGGGATGGCTTTCCAAATAGCAGACGATTTTCGAGACAAAAATGAGGACGGAAAGTTTGAAAATTCTTTGAATATTGTAGCGCATCTCGGAGAGGAGAAATCCTATGCTTTGCTAGAGAAAGAGATCTTGTGCTTTGAACAAACAATGAGGGATCTCGGTATTTTCACCCCTGAATTTCAGGAATTAGTCTCTAAGTTAGTGCCTGCTTTTCCTTCTTAACTTGCCCTACTTTTTCCAAAATTTGCGTTTCGATTTCATCTGCTAACTTTGGGTGGGATTTTAGCATTTCACGTGTTGTTTCTTTGCCTTGGCCCAACTGATTCCCTTGGTAACTGTACCAAGCCCCTTTCTTTTCGACAACACAGTGCTCGACTCCGAGGTCAATAAGGGATCCAGTGTGTGAAATACCTTCGTTAAATAAAATGTCAAACTCAGCGACCCGAAAGGGGGGAGCGAGTTTATTTTTCACAACTTTTACTTTAACCCGATTGCCCACATCGAGATTATCGGGACCTTTGAGGGAGGAAATACGACGAATGTCCATCCGAATAGATGAGTAAAACTTTAAAGCGCGCCCACCTGAGGTGGTTTCGGGATTTCCGAACATGACGTTGATTTTTTCCCGAATTTGATTGATGAAGATCGCGCACGTTTTGCTCTTTGAAAGTGTGGCAGTGAGCTTGCGCAGTGCCTGGGACATGAGCCGCGCTTGCAAACCGACGTGGGTGTCACCGATTTCCCCCTCGAGCTCCGATTTTGGAACGAGGGCAGCGACCGAATCAATCACAATCAAGTCAACAGCATTAGAGCGTGCGAGCATTTCGGCAATGTTTAACGCATCTTCTCCGCAGTCTGGTTGTGAAATCATGAGTTTGTTTAAATTCACGCCGATTTTGTTTACGTAGACGGGGTCGAGCGCATGCTCTGCATCAATATAAGCAGCTGTTCCTCCCTTTTTTTGGCAGTTCGACACCACATGTGTAGCGAGCGTAGACTTGCCAGATGATTCAGGACCATAGATTTCAACGACCCGCCCTAGGGGGACTCCCCCAATTCCCAGAGCTAAATCAAGTGAAATAGCCCCCGTCGAAATAGTACTAATTTGTCTTTTTAATGAATGATTACCCAAGGACATAATAGCCCCTTCTCCAAATTGCTTTTCGATATGAGAAATAGCAAGTTCGAGTGCTTTTTTCTTGGCTTCATTTTCTAGCTGGGACATCAGATTTCCTTTTGTATTTTTTTCCGATAATAGCAGATTACCTCTATCTATTGGAGTCAAAAAAATATGCTTTTTACAAAGCACAGATTGCATTTTTTTAAGTGGGAATAGATGAGGTTAACCATACTTGCGTTTTACGAAGCGTGCGAGCAATTTGTATGAATAGACCTAAACCTATTTGAATTTTGATTTAAGCCTACCCATGGGCAAAGGCAGGTGATTGCGTAAGAGTGATGCGGCCACTTTTTTTGGGTAAGCTTAAGCTCCTCCCATTTTAGCAAGTGCCACCCGCCTGTGTTTACCGAGAAACAAGGGATCAGTTCTTTTTTCACGGAAGAAAATCTCCAATTCTCAAGCAGATGGCGCCCCACTTAAGCCTCCGGCTTTAACCGGGAAGTAGCTTAGGTAAGTAATTTATCACGATATGATGCAGCTACCGGGTCGATCAGGTTTGCTGGATTGATCAGGTTTGCTGGATTGATCAGGACGAACGGAGGACTTATAAGCTTGTCTCATACGTGGGTCGAGAGTTCTCATCCTTCCATCGGGATCTACCATCTGCCAGTATTCCTTAGTATTTCGATTAGGGTGGTTTGTAGAAGAGGACGAATTTGAAGATTGCGGAGCTGATTCCGAAGAAATTTTGCTAGAGTTCATTTTTCAACCAAATTTTTTTTAATGCGTTTAAATTATAATATTAAACCAAAATAATGCAACTCTTTTATCGCTTTAGGGGGCTGTAGGAAATAGGTGGAGAAGAAGCTCTTAGGAACCTTAATCCTGCAGAAAGCAATATCCTAAAAATCGTGTTGACCAAATAGTCGAAGATGCTGTTCATTTGCTCTTGAAAAACCTGCTTGAGGAGGGGGAATAGTTAATTGACTTAATTGCTCTTTGATTATAAGGTATTCTCAATCTTTTTAAAAAATTAAATTTCAAATAAATAAGGTTTTAAATTATGACAGCTCCAATAAATTGTGTATCTTCACCATTAGCAGACAATAACCAGGTTTGGGTGAGGGATCAATCACTAATGAACCCAACAGATCAAAAAACACATGATACCTATCAAAAGTGCGATGCATTTGTAGAAGAGGCAGATGCAACAATCCAAATAGGTGATGGGACACCAATTCAAACTACCAAAGATAAAACCGTCCCTGTTTTAAGACAAGAGTCTAGACCAATGGAATTTCTGCGTTATGCTTTTATACTCCCCAAGGTTGCTATTGAAACTTTTGCCAACACAGTTAAAGGAACATCTAAAATATCAAAAGACATTGCAGTGTTAACATTTGGAGCAGTAGTTACAACAATTAGCGTGGGGACTCTCTTATTTATATTTTATCCCCCATTTAGGGAACAAATAAGTGCGGAAGCTTCAAAATGGATGTTTAAACACATCGTTCCGATAGTAACAAAAGCGTCGGAGAATGTTGGGGCAGCAATGTCAGAAAATGTTGGGGCAGCAGTTAAGAATGCCCTCCCGACAGATTTTAATTTATAATTCCCGACAGAGCGTTTCGTGAGCTTTTGTCAAATAATCTAAGATAGCTATATGAGAAGAAGGGGAGTTAGTTTAGAGGATATTTGAAAAATATCCTCTAAATATTCTTTTTAAAGACTCCTTGCGTATAATTCCTTTTTTCAACACAGTCTATGGAGTGTGTAAAAAATGTTTGAGTAAAAATTGGAAGATCAAATAATTAAAATATATGTTGATTTTTTTAGCTGGAGATATCGGTGGGACAAAAACTCGTCTCGCTGCTTATACGATCAAGGGAAAAAATTTCGAGTGCATCAAGCAGCAAAAATTTTTTAGTAAAAAGTATCCCAATTTAAGATCGATCCTCAAAGAGTTTTTACAAGGGGAAACATGGAAAGTGCACAGGGCTTGTTTCGGGATAGCCGGTCCCGTTAGAAAAAACACCATCCATGCGACAAATTTACCTTGGATTGTGGATGCAAAGCAGCTATCAAGTGCACTTTCTATTGAAACCGTCTTGCTTATTAATGATCTAGAGGCACACGCTTATGGGGTCAAGCTCCTTGCAAAAAGAGATTTTTTTGTTTTGAATGAGGGGGATCCGAGCATTGAGGGGAATCAAGCGATGATCTCCGCGGGAACGGGGCTTGGGGAGGCAGGGCTCTATTTTGATGGAAAAAAACACCATCCATTCGCGTGTGAAGGGGGGCACGGAGATTTTGGGCCGCAAAATGAGCTGGAAGATGAACTTTTGAAGCATCTAAGGGTAAAGTTTCAACATGTTTCTTATGAAAGAATTCTATCAGGCCCCGGGCTTTGCAATATTTATCAATTTCTCATTGAAACAAAAAGGGAAAGGGAAAAAGCAGATATTTTTGAAAAGATTCACCGGGGAAACTCGGCTAGCTTGATTTCTGAAATGGGGGTGGATAAGACCTCCCCTGCCTGCATGAGAGCGTTGGAACTTTTCGTTTCAATTTATGGCTCAGAGGCGGGAAATTTGGCCTTGAAGATGTTAGCTTTAGGGGGAGTTTTTATAGGGGGTGGTATTGCACCAAAAATTTTGCAGGTGATCAAGCAAGGGTCTTTTATGGAAAGATTTAAGAAAAAGGGAAGATTTTGCGAATTACTCTCTCAAATTCCAGTTAAAGTCTCGCTTAACGATCAAACTGCTTTGCTTGGAGCTTTTTACTGCGCAAGTATTTCAGTGCAAGCAAAGCATTAAAAAGTGGAGCGTAACGGGATCGAACCGTTGGCCTCAACAATGCCATTGTTGCGCTCTTCCAACTGAGCTAACGCCCCAATAAAGGGTAAAGGATGTCTAAAAGAAGGGCACGCCGCATAAAAATCGGATGCACTTAATTTTTATTCCTACAAAAACGAAACAAAATTCACAAAGGAACACTTCTATCTTAGCACCTCTGTTTTTGCTTTACAATTTAAAATTTTTTCACTCTGCGTAAAACAAACTTCTTGTTTTTTAAAGTTTCCCTAAGAAAAGCCCAGTTTTTCAAAAGAAGTTTTACTCGAATACTTTGTCCTATATTTTTCAATGGGTCTTAGTATAAAATGGCTTTTTTGTAGAAATTAGTGGAGCGATGAGATGAGTATCTTAGAGCATGTAGCGCCCCTTCCACCTGACGAGATCTTTGGTATGGCCGCCCTCATACAAAACGACCCAAATCCAAACAAAGTTGATCTCACCGTGGGAATCTACTACAACAAAAATCTTCAAAACAGGACCATGGAAGCGGTCAAAGAAGCGGAAAAAAGACTTGTTCGGTCGGAAAAAAACAAAGTATATCTCCCTTTGGATGGGAATCAGAGTTTTGTGCAAGCAAGTCGGGATTTGGTATTTGGCGTAGATTTTGTACATTCGGAGAAACACAGGTTTTTGGGAGTGCAATCACTTGGGGGGACAAATGCCCTTCGCATTGGGGGAGAACTCTTTAGAGCGGAAGTGACAAAATCAATTTATTTGTCCAAGCCTACTTGGCCCAACCACCCCCCAATTTTTCTATCTTCTGGTTTAGAAATCACCGATTATCCGTATTATAATCTAGAAACACACCAAGTTGATTTTCTATCTATTTTAGATTGTTTGCAAAAAGCACCTGAAAAAAGTGTGATCCTCTTGCACGCCTGTTGTCACAATCCAACGGGGTGTGATTTGCGTCGGGAAGAGTGGAAAGAGCTCAGCGTATTAATGAAGAAAAAAAACCTCATTCCCCTTTTTGATTTTGCGTACCAAGGTTTTGATCAAGGGGTAGAAGAGGATGCCTGGGCTATTCGATATTTTGCTGAAAAAGGGCACGAAGTTTTTGTAGCTCACTCTTTTTCAAAGTTTTTTGGCCTTTATGGAGAGCGACTTGGCGCCTTTCACGCACTTTTAAAAAATGAAAAAACGGTGCAATCTGTTGCTACTGTATTAAAAAAAAATATTAGAGCCTCTTTTTCTAATCCTCCCCGTCATGGCCCCAGTTTAGTATCAATAATCATTCGTTCTCAAAACCTGCGGCAAATATGGGCAAAAGAGTTAAAGGAAATGCGCAGCCGCATCAAAGAGATGCGAAAAGAATTTGTCCAAGCGCTTGCCCTTGAGTGCAAACAAGACCGGTTTCATTTTTTGCAAGATCGTCATGGAATGTTTGCGCTCTTGGGTTTGAAAAAAGAAACAGTTGATCGGCTCATTGAAAACTACAGCATATATTTGACAAAAAATGGTCGGGTTAATTTAACAGGGCTAAATCGAGAAAATATTACTTATGTCGCCGATGCGCTGTCCAAAACACTGAGATGAAAAGCAAAATTTGCTACCCCTATGTATTGCTCGCTCTTTCTCTCTTTGGTTTTTTAAGCGTTCCAAATACCCTAATCGATCCTTGGAGAGAGGATCTCATCAACTTCATCTCCCCTCTATGGGAGAAACTGCCTCGGATGAATATATTATTGCCTAGATCTGTAAAAACTGACTTTGCAAAGGGGTCGTACCAAGAGCGCATCGATGAGATCAAACAAAGGATGGAAGATAGATTCCCCACCTCGCAGGTGGCTCGCGTCATCTATCGTCAACCCGCTCTTTGGAATAGTTTTGTTTGGATTAATGTGGGGGAAAAACAGGGCTTTCCAGTGCAAATCAACAGTCCTGTTTTGGTAGACCGCTCCCTGATTGGCCTCGTCGATTTTGTTGGGAAAAGATGTAGCCGTGTCAGACTCATCACAGATCCCTCTTTGGTAATTGCGGTGAGGGCAATCCGGGGATCAGAGCAAAATCGGGAAATCATTTACCTGATCGATCAGCTTTTTTTGGAGTTTTTTTTGCTCAAAGAGAGTCTATTTTCTCGAGAAGAAAAAGAGAGTTTTTTAGACCAGCTAGATGAGATGAGAAAAAAACTTGCCTCTCAAACAAAGACTTTTTATTTAGCAAAAGGGGAGATTTTTGGAACCCATTCTTCCCTCTATCGCTCCCTTTCTTCCAAATTACAAGGAGTGGGATTCAATTATGATTTCGGGGATGAAAGGGGGCCTGCCCGTGAGTTGCGATCGGGAAAACCTTATGCAAATCTCTTGCAAAAAATGAGGATGACACTCATTCAAGAGGGAGATTTACTCGTCACGAGTGGACTAGACGGAGTGCTTCCCGAGGGGATTCCGGTAGCCGTTGTTTCTAAAGTACACCCCTTAAGAGAAGGAGAGGCCTCTTTTTCTATTGAAGCCAAGCTACATAGCGAAAAAATGCATGATTTATCGGTTGTGCGGGTTCTTCCATTTACCGGTGTAGAAATCAAAAAAGAGAAAAATCGCTTGTTAGATTGATTAGATGGTTCAGTGCACCACGTTGCACCTTTCTACCGCTGTTTTAATCGATCTGAAAGAATGTTTTTGCCCAAACGCATCGTGATAGAGGGTTTTGCGTATATGAGACAGATGAGATTGCTCTTTGATATAAGATTCTATAAAGGGGAAGAGATCGCTATATCTTTCGGTGGGAATGAGAATCCCGCAGGTGTGTAGGTGGGTTCTATTTTTCTGCTTGCGCACTCTCTTTTTTGGATCAAAAAAAAACATAGGGCGGTCGTAGACGAGAAAATCGTAGCCGATCGATGAGAAATCTCCGATATAAAGGTCTATTTTTTCTAAAATGGGGAGAACCAGAGGGTAGTCGCGCAAAATAAGGAGATTTGTTTTTTTTTGGTGGGTTTCACTCATGAGGTGTACATATCCAGGGTGATGGTCTTCCAACCAAGGATGGACTTTGATAATCAAATTTATCGAATCGGGTAATTGGTTGATGAGCGACATGGAAATATCAAAAGCGGAAGAGGAGAATTCACTGTCTTCCCAAGTGGGAGCGTAGAAATAGGTAATCTGCTTTTTCTTAAATTGAGAAAACACCTCTTTTTCCACCAAATCATCGTAGAATTTTTTGTATTTTTGGTAAAATAGTGCGCGCAAGTTACCCGTGGATACACAAGCCTTAAGTGATTTCATATACCCCTCTTTTTGCAAGCGGTTTTTCATTTGCTCGCCATAAATCAGGGCATGACTTTGCATTTTGTAATGTTTGAGAGTTTTGTCAGAGTTGCCATGTGGACAGTACCAAAATTCCATCTTTTTTCCGAAAAAAGCTTGTATCATCGGGTAAAGATCCCTCTTATAACAAGCTACAGAAAAAAAAATTCGGCTGTGATTGTGTCCAAAATATTCTAATATTTGTTGGTGAAATCGGATGTAAAGCGACTTGACTTGAGGATAGTAGGTGCGGATGGTTTGCTTAAGTTTTGCAGTATCAATTACAATAGGAGCATGCATGGTGTAGGCAACGACGGCTAAGTGGTCTAAATGATGACTCGAATCATCTCCTGAAACGAGACAAACATTGCCTGATCTAATAAGGGATTTGTCTAAAATACTTTTCATAAGACATTTTGACCCTGTTTCTCAGCTCCTTTTGCGTCTGTTCTTTCCCAAAGGTGTAGAAATAAACCTTTTTTTGGATTTTTGTGAAATCTCTTTTCTCTTTTTGCATGATAGAAAAAATAGATTCATATTTCTCTGGTACAATAGCGGTTCCGCAACGAAATAAATAAAGCCCTTTGTCTGATTGGGGATTCCGCTTATTTTGGTTTAAAAAGAACATTGGTTTGGAAAAACTCAGAAAATCGTACCCAATAGAAGACATGTCTCCAAGATAGATATCTGCAGCTTCTAAAAGAGGATACACAGGGGTAAAATTTGTAATCACACAGATATTTTTCTTTTCTCGCGCCGCGTTGAGAATCATTTCGAGTCTGTGCAATTGAGCATAGGAATTGGGGTGGAGCTTCAAAATAAGGTTCCAATTATTTGGCACTGTTTTCACGAGTGTGCTCCAAACCTCTTGCAGTGAACAAGATTTTTCCCCATCTTCCCAAGTGGGGGCGTAAAGGACTGTTTTTTTTGCCTGGGGGAGTTTTGCCAAAATTTCTTTTCTTACTAATTTTTCGTAAAACTTTTTATGTTGCTTATAAAAAGCCCAACGGTAATTGCCCAAGACAACGAATTGAGAAAAATTAGAATATATTTTTTTTTCAACAAATGAATCGATCATCTTTTGTCCATATACCAAGGCGATCTTTTCTTGAGAAAGAGCTTCGAGAAAAAAAGAGGCATGCCCTTTATCCGAATTTCCGTGAGGAAGCCAAATATTTAAGAGTTTTTTCCCAAAAATATGTTCTGTGATAAAAAAGATCCGATCAAAGAGGCCCTTGGGAAGGGAGGAAAAAATCACTCGGTAGTGCTTCACAATGTGCGTTGCTAGATGGGGTGCTTTTATGTAGACTGTAGTGAGCTTTGGGTAATAAATTTTGCCCTTTTTTTCAAGCTCTTTTTCGGTGAGAATCAGAGGAATATCTAAGAAAGCGCAAAGCACGGCCAAGTGATCGAGATGGTGGGGATAAGAGCCATAAATCAATCCTGCTGCCTTCATACTCACGATAAAATAGCACAGCAATCAATATCAAGAGTACCCTTTTTGTCATGGCCTACGCGGGTATCACCCCTCTTGGCAGCTGCGCTGCATTTTCTATTTGGCTTAAGCTAAGCTCACTTCCTTCTAAATAGTAAAGAGAAAGGCTCAAGGCGAAGTTTCTTCGGGATAATCGATTGTGATGAGCAGTGGTTTTTTCTTTTTGTTATCATAGACGATTTTTGAACGCAGTGCCCCGTTTGAAGGGGTGAGCTTTCCCTTTTTGTGGATCATTTCATGCAAACTTGCATTGCGCTTTTCTTGCTCTTTGATATTGTTAATAAGCGCCGTTTGTTTGTCCAAAAACAGCAATGTTTCTGCATCTGTCTCATCTGTTGCGTCCAATAAATCAATGATATTTTGATCCGAAAGTGGGTGATCAATGACCATTTTGATAAATTGGTTCCTTTTATCTTGCAAATCTCCTAACTGCTGCAAGAGCTGCTTTGTTTCCATTTGCAACTGATCATGCACATCAAATGCACCCGTCAACATACAATACTCTTGCTGAGTCATTTGACTTAAGATCTCTTGGGATAAAGTGATCTCCCGTTTGATCAGAGTTTGCAGATGGGCATTTTCTTGTTGTTTTTTACTCTTCTTCATACACTGTCCCCGGCCGTTGTTGCTTTACTCTATGCAATTCTCTTGCCAAAAAATGTAATTATTTAAAGGTAAAATATTTGGATATAAATCGGCTCAAGAGATGGTTTCTCCAATGTAGAAGACCCCTTCCTTGGAGGGAAAATTCTTCCCCTTACGCAGTTTGGGTTTCTGAAATAATGCTCCAGCAGACGCGCGCCTGTGTGGTGATCCCCTATTTTGAAAGATGGATTCGTCTATTTCCCACAGTAAAGTCTTTAGCTAGTGCTTCAATTGAGCAAGTGATCAAAGCATGGGAAGGTCTTGGTTATTATTCACGTGCGCGTTATCTCCACTTGGGTGCTCGTTACTTGATGAAAATGCACAAAGGGGAGATTCCGGAAGATGCGGATGCGCTGAAAAAAGTCAAGGGGATTGGCCCTTATACGGTTGGAGCAATTCAAAGCTTTGCTTTTAAGAAGCGAGCAGCGGCGATCGATGGAAATGTGCTCAGAGTATTTTCTCGCCTATTTGCCATCGAAGAGCCCATTCATTTGACAAAAGTGCGCCAACAGATTGAAACTCTTGTTCTTCAACTTCTGCCAAAGCAAAATCCGTGGATTGTCATGGAAGCCTTCATAGAGCTAGGAGCACTTGTCTGTCAAAAAAGGGCCAAATGTTTTATCTGCCCCTTGCAAACAAGTTGCTTAGCCTACCAACATCGAAAAACTGATCATTTCCCCCAGAAAGAGAAAAAATATCCTATCACTTTTTTGCATCGATTGGTCTGCGTTATTTGCCATCAAAACTCTGTTCTTCTAAAAAAGGGGGAGCGGGGGAAGGTGATGGCCGATCTTTTTGAGTTTCCTTATATTGAGGCATCTAGTCCGATTCGGGATATCACCAATTGGTATGAAGCGATTCAAGCGCACTTTTTTTCTCCTCTTTCCTATCGATGCCCCTTACCCGAAGTATCTCATCGATTTACGAGGTACCAAGCTTTTCTCTACCCGCACATTTGGTTTGCCCCCAAACCTTTTTTTATCGATCGGTATCAATGGGTTTTGATCAAAGATCTCGAGCAAAAACCTTTTTCATCTGGGCACAGACATGTGCTGACTCAACTTCTCCATGCTAATATATCCAAGCAGTGAAAATTTTTTCTCTTAAAAGAGATTTTATCCTTGCCGCATGGAGCAGAGTTTCCCTCCCTTCAAGATAAAAAAAATATTTTTTCCATTTCCTCTTCCCGCCATGCATAGCTGTTTTGCTGAAAAAAGGAAACATGGGGTAGAATGGGAAGTTTTAGAACCCCTTTTGAGTGAAAACGTGAACATAGAGCCCATAAAGATATCCCGTGTGCGGACCCTCTTTTTTTACAGAAACACCATGTATGTGGTTGGACTGAGCCTCCTCCTCTTGCTCTTTTTTACCCTAAAAATCTATGGCAAAAGACCGAAAAACGGGTTGGACTTTATTATGGCAAAACATTGTTTCATGCAGTGGGAACAATCTTCGGGCAGACAAGGCAAGCCGCTCAAAGAGCTGCTTTGCTTGCTCGAGAAACATCCCGAACTCCAGGCAGAGTATCAGGCAAAGATTGCTCAAAGTCTCATTGCATGGCAAGAGGGGAAGCAGGCAAAAGACCTGGGAGCTCAAGCACTCAAAAGAACAAGCCAATCTTATTTTAAAAAGTACGCAGAGTGTTCCCTTCTTCTCGCAGACAAGCAGTTAGATACGGCCTTAGAGTTATCCCTTTCTTTGAAAGAGCAAATGCTCAAAGATAGTGCGTTTTTGGGAAAAGGGTGGGAAATCAAAGGGTGTGGTGCGGGGCTCTTTGCCTTCAATTTGATGCGAATAGCTATTCTCTACCAAGAAATGGGGATGAACAAGTTGGAACTAGACACGTGGGAGGAGATCAAGGAATACGCCATCTCCAAGTCTTTGGGGAAAAAGAGCAAAGTTGCTTCTGAGGGATTCGAGTCGCTTGTACGCCATTTTACTGTCGGAACAATTTCTCTTTTAGATTACATTTCCTGGAGAGAAAAGCAGCTCACTCAATCATAGGGATCTCAATCGACCCCCTCTTCGGTCTACTCTTTTGAGGATTTTTCAAAAAGATGGGAAATCCGGTTGATTCCAGCACCTCCCATCAAACCGGTGAGAAAAAAAATGACGGGGGGCAAGAAAAAAGAAATCAATGCTCCTGCGATTGCCAAAATCAATCGGGTGATCTTTTCTTGTTTGTTGATAAATTGAAAAGCAGACTGCGCTGCTTTTTCAATTTTTTTGCTAAACCAGGACCCTAGAATGCCTCCAATCCCGGTTAAAAAGATGCTCCACGTAGTGCCAAACCCCTTCCAAAGAAAGTTCAAGAGAGTGGCTAAGAGAAAATAGAGGACAAAGAGAATCTCAAAATGGTACTTTTTCCCAAAATTTTCCAGTTCCTGAATGCTCACCCCTTCTCTTATTTTTTTATCCATGACATAAACCTTCGTTTGGATAGCTAAATATCAATTACTTCTCAAGATTTGATACAGATTTCTTGCCTATTAACCCAAACCTATACTTTATATTATTTTTTTGCAATCTGGTCCATGACTGTTTTTTTTGATATTTTTTGATAAATTCCATAGAATAAATGTGATATTGATAAATTTTTTTTGACTTTTTGATTTGTGATCTCCAAGCAATTGACATTTACTCACCTCTATAGGGTCATTAAGATCCTTTGCGTTTCTATCTGCGGCATGTTTTTTTGCGCTTTGCTCTGGCTCATTTACACAACCTGTCAGTTAGGTAAGTTTTCAGAGCTTCCCTCTCAACCGCCTTCTTACTGTTTGCCAAAGACTAGATCTTCTACCGACTTTGATGCAATTGGGGAAGGAGCCTTAACAATCTCTTCGAGCTGCAAGAATTTTCCCCTGCCCGACCTCACCAAAGAGATGTTTTTTTTGGGGAAAAATACCAGGCCGGATGCGACGATCTATGATTTACTTATCCACGTTGGCCTTAAAGAGAGTCAGCAGTCTCTCAGGGCGGTTTCTGGGCAAAAGCTCTATCTAACTTATGTTGAGGGAGTGCACCCTCGACTCGAATTTTCCTCGATGCCCACCCCGCTTTGGATTATGCCCTACCTCTCTGAAACAGGAGAAACACTTGCTGAACTTGGGACTCGCCTGCTTTCAGATAAACATGGAAAGCTAGTCGAAGAGAGTAAGACGTTTGAAATTGATCATCTCTTCGAAAAAAAAGGTTCGTCTTCGAAAAGAGACCTCCCATTTCAAGAGGCGATTGTATGCTTGGAAAAAGGGATTTGGTGGGATCCTGATCTCTTGTTTGCGCTGTACGGGGGAGAAAAATATCAAAAACTCCAAAAAGACCAAAGAATCGAGCTTTCTTATAAAAATGCATCCTACATGATTTATGCCAAAGAGGGGAATTATTTGATCTGGAAAGAGGGAAGGTGGGAAAATGCTAAGCTGGGCAAGAACTCACGGGGCGCTTTTTTAGCGCACATTTGTCGGATCACTTCTCATCTCATGGAAATAGAGGTGTGGAACGAAGATGGACTCGAAAAAACTTTGATTGCTCTATCAAAAAAACCATCCCCCTTGATGGATTTCCGGAAAAACACTTCCTTCTCTTCCTTTCGACAGAGGACAAAGTCAAAAGTATCTTGTCGGGTTGAAAACAAGGCTTTGATCTTAAAAGTAGGTGATTGGCTTTTTCACACCTCCAGGGGATGGCGTGTATTGAAGAGTATCGACGAGATGCAAGAAGTTTTGACGTTTCAGTCTAGAGGAGAACTGTTTGTTTTCGACGGAATTGAAAAAGAGGGGGGGAACTCCTTTTTTGTCGGAACTTTTTTTAATCTACTTCGCACACAATCTTCGAAGGTGAAAATTCCGATCACTATAGAACCCAAATCATCACATTCCTCTCACAAAAAAAAGATCATTTCTTCTAAAATTGGCCCCAAATATCTGGATAGAGATCTCACCTGTCACAGCTATTTTCTTACATCCAAAGAGGATTAAACGAAAATGTGGATCAAAATAAAACAGTTGAGGTGTACCTTTTTTTTGATCCTCATGACGATTCCCAGTCTCGCAACTTTGCAAACAATTGAAGAAAAACAGGATGCTTTTCTTCTCAAAAAAGATCAAAAAGAGATGCGAACCTCTCTAGATCAGCTCAATAAAAAACTCTATAAGCTCAGAAGCCAGTTAGAAGAAAAGTACGCGCTTGTCAACGAATACTATCTGGAAGAAGCCAGAGAGGAAGATTTTCAGTATTTGCTCAGAGAAATCAACGATATTAGAAGTGAAATTGTCGATTTAGAAAAAGATTGGCGCATTTTCGCAACAGAAGAAATAAAAAAAGAGGATGAGGGGTATGCCCTTTGGGATCAAGAAGAAACCTCCCTGTCCCACCTGATCATGGAATACGGTTCAACCGATTACCTCTATATTATCCCTTCTGACATCTCTTCTTTGAAGATCCACATGCATTCGAGTATCCCTATCCCGCGTGAATCGTGGAATGATCTTCTAGAGGTGATCCTCTGTCAAAACGGAATTGGGATCAAACAACTCAATCCTTATGCAAGACAGCTTTATATAATGAAATCGGATATCACTACGGTCGATAGTATTATCAATTCCCCAAAAGAGCTCATGCGGGTGCCAAAAAATAGCCGTGTCATCTATGTTTTTGCTCCTCCTGTAGAAAAAGCAAAGAGAGTAAGCCAGTTTTTCGAAAAATTCAGAGATCCAAAAAGTACTTTTATCTATTCACTGGGGCATAAATTGGCAATTGTTTCCACCAAAGAGGACGTAGAGAAGTTGCTGGCTCTATATGAAGCGGTTTGGGGGAAAGGGGAAGAGAAAGTAATCCGTGTTTTTCCCACGCACCGCATTCCCCCTCATGAAATGGAAACAATCATCAAATCCTATTTTGGGATTTCGGATCAAAAAACGCGCATGGGATCGGTGAGGGGGGATGGAGATGATTTTTGTATTTTTCCCTTAAAAAATGAAGGGGCTCTTGTTTTGATTGGGACGCAAGAGGTCGTTACAAGAGCGGAAAAACTCATTAATGAAACCCAAAGTCAGATCGAAGATCCGATGGAAATGACTGTTTTTTCTTACACCTGTCGTCACAGCAATCCCTCTGAGGTGTCCGAAGTGTTAGAAAAAGTGTATGGCTCTTTGATTTATGCGGACATACGCAAAGAAGAACCCAATCAGCAGCAGGGGGGGGGCCTGAAAAGGGCTGAAACTGTAAATCCTGCGTACGGTTTCCTTTCTCCTCCCAATTTGTTCGCGGCGCAAAGCAAAGAAACGACAGGAGAGTCTCAGCGGGAGAAACCAATGCCAAATAGCTTTATTCCTTTTCCCAAAACCGGGACGATCATGATGGTAGTAAGGCGGGACACTTTGCCAAAAATCAAAGATTTACTGCGCAAACTCGATGTTCCTAAAAAGATGGTACAAATTGAAGTTTTGCTTTTTGAAAAGCGAGCGAGTAATGAAAACAATTTCGGAATTAATGTTTTGCGTTTGGGATCTGAAGCGACCCATTCCCATAGAACGGGATTGCGTTATGTAATTGAGGGGGAACAACCTGCTCCCAAAGATCGGGTGCCCTCTATGAAACAAGGGGTCGTCGATTTTTTTCTCTTTCGTAATAAGTCGAGTTGTTTACCAGCATTTGATATTGCCTATAACTTTTTCCTTTCACAGGAGGATATTAGGGTCAATGCGTCTCCATCAGTGACCACTTTAAATCAAACGCCCGCTGAAATCTCGCTTGTCGATGAGATTTCGATTTCAAATGGTGTTGTCCCGGTTGACAAACCAGAGAGGGTCGCTTTTAAGGAATCTTTTTCCCGATCAGATTACGGCACGAAGCTCGTTATCACACCCACAGTCCATGAACCGGAACTTCCTGAAGAGCGGACCCATTACGTCACACTTGAGACCGATATTCAGTTCGATACGATTCAAAAGAAGTTTAAAGCTGATAGCCGACCCAAGGTCTTTAAGCGTCACATCTCAAACCAGGTGCGCGTTGCCGATGGGGAAACGGTAGTGCTCGGTGGTTTGAGAAAAAAAACAGCGGAAGATGCCAGTCGGAAGCTTCCCGTATTAGGGGAGCTTCCCATTATTAGAAAATTTTTTAGCGACTCGCAGATGACGGATGAGGAAACAGAGATGTTTATTTGCATCACACCCAAGATCATTTTTGATGAAAAGGGGGATTTAGAAAAGATGCGCTACGAACAACTCATAAAACGGCCGGGAGACATGCCTGAATTTTTGGCGAGAATCCAACGGGCCAAGAAACGGCAAAAATCTGCGCTATTAGAGCAGAGTCTAAAATTGTTTTTTGGGGGGGTATCATGAGCGACAAAGAGACCGACTTTCTCTTGGCCAAGCGCTTTGGCATCAAAGCTGCTCTCGATCTTTCTCTTTATCCATTTATTAGGGAAAAAGTGCATAAATTGCCCTATAATTTTGTCAAACAGAAGTTGGTTCTTCCTCTAGAACAGCGAGGAAAGACACTTTTGGTTGGGATTGCTCGTCCTCACGATTTGGAGACAATTGAAGACATTCGTTGTATGACCGGAATGGAAATTGAAGAGGTGTTTTGTCGTGAGGATCATCTTAAAAAAGCAATCGAAGAATGTTACCACCAGGGGGAACAAGACGCTTCTCTCTATATTGAGGGGTTAAAAAAGGATCAAACCGCTTCCCAAGAAGAGGAAGGTGAGGAGAACTATGATCTATTGAGCAAGTCGGACCAATCCCCTGTCATTCGACTTTTAAATATGATCATCACGGAAGCAATTCAGCAGGGAGTCTCCGATATTCATTTTGAGCCCTTTGAAGAAACGATGATCGTTCGCTATCGCATCGATGGGGTATTACAATTTCGCCATTCTCCCCCTCCCGATCTTCAAAAGCAGTTAGTAACTCGCATAAAGGTGATGGCAAAACTCGATATTGCCGAGCATAGAATGCCCCAAGACGGTCGTATCAAATTAAATATGGGTGGTCGGCAGATTGATTTTCGCGTGAGCACGGTTCCCGTTGTGCACGGAGAACGGGTCGTTCTTCGAATTTTAGATAATACAAATGTTATTTTGGGTCTTGATAAGATGGAGATCGATCAGAGCACTCTCATTGATCTGCGCAAATACCTCCTTCAAAATCAGGGAATTATTCTCGTCACGGGGCCTACGGGAAGCGGAAAGACCACTACGCTTTACAGCCTTATTTCCGAAATTCAATCTCAAGAGATGAATATTATGACGATCGAAGATCCGGTCGAATACAAGCTGTCTGGGATTGCCCAAATTGGGGTGAACCCCAAAATTCAGCTTTTTTTTGCGACTGGATTACGCCATATTTTGCGGCAAGATCCCGACGTGATCATGATTGGGGAAGTTCGGGATCGGGAAACAGCTGAGATTGCGATTCAGTCTTCATTGACGGGGCACTTGGTTTTGAGCACTCTTCACACAAATGATGCGCCTTCTGCTCTGACCCGTTTGATTGATATGGGAATTGAATCCTACCTTCTCTCTTCTTCTGTATTAGCGGTTTTAGCGCAGCGTTTGGTGCGCTGTATTTGCCAGGATTGTGCCATGAGCTACGAGCCAACAGAGACCGAAATCGCAGAGCTCGGATGTACAAGGGATGACTTGCAAAAAGGGGTGCTTTACAAAGGGAAGGGGTGCAAAAACTGCTTTGGCTCTGGCTACAAAGGAAGGCGCGGGATCTATGAACTCATGCCCGTATCTCATGCTGTGAAAGCACAGCTTCTTTGCTCGGGAGATGCTACTGAACTGCAGAAGGTAGCTGTTCAATCGGGGATGAGAACTCTGCGTGATGGGGGACGCTCGCTTGCTCTTTGTGGGATCACGACCACAGCGGAAGTGCTTCGGGTCACGAGACAAATTGAACTGTATGGGTAATAGAGGTGCTTTTTCGTTATTTGGCAATTAATCCAGAGGGAAAAAAGAGTTTTGGTCTTATCGATGCCGTTTCTATAGAAGAAGCAAAAGATCGACTGAAAAAGCAAAATATTTTGGTCGTTACCCTCACCCCTTATCAAAATCGGGGCGCATCTCAGACTCTCGCTCCTGGGCTGTTTTCGCAGCTAACCCGTGATTTTCATGTTTTATTGAATGCTGGACTTCCCCTGTATGAGAGTTTGTTGACTTTAAAGGAAAAATATTTGGGAACGAAAGCCCACATACTGCTCCTCAATCTATGTGAAAAGGTCAAGCAGGGGCAACTTCTCTCGGAAGCACTCGCCTCCTATCCCCACATCTTTGATAGTGTATATGTGTCTATGGTAAGAGCAGGGGAGGAATCCGGATCACTTGTCGGAAGTTTCAAAGAGCTCTCTAAGTTGATCACGCGGGCCCAAGATATCAAAAAGAAAATCACGACGGCGATGATTTACCCAATTTTTTTGGGAAGTATTGCGCTGATTGTGATTGGAGCACTCCTCTTTTTTTTGATTCCTGCTATGCGAGAGCTGTTTGAAGAGCGCGCCGTGCACCCTTTGACGCAAGCAGTTTTGTCAGTAAGTGCTTTTTTGAATGAAAATATTTCTTGGATTTCATTTTGTTTTGGAGTATGCGCCTTTTCACTTGTTCTTTTTATCAGGGGCAAAAAAGGAAAAGAGTGTATGCAAAAACTTTCTTTGCGCATGCCAATCATCAATGGATTGACCACCAAAGCGGTTATGACGCGGTTTTGTCGGGTCTTTTCTGTGCTGATCGAAGGAGGTGTTTCCCTCTTAGATGCAATGCGCCTATCCAAACATGTGATGCAAAACAAAGATTTTGAAAAGGTAATTGCTCAAGCTGAAATAGCGATCCTAGAAGGGGGAAAACTCTCTCAGGAGTTAGTAAAACACCCGATCATTCCTCAGTTGGTCATCCGAATTGTCTCGCTTGCGGAAGAATCGGGAAATATGGGAAAGATGATGCAGCATGTGGCCGAAATCTACGAACAAGATTTAGAGCGAAGCTTGCATCGCTTGACCTCTTTTTTGCAGCCGGTGATTATCGTATTTCTCGGTTTTATTGTTGCAATTATTTTACTCTCCGTCCTTTTACCCCTAACGGATGTGAGCTCTATAACCTAAACGATAGGAGAATCTCGTGAAAAGCAAAAAAAAACGGGTAATTACTCTCATAGAAGTGATGATAGTCATTGCCATTATTGGAATTATTAGCAGTGTGCTTGGATTTAATATGCGCGGCAGCCTAGACAAAGCGAAGGCGTTTAAAACCGTAGAAACCATCAAAAAAGTCTACGAAGTTTTTCATCTAGAATCTGAAGGAATATCTGTTACAGACATAAAAGATGACCAAGTAAAAAGCAAGGTTGAGGATGCGATCAAGCGGTCTTTTCCCTCCAAAACTCAAAAATATCTCGTAGATGGTTGGAATAAACCGCTTGAGATCAGAAAAAGTAAAAAAGGGGACGACATCCGGATCATTTCTGAACATTATCAAGAATTTTGCCTCAAAAGGGGGCAGCCCACAGAATATCCTTGGGAAGATTATGAAACAGAAGATAACTAGCCGACAACATAATGGGCTTTAAAAAAGAGCGCAACCACAGCAGGAACATGACTCTTCTCGAGCTGTTTGTTTGCATGAGCATTTTAGCTATTGTCGGTTCATCTGTTACCTTCAGTTCCTACTCGATGATCAACAGATATCGATTTCAAAAAAGTGCGCATCAGCTGGCCAAAGAACTCGATTGGGGGCACAAAATGTCTATCAACCTGGCGATTGAGATCGATTTTTCTGTTAAAAAAGTGGGAAGCACCCTGTTTTGCCAAAGGTCTGCCGATCAAAAGCCCCCTCCCACGGCCCATGGGGTATCCCCTTTCAAGCTAAATGTATGGAAGTTTCAAATCAGAAATATTCCCCAGTTGCTTTTTAAAGGCAAAGAGGTTTCGGAGTTTAAAATTACTTTTGATCGAACTGGGATGATTTTGCCTTCTGGGGAAATCACCCTCATATCCAAAAATCAAACCTATGTGGTTTGTTGCGATGCAGCAAAAAATGCATCCATTTTTGCAAAAGCAATTTGACTCATTTCTCCACTTGCATGCCCGATGGCAGGAAAAAAGAACAAGGGCTAGATTTTGGAAGGGATAATAAAAAATTGCTCTGCTCGATGTCTAGGTGTAGAGCCGACAAAAAATACTGCAGAAAGAGCAATGTTTAAAGAAACATGGGAAAGAAGCGCTTAGCTTTTTTCAGGACGCTTACTCCTCTAAATTCTAAGATCCAAGCTCCTTCAATCTAACACTTCCCCCACTGAACGGATACAAGACAGTTGCAAAAAACAAAATATTTGTTGTAATGTGCTTCTATATGTAACAGGCCCCTTAGTGTTCTTAAACAGAGAATTTTTTTGCGGTTACAAATTTCGGAGGATGTAGTGTGTTAAAGAAAGCGGCTCTATGTACACTGGCCATGTTCACACTGACAAGTTATGTTTTGGGGGATCCATTTGAAAATTTTCAAACGCAGCTTCCCCTAAAAGGGATCAAGAAAGTTCTTCCAAAGTGGCGTGTTCATAATCTTGAGCACCATCCAAATGGGTTAGTTAGCTGCGTTATTTTTTACGAAAACGGAGAAAAAGGGGAAAGACTTCCGGTTAAACGGAGGTATTATTCCGAGAGTGGAAATCTGAGTGAGGAGATGGATCTCATCTTAGTTGATGAACAATCTCCAGGCTATGCAATCTGGAAGAGTACGACGGTTCCGCACGGGCTTGCTTTTGCGCTGTATGAAAACGGCAAGATCGAGCGTTTCTGCCAATACGATAGAGGTGTTTTAGATGGCCCTTATCGCAGTTTTTTTGATACGGGGAAGGTCAAACATTCGGCCACCTACAAGCAAGGAAAGTTGCACGGGAAAGTGCGCGACTACCATCCCAATGGGAAAGTTCTGGCGGAGGGTTATTACCAAGAGGACAAGTTGGAAGGGGACTACCTTCGTTACTATGATTCAGGTCAAAGGGAGGATTTTTCCCTCTACAAAAATGGAGTGATAGAGGGGAAAGCAATTGAATGGCATCCAAACGGGAAGGAAAAAGCCAATCGCAATTATCGAGAGGGGAAACTCGAGTCCGAGACAAACCAACCCGCTGTGGTTATTTATAACGAAGACCATTCTATACAAGAGATCCAAAATTTTCGAAATGGGCAGCCGCATGGAAGCCATGTCCAGTACCATACCAATAACCGCAAGAGCTATGACGCTCGTTATGAAAACGGACAAATTGAGGGCAAAGAACAGTTTTTTGATATCGCAGGGAATTTACAGGGGGAAAGCATGTATGCACAGGGGATCAAGGTAGGCAAACATTTTAAGAAACATGACAATGGCAACTTTTCCTTTCTCGCCCAGTATGATAGCAAAGGGAATTTAACAGATAAGATTCGCAAATTTGCCGAAAATGGGCAAAAAATCGCGGAATATTTTTATGATTCGGAGGGAAAGTTGGATGGATCCTTCCTCATCTGGCACAAAAATGGTCAACCAGACATGTGTTATAATTATGTTCATGGTGAACTTGAAGGGGAACAAAAGGAGTATTTCGAAAATGGACAGAAAGCATCAGAGAATAAATGTATAAGGGGTAAAATAGAAGGCTTTGCTACGGAATGGTACGAAAATGGAAAGAAAAAAGCAGAAGGGCAGTATAAAAATGGGAAAAAAGAGGGTGTGCACCGCTTATGGAATCAAGAGGGAGCCCTTCTTGCCGAGGCGGCTTACAACCGAGGCAGACCTATTGGGACCCACACCGCCTTCTTCCCAAACGGGAACAAGAAACATATTGTCCGCTTTTCTCGGGGGAAACGACGGGGCGTTTCTGAGACCTATTACGAAAATGGCCAGCTTGAAAGCGTCGCACACTATAAGAAACACCTTTTGCATGGTGAGTTGAAATATTACTTTTCGGATGGTTCTTTGGCCTTTTTGGGTGCCTACAAAAAAGGTGAGCCGATTGGCACCCACAAAACCTTTTTCCCTTCGGGAAAAGGAGGACAAGAGGGAGAAAAAGGGGATCAAGAATGTTTGTTTATGATTGCCCATTACAATCGTCAAGGGAAAATAGACGGAGAACGAACAACTTTTTACCCTTCTGGTGTGATGAAAGAGGCGGTCGTGTTTAGGGGAGGAGTACTCAACGGATTAAAATTCGTTTGGGATGAAAAGGGGAGTAATGTAAAACACTGCCGATATGTAAATGGAGGTCTGGAAGGGAAATGTTCAGCAACAGATGCAGATGGACACGTTGTTGTGTACCACTATAAAAACAATCAAAAAAACGGTCCTCATATCATCTATTATCCACAACATCTCACAGAGAGGAAGCAGAGCATAAAAGCTCTTGAGGCCAATTTCGTAGATGGCTGGTTCGAAGGCGAAGTCTTAAAACGTGATATAAAAGGGGTGCAAAGGGTCTATACCAATTACGAAGCGGGAGTTAAAAATGGTGCTGCTGCGATCTATTATCCCAATGGAAAGCCCAGTGTAAAATTCAATTTTAAACAGGGAAAGCGGGATGGGCTTTCTCGGGCTTTTTATCCAAAAGGGGCTCTTTTCAAAGAGGTGATCTTTTTGAACGACCAGAAGGAGGGAGAAGAAAAAACCTACTTTGAAAAAGGTCGCCTCAAAAGTGTGTATCGCTATGAAGCGGATCAACTCAATGGACTGGCACAGCAGTGGAATGAGTCGGGCGTTTTAATTTTTGAAGCAAATTATACCAAGGGGAAGCAAAACGGAAGGTTTGTTAAGTTCTATCATGATGGAAAGCCTCGCCTCGAACAAAATTATATCGAGGGTAAACTGGAAGGAATCAAGAAAAATTGGGATACTCAGGGCAATTTAACACAGGTTTTCTATAAAGATGGAGTCAAGGCTGACTTGCCTCAAAAAAGTTAAGCAAAAGTCTGACCTGTACTTATTTTCTAGTAAAGTCCAATTTCTTAAAAACCATCAAAAAAGTCTCCCAAAGATTTCATCTAGAATCTGAAGGGTTATCTGTTACAGACACAGAAGGTGACTACTCCCTCGCCTAAAGGGGAAGGCTTCTAGGGTTGATACTTAAGGCCCTCTAGTCCGAGACGCATTATGATCTCTATAAAAAAAATACAAGGCAGTTGCAAAAAACAAACTATTTGTTGTAATGTTCGTCTATCTGCTAGCGGACGCCTCAGCGTTCTTGAGCGGGTAGTTTTTTTGCGGTTACAAATTTCGGAGGATGTAGCGTGTTAAAGAAAGCAGCTTTATGTACACTGGCAATGTTCACACTGACAAGTTATGCTCTGGGGGATTCATCTGAAGATTTTCAAACGCAGCTTCCCTCAATAGGGGGCAGGGTGATTCTCCCCGAGTGGCGCGTTCACACTCGTGAGTACCATCCAAATGGGGTTCCTAAATCTGTCATTTTTTATGAAGATGGAGAGAAAGGGGAAAGACTTCCGGTGAAACAGAAAAATTTCTTAGAAGATGGAAATCCCAGTGAGGAGATGGATCTCATCTTAGTTGATGAACAATCTCCAGGCTATGCAGTCTGGAAGAGTACGGCGGTTCCGCACGGAGTTGCTTTTGCGCTGCATCCAAACGGCCAGATGAAACGTTTTTGCCAGTACGATAGAGGTGTTTTAGAAGGTCCTTACTATAGTTTTTTTGATACGGGCAAGGTCAGACATGCGGCCACGTACAAGCAAGGAAAGTTGCACGGGAAAGTGCGTGACTACCATTCCAATGGAAAGGTTCTTGCCGAGAGGTATTACCAAGAGGGCAAGTTAGAAGGGGACTGTTATCGTTACTATGATTCAGGTCAAAGAGAGGCTTTTTTCCTCTACAAAAATGGAGTGATAGAGGGTAAAGCGATTGAGTGGCATCCAAACGGGAAGGAAAGATCCAGTCGCAATTATCGAGAGGGGAAACTAGAGTCCGAGAAGAACCAACCCGCTGTGATTATTTATAACGAAGACCACTCTATAAAAGAGATCCAAAATTTTCGAGACGGGCAGCCGCATGGAAGCCACGTCCAGTACCATACCAATAACCGCAAGAGCTATGACGCTCGTTATGAAAATGGACAAATTGAGGGCAAAGAACAGTTTTTTGATATGAAAGGGAATTTACAGGGGGAACGCATATATGCAAAAGGGATAAAGGTAGGTAAACATTTTAAGAAACATGACAATGGCAACTTTTCCTTTCTCGCCCAGTATGATAGCAAAGGGAAGTTGAAAGACAAGATTCGCACATTTGCCAAAAACGGGCAAAAAATCGGGGAATATTCTTATGATTCGGAGGAAAAGTTTGATGGTCCCTTCCTCACCTGGTACGAAAATGGTCAACCAGAGATGTGTTATAATTATGCTCATGGTGAACTTGAAGGGGAACAAAAGCATTATTTCGAAAGTGGACAGATTTGGATCCTAAGTCACTTGATCGATCGATTGGCGGAAGGGACCCAACAGGTCTGGCACAAAAATGGACAGAAAGCATCAGAGAATAAATTTATAAGGGGTAAACTAGAAGGCACTGCCACGGAATGGTATGAAAATGGGAAGAAAAAAGTAGAGGTGCAGTATAAAAATGGGGAAAAAGAGGGTGTACACCGCGCGTGGAATCAAGAGGGAGCCCTTTTGGTTGAGGGGGCCTACGACCGGGGCAAACTTGTTGGGGCCCACACCAACTTCTTTCCAAACGGGAGCAAGAAAAATATTGTCCATTTTTTCCAGGGGAAAAAACAGGGCTCAGCTGAATTCTATTACGAAAATGGCCAGCTTGAAAGCGTCCAACACTACAAGGAAGATCTCATAGACGGTGAGTTGAAATATTACTTCCCGGACGGTTCTTTATCCTTTTTGGGAGCCTACAAAAATGGTAAGCCGATTGGCATCCACAAGGTCTTTTACCCCTCTGAGCAACAGAAAGAGGGGGAAAAAGAGGATCAAGAACATTTGCTTGTCATTACCCATTACAACGATGAGGGGCAAATAGATGGAGAGCGAAAATTTTTTTACCCTTCTGGTGCAATCAAAGAGCTGGCCTCGTTTAGTGGAGGAGTACTCAACGGATTACAATCGAATTGGGATGAAAAGGGGAATGTGGTAAAAGAGGCCCGATATCTAAATGGAAACTTGGAAGGACGCTACCTAGAAAAAGATGCAGATGGACGCACTATTGTGTACCACTACGAAAACAATCGAAAAAACGGTCCTCATATCATCTATTATGCAGAGCACCTCACAGAGGGGAAACAGGTAAAGTCCCTTGAGGCCAATTTTGTAAACGGCCGGTTTGAAGGCAAACTCTTAGAATATGACCTGCAAGGGGTGCAAAGGGCCTATACCAATTACGAAGCGGGAGTTAAAAATGGTGCTGCTGTGCTCTATTATCCCAATGGAAAGCCCAATTCAAAATTCAATTTTAAACAGGGGAAGCGGGATGGGGTGTCTCAGACTTTTTATCCAAAAGGAGCCTTGCTCAAAGAGGTGATTTTTTCGAAGGATCAGAAGGAGGGAGAAGAAAAAACCTACTTTGAAAAAGGTCACCTCAAAAGCGTGTATCGCTATGAAGAGAATCAACTCAATGGGCTGGCACAGCAATGGAATGAGTCGGGCGTTTTAATTTTTGAAGCAAATTATACCAAGGGGAAGCAGAACGGAAGGTTTGTTAAGTTCTATGATGATGGAAAACCTCGCCTCGAACACAATTATGTCGAGGGTAAGCTGGAAGGAATGAAAAAAAATTGGGATACTCAGGGCAACTTAACAGAGGTTTTCTATAAAGATGGAGTCAAAGCTGACTTGCCTCAAAAAAGTTAAGAAAAGGTGGATGGCGAGACCTCTACTCAGTAACCTTCCCCTTGCTTTATTCCTTCTGATCTTTACTCATTTTCTAGTAGAGCCCTATTTCTTTTGTTTAGGGACCGTTTCGATCTCTTGATTTTTTCTCAGGGCAGATGGTAGGATATGCCGTCTTGCTCTCGGAGCTCGATGAGCTAACAGATTGCCGCGCAGCCCCTTTGCCTCGGTTTACCAGGGGCAAGTTGCTCCCTACTAAAAAATATGTGTCATGGTAAAGATTCGATATCAAAAAAAAGAGATTTCCCTGCCCAGTGGAGCCACTGCACAAGATCTCGCTGATACACTTCATCTAAACGATCCAAGTCATTCACTCGCTGTTTTAATCAACGGACTACTCAAAGACTTGGCTTGCCCTCTTTGTGATCGAGATGAAGTTGAGCTATTGCACTTCGATACTTCCCAGGGACAAGAGGTATTTTGGCACACCTCTGCGCATGTATTAGCTCAAGCAGTGGTTCGTCTGTGGCCCGATGCCTTGCCCACCATTGGGCCCCCTATCAAGGATGGCTTTTATTACGATTTCGCAAATTTGACGATTTCAGAAGAGGATTTCCCGAAAATTGAGAAAGAAATTAAGCGAATTCTCTCCGAAAAATTATCGCTTCAACGGCACCTTTTTAAAAACAAAAAAGAGGCAATGCAAGCTTTTGAAAAGAATCCATACAAGCAAGAGATTATCGAAGAATTTCCAAAGGAAAGTATCATTACCGCCTATCGGCAGGGGGATTTCTTCGATTTGTGCCGTGGTCCCCATCTACCCCATTTGGGAAAAATCAAAGCATTTAAGCTTTTAAAGACATCGGGAGCCTACTGGAGAGGGGACAGCAAAAAAACGATGTTGACCCGTATTTATGGCATCTCTTTTCCCAATCGGGAAAAAATGCAACAGCACCTTCTGATGCTCGCAGAGATCAAAAAAAGGGATCACCGATTGATTGGCGCGACTCTCGATTTTTTTTCATTTCAAGAAGAGGCCCCTGGGATGCCCTTTTTTCACCCCAAAGGGCTCTTTATTTGGGACTCTCTTTTGGACTTTTGGAAAGAGATCCATCTCAATAACGACTATCAAATGATCAAAACGCCCCAAATGATGACCAAAGAGCTCTGGGTTCTCTCGGGTCATTGGGAACACTATCGAGATAATATGTTCACCTCCCCTGTTTCAGAGGAGCGGGAATTTGCGATCAAGCCCATGAACTGCCCTGGATGTATGCTCTATTACAAAAAATACGCACACAGCTATCGGCAATTTCCTTTGCGCATTGCCGAACTTGGTCTCGTTCATCGCCGTGAGTTTTCGGGAGCGCTCAGCGGACTATTTCGGGTCCAAGCCTTCCATCAAGATGATGCACATCTATTCATGAAACCGGATCAAATCCAAGACGAAGTGTTGCATGTGCTGAGTTTAGTAAAATCGACCTACCAAACATTTGGTCTTAGCTACACCTTTGATTTGTCTACTAGGCCAAAAAATTCGATTGGATCCGATTTGGATTGGCTAATTGGGACCCAAAGCCTGGAAAAAGCGCTTACAATAGCGGGGGTATCTTATCGGGTTCATCCTGAAGATGGGGCTTTTTATGGTCCAAAAATCGATCTCAATGTGCACGATGCTCTTGGGCGCAAGTGGCAGTGCGGAACCGTGCAGCTCGACATGGCTCTCCCCAAGCGGTTTGGTCTAGAGTATAAAGATAGTGATGGCGTTTTGAAGCAGCCGGTGATGATCCATCGGGCTATTTTCGGTTCGATCGAGCGATTCTTTGCCATTTTGATCGAACACTTTGCGGGCAAGTTTCCCCTTTGGATGAGCCCTTTGCCTATTCGGGTGATCCCAGTGTCTCATACACATCAACCTTATGCGAAAAAAATCACACAAAAGGTTTTTACTGCCGGTTTCAGGTCAGATCTGGATGCATCGGGAGAATCGGTTGGGAAAAAAGTGCGAAAGGCCCAAATAGAGCAAGTCAATTATGTACTCATGGTAGGCGATAGTGAGCTTGCCAATCAAACAGTCACGCTGCGAACAAGAAACGGTGTCGTTCATGGTGAAATTCCAATAGATACCTTTTTAAAAAAGATCACAATCGAATATAAAGAAAGGCATCTCGTATCACCTTATCAGGAAGGCGCATGAAAATCATTAGTGTGTGTAGTTTCAAAGGGGGGACCGCCAAGACATCGATTACCCTCAATCTAGGGGCGCTGCTGGCCAAAAAACATGATAAAAAGGTGCTTTTAATCGATTTTGATGCGCAGGCCAATCTCACTGCCGGCCTCGGGTTTGATCCCGATAATTACGATAGCTTGGCCTCGGTTTTACAAGACAAAAAGGGCTTAGAGGATGTGATTGTCAACACTAAAGTGCAAAATCTAGACCTACTGCCAGCTGATACTTGGCTAGAGAGGGTAGAAGTTACTGGCATTTTGGCATCTGATCGTTACTCACATGAAAAACTCAAGAAGATCGTCGGCAAGCTAAATTATGATTTTGTGATTATCGATACTCCCCCCTCTCTTTGTTGGCTCACTGAATCCGCTCTGATTGCCGCGACTCATGCACTTGTATGTGCGACGCCTGAGTTTTATAGTATCAAAGGGTTGCAGCGCCTTTCTTATTTTATGCACTATATTGCGCAGCGCCATCCTTTTGATCTAATCGGTGTTGTCCTCTCTTTTTGGAATGCCCGTGGCAAGAATAACTCGGCATTTATCGATGTCATTGATCAAACTTTCCCAAACAAACTATTCGACGTGAAAATTAGACGGGATATTGCCGTTTCCGAAGCGACAATTCATGGAAAACCGGTTTTTGAGATGCGTCCAAATAGTCGCGCAGCTGAAGATTTTGACCACTTTACCCGGGAAGTTCTGGATAAAGCTGTGAGCAATGTTACACTGGATTCGCCATGTCTAAGTTCAACTCCCTCTTAATGGGGCGTTTTAAAGCGCAGCAAAGGGAAAAGATGACTGAGCTCGTCGAGCGCTCCGCTTTTGGAAACTTATCTAGTTTTGCGGGAATTTTTCAAGTAAGTCCGATTAGCAAAACAGACGAAGCTACTCTCGAGACGCTGCTCGAAAAATACAAAACAAATCGAGCAAAGCCCTCGGAAGATTTGAAGCAGTTAAAGGCAATTACTTCTGAAGTAAAAGCCATTCAAAGCCAGGCAGTCATTTTACACGGAGAGCGGATTAAAAGAGCTCAAGAGCTTTTAAAGCGTTACCGAGATGGCGCTTTCAGTGCTTGGCTAATCAATACCTACGGTAATCGTCAAACCCCTTATAACTTTTTAAAATATTATGAACTCTATTCCTCCCTTCCCCATCACACTCAGGAAATCGTAGATGAAATGCCCCGCCAAGCGATCTACACTTTATCGAGTCGTCCCGTTTCTCAAGAAAAAAAAGTTGAATTCATTCACAGTTACAAAGGGGAAAACAAAAATCAGCTGTTGCAAAGACTCCGCGAGTTCTTCCCCCTCGCAAAAGAGGACAAGCGGGATTCAAACAGAGCAAAATCGGTACTCTTACTGCTCAAAAATGCCTTTCAAATGATCCGAAATCGCCGATTTTCTCCTACCCGAGAGGAAGCGGAAAACATCTCTCGACTGCTGTGCGATATGCAAGCTTTTCTCGATGGATAAGCTAAAAACTCTTCTTTAAGATCGGATGATTGTCGTCAGTTATTATACAAAGCATACTGGGTATGAACAGGAGGCGAAAAATCTCATCGCTTCGTGTAAAAAATTTGATTTACAAACAGACATTGTAGGCATCGCCTCCAAAGGCAGTTGGGATACAAATTGCTGCTACAAACCCTCTTTTCTTATTGAAAAACTCCGAGAGCATCAAAATTCAATCGTCTGGATGGATGCCGATGCGGTCTTTATTCAAAAGCCGATCCTTTTTGAGATGTTGGATTGTGATATTGCACTTCGCATTGTTGATGACCTTCCCATCGGGCATCCTTCTAAAATCATCACGGGGACCCTCTTTTTGCAATGTCGTCCCAAAGTCTTTGAGCTTTTAAAGCGATGGGATACAGAGTGTCGGGAAATGCATAAAAAAGGGGGGGAGGTCTGGGACCAGATTGCTTTGCAACGGGTTTTAGTAAAAAGCCCTTTGATCAAGCTCTTTCCCCTTCCAGATGAGTATTACCTAATTTATGATCAAGCTGCTAATCAGAGTAAAAAAGGGGTCATCGTGCACTATCAGGCTTCCCGTTTACTCAAAAAAGTGGTGAATCGAGAAGTTATTTGTTTTTGGGAAAAAGGGATGTTTGCGCAAGAAAAGAGGCGCCGTTTTTCAGATTTGATGTGAGACGCACTTTACATATTTTTTATCCTGAGCGAGCAGAGAAATCCATCCGTTTAGTGCTTACGAAGAAGTCACAGCGGGTCATCTTCGAGAATGGATAGGGATTCATAGTGCTTCATCAGATCTCGAAGGCGGGCCGCTTCTTCAAAACGGAACGCTTTAGCTGCTTGTTTCATGAGTTTTTTGCACTCTTCAATTCTGCGTTGAATCTCTTTTGGGTCAAAAGTTTCCGGGGGTTTTTCCCGATCCGCCCCCTTTTGCTTGAAAAATGAATGGGAAAGATCTGAGGTAATATTTTTGCGCACTGTCCGGGGAATAATCCCATGTTCGCGGTTGTAATTTTCTTGCATTTGACGGCGGCTTTTTGTGATTTGCAAAGTCTTTTCAATAGATTTTGTCTTTTTGTCGGCATACATAATCACGCGCCCCTCTGCATTACGCGCAGCTCGTCCACACGTTTGAATCAGTGAGGTCTCACTGCGCAAAAATCCCTCTTTATCCGCATCCAAAATGACCACCAAAGAAACTTCGGGAATATCGAGCCCCTCTCTGAGTAGATTGATACCAACCAAAACATCAAATACACCTTCTCTTAGTTCTTGTATAATCACCACCCTTTCCAAAGTGTCAATATCGGAGTGCAAATATTTTGCCTTCACGTTGATTTCTGTTAGGTACTTTGTCAAATCTTCGGCTAGCTTCTTGGTGAGCGTTGTGACCAAAACCCGATTTCCCTTCTGAGTTTCGATCCGAATTTCTTCGAGGACATCATCTACTTGATTTGTAGCAGGGCGCACTTCAATCTTTGGATCGAGCAGTCCGGTAGGGCGAATGATCTGCTCTACAACCTCTCCATGAGATTGCTCCATCTCCCAATGACCGGGCGTTGCAGAGACAAAAATAGCCTGGTTGATTTGCAAATAAAACTCTTCAAACGTAAGAGGGCGATTATCATAAGCAGATGGCAGACGAAAACCAAAATCGATCAAAGATTTTTTGCGGGCTCGGTCTCCGTTATGCATCGCGTGAATTTGTGGAAGAGTTTGGTGGGATTCATCGACGAACAGTAAAAAATCGTCGGCAAAGTAGTTGAGCAAACAGGAGGGGGGTTGGCCGGCTAGCCTTTGAGCAAAATGGCGAGAATAATTTTCAATTCCCTTGCAATAACCAATCTCTTTGATCATTTCGAGATCATACTGGGTGCGCTGTTCAATGCGTTGTTTTTCGACCAAGAGATTTTCAAGGGCAAAATAGTTGATTCGCTCCTTAAGCTCTTCTCGGATGGTTTCAATCGCACTCAGTCGGACCTCTTCGGGGGTGACGTGATGTGAACCCGGGTAAATGGAAATCTCATCGATTGGGCAGATTACTTTGCCGGTAAGGGGGTTAATCTTGGACATTCTTTCGATTTCATCTCCGAAAAATTCAATTCGGTAGGCGATGTCTTCTTCATAAGCCGGTACGATTTCCAGGATGTCTCCCCGCACCCGAAAATGGGTCCGGGAAAGCTCATAATCGTTGCGGGTGTATTGAAGTGCGACAAGGTGTAATAAAACATCATCCCGCCTACACATTTTCCCCTTTGTCAATCTCAGTTTCATTTTGCTGAAATGCTCAGGCATGCCCAGCCCATAGATACAAGAGACCGAAGCCACAATGATCACATCGGATCGCTCTAAAAGCGCGCAGGTCGCCTTGAGGCGCAGCCTGTCAATTCGCTCATTGATCGAAAGATCTTTTTCGATGTAGGTATCGGTGCGAGGGACGTACGCTTCTGGTTGGTAATAATCATAGTAAGAAACAAAGTATTCGACGGCATTATCTGGGAAAAGCGTTTTGAATTCTTGGTACAGTTGAGCAGCTAATGTTTTGTTGTGGGCTAAAACTAGGGTTTGCTTTTGGGTCTTCTCAATGACTTTTGCCATTGTAAAGGTTTTTCCCGATCCGGTAATTCCAAGTAATACCTGTGCTTTTTGCCCATTTGTAACCCCTTGAGACAAGCGGTTGATTGCCTGAGGTTGATCCCCTTGAGGGGTAAAAGAGCTATTTATTTTAAAGATTGACATAGCGAGAAATTAAGGGTGCGAAGTACCCGTATTGGTTGCAAAGATCAATGATGAGGACAAAAAACGCGAAAATTGCGGTCACAATCAGGACCAAACGTCCACATACCGTTTGATATAGTTTTTGGGTTTTCAAACGCCATGCCATGAGCGTAGGCAGCAAGATAAGCAAGACCGCAATCACAGCAGCCGCATACTCGAGTGCGACGATAAAACCTCTTTGATAGGTAAGCACAAAAACGAGTGGGGGGGCAAAGGTCAGCAAGCTGCCGAGCAATTGGCTCGCCCATGTGTTTTTGAGTCTAAACCCATCTTTTAGAAAGTCGGACAAACTGAGCGATACACCCAAAAAAGAGGTAACAATTGCAAAAAATGAGAAAAAATGGGCTCCCGTTTTTACCCACTGATTTTGCGAAATGTGCGCGAGGAGATAGGTTACCGAAAGCCCTTTGTTCCATGCATTTGCAAATCCAAACTCCCCTTCAAGTGGAATTGCTCCGAGGGTAATGATTTCCCATGTAACATAAACAATCAGAGCGAGAAGACTGCCGGTGATCAGGACCCACCTGAGTTGTTTTTTATTTTGATGCATATACATTTTTAAGCTGGGGATGATGATGTGGTACCCAAATGAGGTGATCACGACGGGCAAAGCGACAAATGTGGGAGCCCAGTCGGTTCGGAAAAGAAAAGAGCTCTCTACCTCTTTGGGCAAAGATCCAATGAGCATGAGAAAAGAAACCAACAGGCCCAGCATCAAAAATCGATTGACAATGTCGACAAAAGAGAGGCCGAAATAGATAAATACTCCAGAAAATAGGGGCAAGACGAAATAGGCCAAATAAAGGGGAACTCGATAGTGCGTCAAAGAGAAAATAGCCATTTGAAACAAGGGAGCTCCAGCGGCGATGTATGCGGCTGTGAGCAGGTAGAGCAAGAGAAGGTAGGCGCTCCAGCTTACAATCTGACCCAGTGCACCGAGAGTAGAGCGAGACATTGAGATCAAGTTGACCTCCCCTCGCATAGACAAAGAGACATCGAGCAAATACAGAGCAGAGAGGAGCATGAAAAGCCAACATACTCCAAAAATGACAGCCGAGGGGATCAAGCCGACAAACGAAGTCATCACGGGCAAAGCGAGCATCCCTGCTCCAATTGTGGTTCCCGCAACTAAGAGGACGCCACCTAAAAAACGGTTTATTGCCATGAAAAGAAAAGGGTAAATGGCTGCGATTAAAATTGCAAGATGCCCCTTGTTGGCATGAAAGCATTTTGCGAGCATAAGGGAAAGCTTCCTCCTATCTCCCCATTTTCTCCATAATTCGTTGTTCTTGCCCCAAACGCCCTAGGGAGTATCCCTCGTAGTCCACAAATGTAAAAAATCTCTCAAATTCTGGGAACAGGGATGAGACTTGTTTTGCCATTTCTTGGGCAATATAGCGGTAAGAAGGGTGTCCTGCAGGGGATGAGCGGAGTTCGCATAGCCATTGCAAGGAACGCAAATTGATATGAAAGTACCAACGAACGTAATAAGCCATCGGGATGAGGTACTGCGCCTGCTGGGGAAATTCTCTTTGCATGGCTTCATACCCGTTTTGCGCTCGGTCCATGGCCTCTCGGTAGGGCTTTTCCATAGGGGTGTCGACGATCTCTTTTGGGATAAAATACCCTTGACTGCAAGAAAGTAGCTGCCTTTCTTGGGTTAAAATACGGTGACGGTGCAAATCTCGATAGACTCCAAAATCGGCAGTGATTTCAAAAGTGAACGTGGCATGTTCTAATGCTCGTGGGGATTTATGCCTGCGATTTTCCCGACAGCTGGATGCCGCTTCAAGGATCCGATCAAGCTCCTCTTTCGGCAGGCGGCGGCATAGATCTTGCAATGCGAAAAGGCTAGATTGGGAGTGTTCAAAGAGTAGGGCTGCTCCCACTTTGATCGGAGCCTGCCGATCGTAGTCAATGAGCAACACTGCCTCTTTTTGATCAAAAGAGTGGAGCTTGGTTTGATGCTTTAATGCAAGCGAGCGCATCTTCTCGTTTGATTGCTTACAAAATGCAGAAAAACTGCGTTGATATTTGTGCGTGTGCTCTGACCGGCGAACAAAGGAGGGGATCACCTTAGAAAGCTCTTTTTGGCTTTTTTTGGCAATCTGTTTCACTTCTGATAAATCGTGGCAATGTAATTTTTGGATCATTGTTTCAAAGAAACGCCCGTTCCCGTAAAGCCCCATATTTGTCAAAGTGCCTGCGGGGAGAAGCCCTCGGAGGCAGTCGAGCACCTTGGCGCGAAGTGCCGCGGTATAAGCCCCTTTTGAGGTTGTTCCCTCGTAGGGAAACGCATTTTCCATTTGCCCGGTTAATGAAAGAACGAGCTTTCCATATGTTTCAAATAAATGGTTGCAACTCTCGACAAAAAGGGTGCAGTGGGAAGAAGCCATTAGCATAGGCTCGCGGTAAAAGAGATAGTTGCCTTGGTACTTACGGTCAAAGTAGATATAGCGGGTAGATTTTTCGAGTGGGGAGCCGCCAATGCGACAATCTTCGATCGCTTTGGCAGCGATCATAGAGACGTGTTCAATGGCCAAATGAGCACCGCCGAGCTCACCAATTGAGTCATCTCCATACCCGTCCAAGATACGATCGTAAAAATTTTGTGCTTTTTCAATGGCAACGCTTTGGTCCTCTTTTCCCTCTTTGATTTGATTCGAAATGGAAAAAAATGCAGTTTCCTCGTTTAAAATAAAATCTTTGAGGAGAAGAGAGCGGAGCCCTAAGTAAGAACGGGAGTAACGGGAAAAAAGTGCACCTTTGATCACCTCTGGCAAATTTCTAAGAGCAAAGATTTGACTCGAAGTGTTTGTGACATACTTCTTGATAATAGCCTCTTGCTCTTTTGTAAATGTTTCGTAATTTTGTAACATGATCAAAACCCCTTTTTTTTCGCTTTGGATCTCTTCGATCTTAAGTAGTGCCGTATGTTTGGCCTTATTGTAATGGATGATGCCCTACTCATCCAAGATAAAATCAAGGAAAAAGGGGGGCATGTATCCTAAGACGAACCGGAAACCCCACCTGTAGGCAGGATAAGTGCGCCCGATTGCGCTCGTAGCGAGCTTTTTCTATATTATCTTTAAAGTAAGACAGATGGAGCAGAGTATGCGCGGTCAGCAAAAAATACGCACACAAGACGTCAGAGAATAATCTATTAAAATGGGGTCATCAGGTATCATAAGGATTGGGGGTTTTTCTTAAATGTGCTCGCGCACCGCCTCCTTTTTGCATACAACATTTTGTGCGCAGGATTGATCAACTCTGAGTGGATTGACTAGAAAAATGATGAGGCGTTTCTTCTTGATCATTAGAGGCCCATTTTGAACCTGCGAGGAGAGTGCGCCGATATTATGTAAGTAATTGGCAATGAAGTGTTTATAATTTCTTATTCAAGATAAACAACTTAAAGGGGAAAAGATGATTGAAAAAGGAAAACAAGTTGCTATCGAATATAGCGTTTTTTTACAAGATAAGACGCCGGTGGATAGTAATGTAGGTCGAGATCCACTCGTGTTTAGCTGTGGATCAAAGCAGATTTTGCCCGCTCTTGAAGACTCCTTATGTGGGCTAGAAGTGGGGGACACGGAACAGATCACCCTGCAACCCGAGCAAGCATATGGGCAAGTAAATCCAAGCGCTTTTAAAGAAATTGATCTGGAGGCAATTCCGGAAAATTTTCGCTTTGAAGGAGCCCTCTTACTTATTTCAGATGAGAGCTGCGGAGAAAAGCTGATCCGTGTAGATCAGCTCAAAGGGAGCAAGGCGGTGCTTGACTTCAACCATCCATTAGCGGGAAAAGTGCTGACCTTTGATGTGCGCGTTTTAGATATTTCATAAGGATTCAGGCTCTACTTAAAAATTCGCTCCTCAATCATTTAGACACAAAAAGACGCAGCGCTAAAGATTAAGATCATCGAAAAGCAATTGAAAGATTTGAGATCATCTTTTTCCAATGTAAAAAAATTTTCCTTATCGCACCGTCAAATATCGGATTTCCGAATTGGGGGCAGTCTGCTTTCCCAAATTCCATAAAGATCCTCTTCATAAGCAATTTGACTACCCCCTTGCCTAGAGGCGAGGGGGTAGTCACAGGCCGAGATAGTTATAAATTTTTAAAGGCAAAGAAAAGAAAATGGCTTTAGTCCCCTTTTTCTCTTTATTTGTCAAAAAAACAGTTCTCAGTTCGGGGATACAGTCAGAGTGAAAGCGACCAATTAAGTTAAAACTTTTACCACATAGGACTATTGCTATTTTGACTATTGAATTAAAATTACTTTTCTTAATTCCCAACCATCTGAGAATTGAAGTTTAATGGAATGCTTTCTATACTGCTTCGTATAGAGTTTGGGAGGTCTACACTTTTTTATGTCAATGAACTACTTAGATCAGTTTCGAAAACACCTGGCTAATCACGATTACCCCGCATTTTTGAGTCTATGGGAGGAGTATTGCATGGGGGATGAAGTTGATGGAGAAGAGCTTAAGATCGTTTTACAGGAGCTCAAAGAATCCGATTTGGCCCTCCCCTTTGGGCGTCATGCAGAAAAAGGGCTCGTTCTCTGGGAAAAAATTGCATCGACCAAATTAGGGCACGAAGTATTTAGACTGATCGTTGATTTGCAAACCACCAATGATCCCGGTCTCAGAAAGCAATTGCTCGACTATTTGCAGTCTCGCTATGTCGAAGACCCCTACTACAACGATAAAATTCGTTTGATCGGTCTGCGTGAGGGAAATAACTTCCAGGGTGCGATCAGCAATTACGAATTACTGACCCATATGAAGCGGGGAAACTTTGTTTTTCACAGAGGTGGTTGGGGTGTGGGAGAAATTATGGATATTTCTTTTTTGCGCGAACAACTGAGCTTAGAGTTTGATTATGTTGCTGGGAGCAAAGACCTCTCATTTCAAAATGCCTTTAAAACGCTCAGCCCGCTTCCAAATGATCATTTTCTCTGTCTCCGTTTTGGAAGCCCGGATCAGCTAGAGCAGCGTGCTAAAAAAGATCCAGTCGGGGTCATCCACATCCTCTTGCGCGATTTAGGGCCGTTAACAGCCTCTGAAATCAAAGAAGAGCTCTGCGAACTAGTCATTGTCCAAAGCGATTGGATTCGTTGGTGGCAAACAACTCGTTCAAAATTAAAAAAAGACACCATGATCGAGTTTCCGAAAGATTCTCACAAACCGTTTTGTTTGCGTGAATCTGAAGTTACGCACGAAGAAACGCTTCAAAAAGCGCTTGAGAAAAATCCTGATGCTCCCGAGTTGATTCATATCGTGTACACTTTCTTACGCAATTTCCCAGGCACACTAAAAGATGATACGTTTCGAGTCAACCTTCAGCAAAAGCTCAAGCGAGCCCTTAAAAGTGAAGAGCTCACAGATGCGCAAGAGTTGCAGCTTTACTTTTGCCTTCGGGACTTATCCTATGGGGAGGAGGAAGAATCCCAGATAAGTCAGCTCATCAAACGGTTTGCATCCCCAAAAGATGTGGTAAAATCTATTGAAGTGATTGCCTTTAAAAAACGGGTACTGACAAAAATACGTGCATTGAGAGAAGATTGGGCAGAAATATTTTTGGACCTTCTTTTAGAAATTGATCAAAATTCTTTGAGAGACTACAGCTTATCTGAACTTTTAAAGGAGCAAAAAGAGGCAGAGATCGTTAAAAAGCTTGAAGAGCTTTTGTCTTTCCCCAATCGCTATCCAAGTGCGATGATGTGGTATTTCCCAAAGATCATGAAAACAGACACCCTTCCCCTTTCGGACCAAGAGGGAAAGAATCGGTTTTTTGAATCTTTTTTTATTCTCTTCAGTCTGCTTGAGCAATCCTCAGGGCACCGAGATTTGATCAAAAAGATGCATAATTTTTTGACAGCGGGGAGATATATAAATGTAAGAAAAATCTTCCAGCTCGCTGATCAAGCTGTAGTGCAAGAATTTCTCCTCCTAGCGACAAAGTGTCACACCCTCACGGATCACGACATCAAAATTTTGCATTCACTTGCTGAAGTAGTGCATCCCGGTCTCGCTAAACTGGGCAAAAAATATAACACTCTCTCAGAGGCTGAAGAGGTCCCGATCTGGACGACTGAGGTTGGGTACAAAAAACTAAAAGAGCGGCTTCACTCGATTTCCACTGTTGAAACGGTGGACAATGCCAAGGAAATTGAAATAGCACGCGCACACGGAGATCTGCGTGAAAATGCCGAGTTTAAGGCGGCACTTGAAAGAAGGGAACGGTTACAAAGTGATTTGAAATCTCTTTCTGATCAATTAAATCGTGCACGAATTTTGACTAGAGAAGATGTAAATGCAGAAAAAGTGGATGTTGGGGTGGTTGTTGAGCTTGAAACGGAAAATAAAACTACCATTTCGTATACCCTTCTCGGCCCTTGGGATGCAGATCCAGATAGGCATGTGCTTTCTCTTGACTCTCAACTCGCACAATCAATGGTTGGAAAAAAGGTGGGGGATACGGTGATTATCCGAGGCAAACAATCAGTTATTGTCAATTTGCGCAATTACTTCGACTCTACTCAAGACAAACAAAAGAAACACAGCCACCATGGGATGTAAGAATGCACAAAGAGCAAAAATTTTGATAAATAGCGCCACCCCGCTCTTAAAGCATACTTTTCTTTGGTTTGCAATTTCACCACTTTCGTTGTCATTTTGCGCTCCGAAACAAGAGTGCGCATACACTTGGGGATTGCATCGATCCGAGACATGTAGATCGCTCATTCACAAGCTGAGGATATTTTTATGATCAAGCTGGTCATTGCGACGACCAACCTCCATAAAATTCGTGAAATTCGCGCTGTACTAAGGCCACTTTTCCCCTTTGATTTTCTCACTTTGCGCGATTTTCCAGACTATAAGCAACCTAAGGAAGAGGGAAAAACATTCAAAGACAATGCCTTTTTGAAAGCAGCGCATGCGGGTGCGATGCTGCGAGAATGGGTTTTAGCGGACGACTCCGGTCTCGTTGTGCCTGCACTTAATAATGATCCAGGAGTGCACAGTGCTCGCTATGCAGGGCACAATGCGACCGATAAAGATAACCGAAGCAAGCTTTTGCAAGAGCTTGGAAAAATTGATGAGTCGGAAAGGGTAGGGTACTACGTATGCGCTCTCGCGTTGGCTTCGAGCAGTGGAGTCCAAAAACAAGTGGAGGGCAGCGTCGAGGGGTCTTTGATTATGCAGCCCCGTGGGGGTAGTGGATTCGGGTATGACTCCCTTTTTCAAAAGTATGACTACCGAAAAACCTTTGCTGAATTGGATGAAGAAACCAAAAATCGGATTTCTCACCGACGTAAAGCGCTAGATAAACTCCTTTCCACTTTGCAACTTATCGCTTCTGTGAAAAAATGAATTACGTCATCGATGGGTACAACCTGTTTTTTTTAATGGAAGAGGACCCCGACCCACTTGATGAAAAAAGGGAAGAATTCGTCAGGATGTTAAATAGTGCATTGCACCGCTTGGGGCTCAGCGCAACTGCTGTTTTCGATGGTCATCTGCACGTTGCTGCTGACTGTCCAACCACAAGGCAACTCTCCGCCTTAGAAATTGTTTTTCCTCCCGAGGGGTTATCCGCTGATGCATTCATCGTTGAGAGGGTAAAAGGGACGAATAGAAAAGAGCGGGAGATCATCGTCACTTCGGACAAAACCCTCAGCGCGAAGGTCAGGCAGCTGGGAGCAAAGACCCAAACGGCGCAGAGTTTTTTGCAATTGCTTACACATCACAAAAAAAGGGCTCATTTGGAAGAAGAGAAGATGCAAACAGAGTCCTTTAATCACTACAAGCGGCTTTTGCGCTCTTTTGAACAAACACTAGACGAGGAATCGTCGGACTAAAAATAGTTGATCATCGAGCATAGCCGAAGTAGGATCGTCAGACGGTTTTTTTCTTTCTGCCTTGTGCAGTATTTCAAGTCTCTTCGAGATAGGTGTGAGGCATACCCCTCCCCAAGAGTGGTTGCTCTCAATGATCTGTTTTTCATCAAAGAGGATGCAGACGTGCCCCTTCCACACAATCAAATCGAGCGGGCGTAGCTTTTTTTGCATCTCTTCCCACGCAAGATGGGCGATTGGAATCCCCTTGCCCACGGTGAGTAGATCCTTTGTATTGCGTGGCAGCCACCCGTTTGTTGCTGCGTAAATCAGCCCAGAGCAATCAACTCCGCTCAGAGTCCAGGTGTTAAACTCTATGGCACTTAGCTTTTTTTTAGGGGGATAATAGGTAAGTAGCTTTAAAATCCCAGAGCTTAGGTTGCCTCCCCAGATGTAGGGTTTTTGCAGCTGGATTTCTAGGTGCTTTTGTATGCGCAAGGGGTGAGGTAAGATTTTTTCCCTCTCCTTGGGGCGCTTTTTGTCTCTCTTTCCAAAACGCTCATCGACAAATAGGGGGTAAGAGGCAGGATAATCTAGTGTGCGCACTTCTAAAATATGGTCGCAGTATTCGCAGACGACCTCAAAAACAGTGTCTGGGAAAGCCACCATTTCCACCGCTCGAAAAAGATGTTGCTTATCAAAAAGTAACGGGACGGTAAAAAGAGCCAACAGATCGGCCCGATTAAAGATGGGCGTTGGCTGCTTAGCAACAAAAAAAGGGAGCATGAAACTTAACTCCTTGTCTTATTCTAAGATATGGGAAAATATTTTCCCCCACAACAAAAAAGGTATCCAAGTATAGGGCAGAGATCCTTTTTGCCCAACTTGGGACTGTCATAAAAATCTACCATCTGCTAGGATGCATCGAGAAGCTGATGCGCTAACTTGAGTATCTTCTCCTAAGGAAAGAAGTCTTTAACGTGTAACCCCGCCTTTTGAAAATCACTGGTCATGAAAAGGGATGCGGCAGGGCTTATTTTCCTCGAGCAATCCAAAAAGTGCACCTGCGCTCCTTTTAGGCTTGAAAAAACCTTTTTTTTTTGTGCCGATCGGGAAAAAAAGAGGACTGGGCTTTTGTCTGAAAGCCAGACAGACATGGTTTGAGATGTAAAAAATGTCTAGACCAAAGGTGCCCTTGGGGAACAATAGCCTCGGGGAATCCCGATATGGGAATCATTTTGAGGCGGATCAAAATTTTTTGAGGTACGCATGAAGAAATATTTTTCCTTCTTTTTTTCGTTGATAGGATTTTTTCTCTTACTTTCAGGTTGTGAAAAAAAAACGGGAGTTCTTCCTCCCAAACAAAAAGAATCTGCCCAGTCAATTCGACTCAATATTTCCTCCGAACCTCAAACGCTGGATCCGAGAAAAGTTCGTTTTCTCTCCGATATTAACTTAGTAAAAATGTTTAATGAAGGGTTGACCCGTGTGGACAAAGGGGGAAAATCCTCCCTAGCACTCGCCAAAAATGTGGAAATATCTGAAGACGGGTTGACCTATCGGTTTACTTTGCGCGACTCAATTTGGTCCAATGGAGAGCCCCTGACCTCTCGTGACTTTGCCTATGCGTGGAAAAAAAGCTTGCAGCCGATCTTTGTGAGTCCCAATGCGCACATGCTCTATGCCATTAAAAATGCAAAAAAAATCAAAATGGGGGAATTGCCCATTAGCTTGCTCGGCATTGAAATGCCCGACGATAAGACCCTAGTTGTGCATTTAGAGCACAAGATTCCCTATTTTCTCGAGCTCACAGAACACCCCATTTTCTTCCCCGTCAACGAAACGCTCGACCGCTTTGATCCCAAATGGGCGGGAAGAAAAGAAACCCACCTTTCCAATGGCCCTTTTAAGATCGCAGATTGGAAGCATAACGATTTTATTGAAGCGGTCAAAAACCCGAGTTATTGGGATGCAAAAACTGTAAAGATCGACATGCTCAAAATGTATATGGTATCCGGAGAAACCGGGTTTCAAATGTTTGGCGCAAAACAACTCGACTGGGAGGGCTCTCCCTTTTCTGTGCTCCCAATTGATGCCATTGAAGCGTTGCGCAGCGCAAGTCAGCTTGAGTCTGCCCCTGTGCTCGGCACCCAATGGGTCGGAATCAACATTGACCAGCCCCCTTTTCAATCCAAAAAGTTGCGCCATGCCTTTGCTCTCGCAATCAATCGCCAAGACATCGTCGATCACGTGACGCAGGGAAGTCAGACCCCAGCTACGGGGATCGTCCCAAAGGGAATGGGGCTTCAAGATGAGTTGTCGCCACCTTCTGACAATATCCGTGGTAATGCCGGTATAAAGAATGCCATCAC
>JAQFVP010000005.1:0-12428 GCA_027942475.1 Simkania sp. | reverse complement strand
GTTGGGTGTGTTTCTGAAGGAGGGGGCTTCAAGATGAGCCCTACTTCAAAGATGGACAAATCGAAAGTGCAGAGCAAATTTTTGAAGAAGCGCTGCTGGAACTTGGTCTAAATCGGGACAGTCTGCCAGAAATTACTTTGGCTTATCCAATGGAAGGGCGCGCGCATGCCATATGTCAAGCTTTGCAACAGCAATGGTGGATGGCTTTGGGTATCCATGTTCAGCTGAGGCCGGTTGAACAAAAGACCTATTTTAGCCAGATTGCCCGTCGGGATTACATGCTCTTTTTGAAAAGTTGGTTTGCCGATTTTAATGATCCAATCAGCTTTCTAGAAATATTTCAAAGCAAATCAAATGTGACCAATGACACGAACTGGGAAAACTCTGAATACGGGAACCTTTTAGAGGCATCTTATGCGTGTGCAAGTCGAGAAGAGCGGCTCCACTTTTTAAAACAAAGTGAGCAAATCATCATGGATGAAATGCCTGTAATTCCGATCTATCACTACAATTTACTCTTTGTTAAAGATGATGCAATAAAAAATGTTTTGATTAATCAAACGGGGAGTATTGATTTTAAGTGGGCTGAAGTCAACAAGTAGGAGATTTTTTGGGCAAAGCTTCTGCGAGATTTCTCTATTTTCTCCTTTTCTACCTCGTTTGTAGTCCCCTTTGTTTTGGCGCTTCGGTTACCATATATAATGATAGCCCCTACCCCTTGGATACGACCATTTTTTCGGCGAGTGGGGAACCGCTCAAGACTGCACATATTTTACCTCAGGAAAAGGTACAATGGGACTCTCTTGGATCCTCTAGTGCAAGTCAGTCTCAAACCCCCTACACAATCCTTTTTCAGTGTAAAAAGGGGGCGCATTTTGGAACTTGCAAAAATATCGGCCCAGGAGCTTGGGTCACTGCCTCAAGCGCCACCGGTGGACAAGGGTTTTGCAAAACAAACAAGGAGAGCCCAAAAAGGTAGTCGGTTAATTTTTGTAGCGAGAGGAAGGCGCGTTAAGCACTGGCTTCCCTTTTTCGTAACAGATCTGTTTTAAAAAAAGCCCTTCCATGTCGTAAAGAGTCACGGTTCCCTCCCCTTTGTTTACCTCAGAAATGGGATCGGAGCTTCCTTTCTGGAAGTATTTTCCAGATACAAGTTGATCGTACTCATATTCTTCTATTAGGCGAATCGTGCCATCAGTATACCAAGCAGAAGAAACACCATGTCTTTGATTCTCATACATTTCCCGTTGACTTTCGATCTTTCCACTTGAAGACCAAGTTGTAGCAACGCCATGCACTTTGTCATCGACCCACGTAATGCAGAGCTTTGGCTGTTTATCTGGGGTTGGGTAATACACCCATTCTAGCCCCTGTTTTTTCCCCTCTTTGATAGAAAACGAGTTAATCATCAGGCCTTGTTTGTGAAAAATCTGTATTTCCCCTTCTAAAACTCCAGCTTTATACTCTTCGAGCGCTTGGAGGTGTCCGTCTGAAAAAACTGCTTTTTTACCGAACCCCTCTTTGATATGTGCGGCCATCTTTCCTAGAAAATCGTAGTATGTTCCCTCTATGAGAAGCCCTTCTCGGTAAGACTCAGTATAAGGGGGGCGTTGGCCGTCCCCTTGAAAAGTGGAAAAGCCATGTTGTTTCCCTTGGGTAAAAGAGCTCTTTCCGATCAACTTTCCTTCTACATTATAAAGTAAACTCTCTCCCTCAATCTTCCCCTTATCATAGGGAATTTGTTGCTCTAGCTTCCCATTTGGGAAGTAGTAAAGAGCCAACCCCTGAATCAGCCCTTTTTCATAATTAAACTCAGCTTTTAAACACCCCTGTTCGTCCCATACGCGAGAAACACCATCAAATACCCAACTCATTTGAGCCTCTTCTGAAAGTTCTCCTAGCCCCTCAATCACGGAGAGTTCAAAGTGGAGCCTACCGTTGGGGTGCCATTCTCGGTAAAGGCCGTTGGCTCTGCCGTTGACTACCTCGAGATACTGCCACACTTCCCCATTGGGATGGTAGGTGGTGAGGCGTGAGGGAATCTTTCCGCGTTGGTCCCGCGAATAAATACGGACCACTTTGGTGTAGGGTTGAGGAGCTGAAAAATTTGTTTTTTGGTGGATCTTGAGTCGATCGGAAGATGTGATTGTCTGTTTAAATCCATTTCGGTCAATTATTTGAATACTTGTCAGATCAAAGCCCTGATGTTGGCTTGCACACGATGCGAGAAAAAGGGTGCAAAGTAGAGAAAGAGCAAAGATGTTCATATTGGTTCTCTCTTAATGAGGTCCATTTCTAAAAGATAGCTTTCCGACATCAAATCGGTTGTACGCTTTAAGTCAAAACGGCGCATGATGAGTTGGGGACGGGGCACATGGAGACGGGAAGGATCGATTTCCACCCCTTCAATCATTGATAAGAGATTTTTTAGGTCTTCCTTTCCAATTTCGACAGGCTTTTTTTGCCTGTAATACACCTCTTTGATGAGATCGGAATCTTTGTGGTCTTGCTCTACAAAAAAAAGTCGATTTGCTCCCTTGGTGAGATAGAGCAAACGGCGTTTAATCATTGGATGGGAGCGGAAGGCCGGTTGAGCGTGAATGGCGTTGAGTAGATTGATCTCTTGCTGTAAGAAGATTGTGTTTTCTATCACATGATTTAGATAGTTTGGAGCTACCTTTTGGTATCTTTCAAAAAATTGGTCCCGATTTTTGTGTGACTTGATCAGTGCTTTCCCCTGCTGCTTGATCTGTTCAAAATACATTTTTTTTGCGGACAAATCGGCAAAACGGTTTTTGATTAGGAGGCAGGCAAAGAAAAAAGGGATCAGGGAAAAGGTAAATATCCCAATCAAAAAAAAGGGATTCTCAACAAAGAATTTGGAATTCCAATATTTTTTATTTCGGTGGTAGATTGCAATCAGGTTTCTTTTATTTAAGAATAAAAGAAAGCGTGTAGGTGTTTTGCTCATGCGTCCATGTAACAGTTTCTCTTCCATCTATCCACTGCGTGTTTTCCACAATAGCGTCGTGAAATTCGCGCGCCGAGTTGGAATCTGGTGCAGTGAAAACTACTGTGACTTTTACTTTATAGGATTGATGGGGTTCTTGGATAGAGGGATGTGTGAGGAGTTCATAATGCACCCGGTCGATTAAAATTTTTTTTCCCCCCTCCTGTTGATATTTGGGTTGGGAGCTCAAAAAAGCTAACACATCGGCGACGAGAGGGGGAGAAGAAAAATAGTGTTGGCTGTTTTCGGTGAGTCGGGTTTGGTCTTTTACAAACTGCATTTTCTCTTCTATTGTCAAGTTAGAGGGGATCTCTCCAAGCAAAGGGTTTTTTCCTCGATGGATTTTTGCAAACTGATCAATTTCTTTCGAAAAACTCTTTTCCCGTTGGGTATAGATTGCATGACCAATTGCAAAGATCATTGCCGCACAGGCCAAACAAAGAGAGATTCCTTGTATTATTTTTTTCTTCATTGTTTTATACACAGAGCGAGCGGTATAGCTTCCCTGTCTAAATTGAACACTTTTTTTGTCCTGTTTAATTGCATCTAGGGCTAGTCCAATCGGAATAGCATATGTTTTGATTGTTTGTGCGTCGTAGCCACGACTACCTGCAATGGGTAGCACTTCGTAGGAAAATGTATTCCACCCTTTTATCCAGGTCTCTAATTGAAATGTGGTATCCGTTTCACCGAGAAAAAGGAAAGAACCCAATTTGGTCCCTTTTTGCTTGTGGTTTAAAAAACAAAAAGCCCTGTCTACTTCCCCTTGAAACTCTTGGAGAAGATGAAACAAAGAGGGATAATCTTTGACACTGATAGAAGACAGGGTGAGTTTTCGTATAGAATGAATGCGTTGAAACTCCTTTTCTTCGGGATGATCTTTTGTGTAAGCGGACTTAAAATCCTCAATTCCCATATTGATAGAGGTGCTTTGTTGTACCATGCCATGGGTAACGGAAACAATTTCTGTTGTTTTTGCCCCCATATGGAAAATGACATATCCTTCTCTGTCATTTCCAATCAAGCAAGCAAATCGGTATAAAGCAGTTGGGACACAAGAAACCCAGGCGGGATCAGCCCCTTCTAAAGATGCGACATGTTTTTCAAGAATCTCTTTGGCAACCAAGAAAAAAGTAGCTTTTGTCGTTTTTTCTCCCACTTGATAAACAGGTTTTACTATAACCTCGTCGAATGAAAAAGGGGTCAGAGTTTCGATCTGAAACGGGAGAGTTTTGTCGAGCATCCGTCTTTTTTTGAGGGGGAGCTCAACAGAGCGGATCAAAACCTGATTTCCCTCAATCCCAGAAGCTAAAAGCCCCTCCCACTCTTTCTCTGAGTAGTGGGCAGGTCGTTCGAGCCTTTCTATGAGCAATGTGCGGCTGATAGATGTAATTTTGAGTTGACTTCCGTCTCGATAAATTCCGATTGTCGACATGCTAGAATTATATGACATCGGTGAGAAAAATCACAGCTTCAACCACTGCCCAATCCAGATCAAAAAAAGTCCGCCCCCTATTTCTTGTGCTTTTTTTCTAATCAAAAAACATGCTAAAATAGATCTATGTATCTCATTGTTTATTTGATTCGTCTTTTCTTTTCCGTATATACACTTCTTCTTTTAATACGTGTAATTAGCTATTGGTTTCCGAGGTTTCAGCTGTCCCATTTTGTTCGATTTGTCGCCCATTACACCGATCCCTATCTGAACTTTTTTCGCCGTTTTATCCCTCTGATTGGGGGTGTCATTGATCTAAGCCCGCTGCTCGCTTTTATTGTACTCCGACTGCTAGAAAAGTTCATTTTGAAAATTCTGCTTTATGCAACGCGTTAAACCCATCAAGTTCAAATCCCTTACCCTTCCTAGCAATGTTTTTTATTCTCCATTGGCGGGATGCTCTGACTTTCCCTTTCGTCAAATGGCCTCTTTGTATCCCGTCGGGTTGATGTATTGTGAAATGGTCAAGATGGATGGATTGGTCCGTCACGAACCAAATACGTATCATCTACTCGACTATCGAGATTCGATGCGCCCAATTGGCGCGCAGCTGTGTGGGAGCAACCCTAAGCTAGCAAAACCAACCGCCCGCATCATTGAAGATCTCGGTTTTGACGTGATCGATCTCAACTGTGGGTGTCCAGTTGATCGGGTTACCAAAGATGGAAGTGGATCGGGAATGTTAAAAAATCCTTTGCTTATTGGGGAGGTGCTCGCTGAGATGGTGGCTGCGGTTCAAATTCCCGTTACGGTAAAGATTCGAGCTGGATGGGACAGCCACTTGCTGAATGCTCCGGAAATTACTCGCATTGCTGAAGAGGCAGGCGCAACTGCCATTGCTATCCACGGAAGAACGCGCGAACAAAAATACAGAGGGAAAGCAAATTGGGAGATCATTCGTCAATGTAAGGAGGTAGCGCGCAATATTCATGTGATTGGGAATGGAGATGTTTTTACGGCGCAAGACGGACTAAATCTTTTTGAGCAAACCGGATGTGATGCTATTTTAGCTTCCCGTGGCACCATGGGCATGCCTTGGCTTGCAGAGGATATCAAACGGCTCGACTCTGGGCAATTACCCCTTGTCATAGATGATCAAACTATTTATGCCCATCTTCTCGAGCATATTCATTTTATCCGTCTGTATAAAGCTCCGAATAAGGCTATCTTAGATACTAGGCGAATTGGATGTTGGTTTCTACGCTCTTGTAAGAAGGGAAAAAACCTCAGACAAGAGCTCAATGCGTGCACCTCTATGGATGAGGTAATCAAATTGATGAAATGCCATGATTGGGATCTCAAAAAAGAAATGGCCTCAGTAACGAATAGTCCAGTGCCCTCTTAGCCAATCAAATATTTTTTGCACTTTGTGATTGTCTACCGGTCCTCTAATTATAGGAATTTCAATGGGAGGGGGATGGAGTTGAACCAACGAAGAGCGGATTATGGGTCCATGGTTGGTATTGGATCTCGCGCCATTTTTTTATCACTTGCGCGGCAAGGGGCGCGGCCTCTTTTCCGTAGTCTCCAAAACGGAGATACACGATAACCACAAGCTCTGATTTTCCTGTCTGATGAGAAAAGCCCTCAGACAATTTTTGATCAAAGCTAATGGCGCCAAACCAAATATCCTTGCAGATCAGAGATTTCATTTCCCTGTCTAAGGTTGGCCGATACGCGAATTCGGCTGTTGAAGTTTTGCCAATAAATTGACCTTCTAAACTTTTGTATTCCCGCGCAAGCTGTGGGTTTTTGATCAATGCTTTAATACGACGAGGATGCCCCGGACCATTTTTATCCCAAACCACTTGATAGAGGCTCTCTAAGAGTGTGTTTTGTACTTGTTTTGGCATGAATAGAGTGTGAGCAATCTTTTTTTTAAAACAAGTAACTTGCATTTGCTTTTCCACTTCTCGCCCGTTGAAAAGGTGGGTAAAGGGCGGATTTGCGAGATTGAGCACAGGGGACATCCCCGCTTTAAACTTGATAATTTGCGGTTTGAGCACTTCCCCCCCATTTGCAAGCGCTGACATCATTACCGAAGTTTGCAAGGGAGTGACCACAAGGGAATGCTGCCCAATGGCAAAGGCATAGAGTCCCGTCCGGTTGTCTTGGATGTCATCTGGAACAAATCCTGGAATTTCTCCACTCAAATCAATTCCACTCAAAGCGCCAAAACCCAACTTTTTGGTGGTTTGGTACAAACTGGAAGGATGATCGAGGACATCACCTGCTAAAAGAGAAAAGTAGAGGTTGCTCGAGCGTTGCATTGCCTTGAAAAAGTCTACCTTGCCAATCCATGTATGGCTTTTCGGTAGGCGCCCCCCTCTATGTTGACGCAAGATTGATTGTCCATCAAGAGTGCGCCCGACTTTGGTTTTTCGCTCTACCTTGATGTGGGGATGGCATTCATCATAAATTGTGAGGGGGTTGAGATCCTCTTGCATAGCCCCTTTTTGCTTGTTTTTGAGATACTCTTGTTTGAGAGCCTCGTAGCCCACGACCGGCTTGAAGAGGGACCCGAGCGTTGTAGCGCACCCGTAGGCGTACGATCTTTGAAACCCCATTCCATTTTCTGGGTAAAAGGCGAGAGCGAGATTTTGCAGCGTTGCCTTGCTAGAGAGTTTTGCAAAACGGGGATACTGCCCCCATAGAGGATGGGTCAAATCAGCATAGGTACGCATAGTTTTTAGGTAGCTTAGCCCTTCTGATCTAGGCATTTTTTTCAATCGATCCTTAAGCTTTTTGAGCTGCTGCAAAAATAGAGGATTTTCAAGTTTTTGATGTTTGATGAGCAGATGGAAGGCGAGCGGTTTAATTTCTACATTGCTTGGAAGAGTTTGAAAAAGAAGAGTTTCTAAAAAATCCCATTTGTGCGTTTCCCAAAATCGGTCAAAGAGCGTAGTTTTGGCTTGCATCAAATACTTGGTGTAAGGGTGGGGGTAGGTTTTTTTTATCTTTTCTTCCCCCCTTTTTTGCTTCAAGTACAAGTGGAACTTTTCTCTTCTCCAAATCGGGAAAATATGTTTGTGATAAAAGATCTTTACCTGTTTTTTGGTCTCAGCTTCGACCACTGCGTACGCTTGGCATAGTGACCGGTAGGTAGACAGTGCATCTTTGCCCACATTTTGCAGAAGTGACGAATGAAATAGGGATAAATCGAGGGAGAGTCTTAAAAGGTCTAATAACAGGAGCTTGTCCTCGTTATAGTAGATATCATGGAAATAGGAGTCGAGATGATTTTTATCCCCAATCGCTTGATTTTGGCTGAGCAGTTTTTGAACAGATCGCACCTTTTCACTATCTATTTTTCTATTTGAAGAAAAGATGTGCCCTTCTCGCTCGTGATATAGGGCGCGCAGTATGAGATGTGGTTGATCAGTTTGCGCAAATTCCATCAAAGCATACATCGAACCTAATACATCAGCTGCTTGTTGGATAGAGGTGATTTTGTTCATTTTTTGTCTGACTTGCCCATCTAAAGATAGGATATGGTCGAGAAAACTGTCCCAGCAGATCATCTCATTTTTTTCATACGTTTTGCCTAGTTCAAAAGAGTAGTGCTCTCTTATCAAACCAACTTTTCCGTCCCAAATATTTGCAATGTGCTCCGGCGTTTCCATCCATTGGTGGATGCGCTGATTACTTCGCTGCGTAAAATCGTTGGGATCAAAGCGTGGATAAGAAGCGAGAGCTACGATTTCCCCCGTCTGGGGAATCATGGCCACAATGGCTCCTCCCATAATCCAAGGGGGAGCAATGCGGCTATGCTCTTTGCCCGCATGGGCAAAGAATTCTTGCCTCTCTTTTTCATTTTGTATGAGAAGTGATTCTGCAAATGCTTGTAATTCAGCTGAAATAGTCAGAGTCACACTATGGCCTGCAATAGGTGCACTTTGCTCTACTGTGCGAACAATGAAACGGTTGTTTCCATCCACCTCTATTTGTTTTTTCCCAAAAAACCCACGAAGTTCTTCATCAAATACCCGTTCTACCCCCATTTTGCCCACGTGGGTTTGGATCGTGTAGGCCTTTGCTCTGAGCTGTTCGAGACGCGAGGTGACTTCATCTATTCGATTGAACCCCTTGGGAAGTGGGGCAGGCAGTTTGTCTTTTTGCTGCGTAAGAAAATGTTGCAATGTCTTGATTTCTTGCCCGACGCCTTGAAACTTAGATAAATGGATGGCTCCCATGTAGCCGATAATATCTGATCCCTCTTTCTTTTGAGGGTAACATCGCTTCATACTCCTCTGCGTTTCGAGTCCAACCCAATCTTTTTCAAGAGCGCGGAGCGTGTAATAGGTTTTCTCCGAAATCCCCTCTCCAATCACAAATGATGTGTGGGGAAACATGGAGGCCTGTGCGTAAATAAGATCCTCAATCGCAATGGGATCCATGTTGAGATGCAAGGCCATCATTTTAGACAAAGAGGTGATATAACGACGGCGCTTGTGTACGCGAATTTTTTTCCCCTTCTCATTTTTTTCTGTCACGACCAGAGGAATATTGCGAATTTTATCGTAGCAAATAGCCGCGTTGTATTTCATTGTATTAATAGCTAGAGGGAAGTGAAATCGGTCCCGAATGACGCCGCGCGCGGGTTGCTCAACGATTATTCTCCTTCTAGGAGCGGCTGCTTTTTCTCGAAACGCATCATGTTTAAAAGCAGAGAGGTACCAAATGCGAATGAGGATGAGCAGAAAGAAAATGAGAAATAGGTAGAGAACATGGTTGGCGCGGCATGCAGTATTTTGATTTTGCACGGCGCCCCCAATTGATCATGTGTCCGATTTTTTATCTTCGGGGAAGTACTCTTTGATGAGCGCCTCCATTTTGTCATGATATTTGCTTGTAATCTGCTTGATCTTTTCTTCTGTAGGATTCTGTGGCTCCAATTTCCCAGTGGCCAAATCGTGCAAATATTTGCGTGTGATACAGGAGACTTGCACTTGGGGATAAATACGCAAAGCTGTTTTGATGTGCTCTTTTACGATCGGATCAGCATCTTGCTCTTGCGTTGCAATTTCCATTTGTTTGAGTTTTTCGAGTTGAAGCACGGCGCGCTGTTTAATGTAAGAGGTTTGATTAATTTTACTTTTCGTCAAAAGGACCTCAAGGGAGACTGTTTTAATCCAAAATTCTGTGTCGATATTGATTAGCTTGTTTTCCATCGGTGTTTCCCCTTCTCCTTTGAACTTCAAGGCTAAGTTATCGAGGTAATCTAAGCTTGCCTGCTCCCGTTCGCTTGGGCTAAAAAAAATCATCTCTTTGACATTGCGCGTTAAAGCGGAGATCGGTTCACACAGACATAGCTCTACGAGTTCTCGCCCTTCATTTTCCCGAATCACCGCAGCTTTTGTAGCAAACAGATCATCTTTTACAGGTTTAAAACTCTGGACAATAGCACATTTTTTTTTGCGCTCTTCCATAATGGCATCGTGCTGCCACTTGCTGTTTTCTTCCCTATAAGTGGCATCCATCTGTTTGAGAAAAGAATCATAAACCCCCTCGTCGTATTGGCTGACAATCTCTTCGACAAACTTGGGCTTTTGAGGGGGCAAAAGAGTTTGTTTGGGCTCGCTCTGCGCAAAAACGGAGTGGACCAAAGCTAAAGAGATTGTGCTCGATAAAAAAATTTTTTTCACTTTTACTATCTCAATTTTTATTTGAGTGGTTTTGGGTTTCCCCCGCGCTTGCCGTCAAAAATAGCCTCAGCAGCTCAGGGTGGACACTTACCATAATTATACCCATAGGGTATCTAAGATCCAATGAATAAGAATTATTTATTCCAAGTGGGGGCTTTACCTATTCATCTTTCTAGACTTTTTTGGAAGTAATTGATAATCAATATATTTAGGGCAAAAAAAAAGGGCTTCCTTTACTATGGCGCCGATTTGGGGCTCTTAGATGTGGATAGGTGCTTTATTGCCATGAGAAGGTCCTGAGGTGTGTCGATCCCCTGCACGTACGACGCCGTTTCGTGCAGCTTAATTTTGAGACCCCCTTCTATAAACCGCAGCTGTTCTAGAGACTCCGCTTTTTCTAGGCAAGACCTGGGCATGTCTCGAATTTTTTCGAGCGCTTTTTTTGTGTACGCATAAAGACCGATGTGTTTGTAGTACACCGGCAGTTGTTCGCGCGCATAAGGGACAGGAGCCCTGGAAAAGTAGAGGGCCTCCCCCTTTCTATTCGATACCACTTTTACTACATGGGGGTTTTGAATCTCTGTTTGACAATCAATTTTTTTCTTTAAGCTCCAAATATCTGCATCCCGGTCTCTACATGACCTGAGCAAATCTTTGATCATCTGGGCACTGATAAAGGGCTCATCCCCTTGCCAATTGACCCAAATATCCCCCTCGATTTGTTTTGTATCCATCAGCGAAATGATTCGATCGGTTCCGCTTGAAAGGGTTTGATCTGTCATGAAATAGGATCCTCGAAAGCTCTGGATTAAGGCAGCTGTTTTTTCGTGGTCAATGGCAAAGGCGATTTGATCAAACTGCGCGCAGGAAAGTGCCTCTTCCCAGATCCATTGGAGCATCGGTTTGTGTCCCAAATAGCTAAGAACTTTGTGGGGAAAACGGGTAGAGTGCAGGCGAGCGGGGATAATGCAGACCACTTTCATTTCTTTTTGATTCATTTATACCTGCGCTTGGGTTGTGCGTGCTAAAGATATAACCCATCTTTTTTCAGCTAATGGTAAGAAAGCGAAGGATTCATTGCAATCATGGTCCCATGATGGCCCGTCAATGGGTCTCTTCTGTAAGAAAAACACTCATCGGGAGAAGAATAGGTGCACAGATTGGCGCATGCAATATGCTTTTGCAAACATCCCGCTTCTAAGAGTTGGTCTCGACTAATGGCCCAAAAATCAAAATGGTTGGGTGTGACCTGGTACTTCCAAAACTTCGGAGGAAGCTCTTTTTTGTAATTTGTAAACTCCGCTTTTTTTGGCCCGAGACTCGGGGAAATGCATACCCTTATCGTATGAGGTTGGGCTCCATATAAATCGCCCATTTTGCGCACCGTTTCTCGGTAAATATTTTTGACGCTACCGCGCCAACCACAATGAACGTTGGCAATTGTCTCTGACTTTGGATCGAAAAAAAGGGCTGCCTGACAATCAGCATGTCGCACGAGGAGCCCCACCCCTTTTTCCCGTGTGATGACCCCATCGTACCCCTCGTAAAAAGTCCACTTTTGCGTGACATTTTCTAGCGCTAAAATATCTGCTGCGTGTGGTTGTTTGAGTTTGACTCCTCGCCCTACGCCGATCATCTCAAGAGCGATATCTTGGTTATGTAAACCCGCTTTTTCGCTCAAATCAAACCCTTTTCCCCGTAAGAAAAAGGCGTGTCTGATTTGAGGAAACCCCATGAGCAAGGGGGACTCAAGCCATTCAATAGCTCCTAAGACTTTTTTTTGAGAAAAAATGCATACCTCCTAACCAGGGCCTCTCTATACCTTTGAAAACACGCGGCATTCCCATCCCGTTGAGGGGATTGGGTCAAGAGCGTGTTTCTTGTGGTTTTCCTGCTTGCCCAGGATAAGAAGATTCCCTTTTTTAAGGAATTTTTGGAAGGGGGTTTTTCACCAATTTTTTCAATGCAGTCATATCTTTTTTTGATCACCCGAGGTATAATTTTTGTTTAATGCCAAAACCCAAAAAGAAAAGAAAGAAAACATTCGACAACGCCAGCTTAAGCTCAAGCTCACCAAAAAACAAGAGGGCGAGTTAAACCGCTGGATGTTTCACCTCTATCCGATCTGGAACTGGGCCATTAAGATACTCAAGCCCGAAAAAGAGCCCAAAGATAACAAATACCCCAGAATATGTCGTAATGCTTTGACTTATCGCACTAGATTTCTCACGGAAGAAGACCACACAAAAAAGCGTCTATCAAAAGTAGTGTCGGTTGC
>JAQFVP010000045.1 GCA_027942475.1 Simkania sp. | reverse complement strand
AGAGTTGGGGGAAGTGTGCTCATAACACACAACCCATAACTCAACCAGATAAGCGCTCCCTCTGCCACGTTTTGCAAAAAAAGGTCACATCCTATCTGCCTCAAATAAAAAAAGTAGCCAAAGCTCTTGCCAATTTGGACTGTTTGGTTGGGCTCGCAAACCTAGCACGGGACCATCGTTACTCTCGACCTGTCGTTGATGAAGGTGAGAAAATCGACATTAAAAATGGATGGCATCCGATTATTGGAGCCTCTCTGCGCGATGGCTCCTTTATCCCAAACGACACGTGCATGAGTCAAAGTGAGTGCGGGTTCATGCTGATCACGGGCCCTAATATGGCTGGTAAATCGACCTATATCCGTCAGGTGGCACTCATTGTCATGATGGCGCAAATTGGTTCTTATGTTCCGGCCGAACGTGCGCACATCGGGATTGTTGATAAGATTTTTAGCCGGATTGGCGCAAGCGACGACTTGGCCCGTGGACGGTCTACTTTTATGGTAGAGATGAGCGAAACTGCCCATATCTTAAATCACGCTACTCCCCGCTCACTTGTCATTCTCGATGAAATTGGTCGCGGGACAAGTACATATGATGGGATTGCAATCGCTTGGTCTGTTGCCGAGTATCTCTTGACTTTGAAGGGAAAAGGGGTAAAAACCTTGTTTGCCACTCATTATTGGGAACTTACTGAGCTGGAAAAAAGCCACAGCCAGATCAAAAACTTTCAGGTCACGATCCAAGACACGGGAGATCGGGTGGTATTTCTCAGAAAAATTATTGAGGGGCGCACGGACAAGAGCTACGGCATCCACGTAGCACATTTGGCGGGGTTTCCCCCATCTCTGATTGAAAAGGCGAAAGAAAAGTTATGCAGATTAAAGCGAGATAAAGCTGCGCCTATAGCGCAAAACACCCCCTCTCTCACCCCCTGCGAGTCTGCGCGTGCTCTAGCAGACAATGAAATCATTGAAAACCTCAAAACGCTAAACCTCAATGAGATTACGCCCATAACCGCTCTTACATTACTATCTGAGTGGAAAAAATCTCTTACATAAAGAGCTGTTTGAATATAGCTTCCCATTTGCTTATCAGGTAGACTCAAAAAACCCGCGCAAGGCAAGGATATCTTTTTTCGTCATTCCGGGAACCTCTTTGAGGGCCTTGTCTGTCGCTTCTTTTACTTTTTCAACACTTCCAAAATGGTCAAGAAGGCGGGTTTTTTTGATCGGACCGATACCGACGACCTGATCCAAAACACTTGTAATCACCCTTTTTTTTCGCTTTTTGCGATGAAAGTGGATCGCAACGCGGTGCGCTTCATCTCGCATTTTTTGCAGCATAAATAGAACGGGAGAACGAGGGGATAGAATAATAGGATCGCTTTTATGGGAGACAAAGATTTTTTCTAGATTAAGACCTTTATCATGACGCCCTTTTTCTTTTGCAAGGGCAATCACATCGACGCAGGCGATTTTTAGCTTTTGAAGCACCTCTAATGCGACATGAAGCTGCCCTTTGCCCCCATCGATGAGGAGCAAATCGGGCAGCTCCTCTTGCTGCTTAGATTTTTTCAAATGACGCATCAACATCTCTCGAAGAGCCCCACAATCATCCGATCCATCTGTCTGTTTGATGTTAAAAAGACGAGTCCGTTTTTTATCCCGCTTTCCATTTGTAAATCCCACCATACATGCCACAAAATCTTTGCTTGCAAAGCTTGAAGTGTCAAAACATTCAATGGCAAACGGGAAGCGATTCAGTTGGCAAATCTCTTCAATGTCCAAAAGCATGCTCTCAGAAAGAAGCGCCTTTTGCTGTTGTTGCGTGCAAAAAGTGAGGGCGTTTTTGGCTGCTAATTTGAGAAGGCGTGCTTTTTCCCCTATCTTCGGATGTGTTAGTTTCACTGCGCCAAGCCCTTTTTCAAATAAGATTTCTTCTAAAAGGGATGCTCGTGTTAAACAAAGAGGCAAAAGAATTTCGGGAGGGGGCATTTGGGACGTTTGGTAGTGCTGAAGCAAAAAAGTCTCCCCTCCCTGTCCAAAATCGAAAGGAAAATTGAAAGAAAATGGCTCTGCGCTAACCAGCCTTTTTTGGCGGCAAGCAAGTTTTGCAATCACATGCAGTGTTCCCTGCTGATGCAGTGCAAACACATCGCAGTCTCCTACTTTA
>JAQFVP010000044.1 GCA_027942475.1 Simkania sp. | reverse complement strand
GGTGTGTTTCTGAAGGGGGGGGGGAATTCTCGAGCTCACAGGGGAGAATACCTATTGCGGAGAGACCACTCTGACAGAGGGAACGTTAAAGGTATACAAAGAAGAGAATCTCGGAGAGAGGGGCATTCAAGGGAGTGATCTGATCCTCGAAGGGGGCACGCTCCTGATTACGGGCACCGCCTTTACATTTACAAGAAAAGTGCAATTAGATAAGGGCACAGTCGAAGTGCAGGATCAGGGAGATCGGGCGCAATTTATAAATACTATAAGCAATAAAGCGAATCTAAGCGGACAGCTCACCAAAACAGGCAAGGGCACTCTTGAGCTTTGGGACAACAATAGCTACAGTGGAGGAACAATCATTGTAGAGGGAATGGCGCTACTTTTGGGAGAAAAACTAGAGTCTCTAGGAAGTGGAAAGGTAACTATTCAAGAGAAGGGAGTACTTAGTATAGCTCTGCACAATAAAAAAATTGGCGCCCTAGAGGGAAATGGCATAGTCAATTTGCTTACTGCCAACAAGAGCTTGGAAGTTTCCAAAGGGGGACACTTTGAAGGGCAAATCATCGGAGAAGGGGATCTTTTCGTAACAGATCAGCCGTTGACACTTTCTGGAAAAAACAGGTTCACCGGAGGGATCCGTATCCAGGGGGAAAAGGGCGCGTTAAATTTTGAAAAAGAAGAAAACCTCGGAGGACTCGGGCGATTAAGGACCATCGAAATAGTGGACGAGGGAACGCTCAGAGCAATTGCGGCATCTACTCTCTCGAGAGATAAAATAATTAAGGTTGGAGACAGAGACCAAGCGATGCGAAGTGGCGCGATTGCAGCCTTGGATCATGTCGACCTTACCTTAGAGGGGAGGCTAGAAGTAGCGCAAAACAGGGCGCTGCATAAAAAAGAAAAGGGAAATTTCATCTTAGAAGGGGATGGAACAAACTGTTTGGGATTATTTGCCATCGATCAAGGGAGGGTGACTATTGGCCCTAATTCAGTGCTTGGGAGACAGAAACAGGCGGGAGACGACTATGTATCCATTAAAAAAAGTGGGGCGCTTAATGTGGAGGGGAGGTGCCCGAAATGGGTGAATGTCTACCCTGAAGGGATTTTGGAGGGAAACGGAATATGCCAGGTCGTCAACAATGGGGGGATTGTCAGACCGGGTGTGACTCGATTGACTATACAGCGGTATAACCAAGCAAACGCACGTGCATCAAGCCCACCTGGCATTTTAGAGATCGAGGTAAATGACTTGGGCAGGTCCAATCACCTAAAAGTATCTGGCCTCTCTACATTGAAAGAGGGGAGTCAATTGGTGTTTGCCCCTCTTCCGGGCATTTATGATGCGGGCATATCCTATGATTTTTTCACAGCAGAAGGGGGTTTTACGCAAGGAGAAGACAAATTTTCTACGGTGCGCTTTGGCGACCAAGCCTTCTCACCTCAGAGCGTTCGCGTAAAAGAGGGGGGAAAAGAGTTTTTCTTTACACTTCCCACCCCTCAATTTGCCCTGCCAAAGAGCGCGTACAACCTCAAGGGAAACGGGAAAAAGATCAGCGACTATCTTTTCCAGGACATCAATCTGTTTTCAAATAGTCTCAAATCAATTCTGAGAAAAGCGTTTTCCACAGAAAAAGAGCAGCCATATTCAGAGTGGATCTTGCAACTGGGCCCCGAGCAGTTTGGATCGCTTTCCCTCATGACCTTTCAATCGGGGATACGGATGGGCAAAGAGATGAGTAGCACCGATCTGATCGAGCGCAGACAAACTGGCAACAAACAAAAACATCCTGACTTAGAGCGTTTTACCTGGATCGCCCCTATCGGCTATTATTACAAACAAGAGGGAAAAAAGGATCGGGCGTCTTTGCGTAGTCGCGCGTACGGACTGGTGCTCGGACACCGAAGATCCCTTTCAAATCATCTCTTTTTAGGGGGCGGCCTTGGGTATACCTACTCCGATTTTGATTGGGAAAAACAGCAAGGCAAAGGGGTAATTCAATCGATTTACTTGGCACCTTCTTTGACCTATATGCGAGAAGATAGACTGATCGGAGGCATGGTTGCCGGGGGGATGAGTTTTTATGATGTGCATCGAAATATCTTGCTCCTAAACAGGGAAAAAAGCGCTAAAAGCTATCATCATAGCTTTGATTTGTTACTTGCGTTGCATGGCGCTCTCAAGTGGGCCATGACCACAACTGCTTTCGAAAATCTCTTTTGTATGCCCATGTTTCGGTGCAGCTTTTTCACTGCATTCGAAAATGGATTTCGAGAGTCTAAAGCAGATCCGCTCAATCTATTTGTCTTGAGCAAATTCTCGGCGTTTGTGCGTCCGGAGGTCACACTCAAACTGTTTGAGGAGGTAAACTTGGCACATGGCCGCCTAGTCCCTAGCATTTATGTCGGATGGGTAAAAAATATTATGCTCAATCAAAGTAAGGAGCGAGCAAAACTAGACATAGACAGCTTTTCCAAAACAAGGAGTATGACACTCGAGAGCACCTACCCGCTCAAGCATCAATGCGTTTTGGGAGCTGAAATATCCATGGAGTATCCAAACCGATTGTCCCTTACCATCAGCTATGAAGCCAATTTGGTGGGTTCTACCCACGTGCAAGAGGGCAAGCTCAATATCACATGGAGTTTTTAAACTGCAAGGTGTTGTTATGTTCTACTACCCCTTCATCCTTTCGCTTATAGTGTTTGCGCATCTTTTTACCTATTTAGAGTCGGCGCCAGTGAGCATCACCGTGCAAAACGAAGAGGACTTAGAAAAGGCAATTCCAAAGGTCAATGAAAGTGGCGGCTCAATCACATTCGAAAGGGACATCCTATTTTCCCAAGATTTGACTCCGCTCAATGCGGACTCTGGACTTAGGCCAACCAATCAAGCAATCACGATCGATGGAGGAAGGCACGCGCTTAAGGTAAAAAATGGAGGGGAATTCCCCGGTTTTTTCATTAGGGGGTATGAAAATGCCGGTGACAACATGGTGATCATCAAAAACCTAACCATCGAAGGAGCTACTGCAAAGGGGGGAGATGGGGGCATAGGATATAAAGACG
>JAQFVP010000043.1 GCA_027942475.1 Simkania sp. | reverse complement strand
ATCTCTTCAGAAGATTTAAGGCTATGGAAAAGGGGAACTCCGACTGAAAAGCTGCGCTATGAGCTTGCTTTTTGGTCCGACTTGGCCAAGTGGATGCTCATCAAACAGGTGCTTTCGGAAAAATATCGGGTTGATTTTCCAGATAGCGAAAAAATGTTGCCAAAAAAAGTGCATTGCTCGTTTGAAGAGTTGGATTTTGAGTTTTCGGTTGCTAAAGATCAGTGGAAGCGTCTCATCCCTTCTCTCAATCAATTGCATACTTCTCTCAAAGTGTATGACTTCCGAGATATTTGTATCCAAAAAATCTCTTATCAAAGCGAGAAAAAAGAGATCCATATTTGTGCAAAGCCCCTGCATATAGAGCAGAAAAAAGGGGCTCAGATAGTGGGCAAGTGGGAGTTTCAAATCGGCGTAGGGTTTTTTCCCTCTCAGACAGACCCTTTTTTTAAAAAAAGGGTCATTCAAGCAGACTGCATCGGTGCGTTTTTAGATCGCCATTACAAAGTAGTCAAAAAGTATCTCGTTGACGATCAAATTTCATGTGAGAGTATTCAGCCCTTCTATCGGCTCTATTTTGATGGAAAAAAAAGGCTCCACATCTCTTGTTTTGCGTTTGAAGAGGGGGACTTGCAAACTGAGGGGAGTGCATTTTTTAGGTCGTGGGTCTATTTGAAACATCGGGGATTTTATATTCTAGATAACCCTCTTTTTGATGGTTTTGAAACAGTAATTCCCTATGAAAAAGTGGAAAATTTTATCAGTCAACACCAGTCCTGGTTAAGTCAGCATGAAGGGTTTCAAATTCATCTCTCAGAAATTGAACTCAACCTTACCTACCGCTTCGAAAACGCTCAAGTACTTATTTTTGAAAATGAATCACACCCATTCGAGATGTCGGATGAAGTGATTGATTTTGGAAGTTGGCTCTACGTTCGCACCAAAGGGTTTTACAAAAAATTATATGCAGGTGGTTTGATGAAGATCAGACCCACAACAAAGGTACTTTCCTCTGATATTTCTTCATTCATTCATATGCATCGAGAAGAGCTAGAGCAAGTAAAAAACTTCTTTAATCCATCTCAACCCATCGAAAGGTTGGGGCTCAATATCTTTATCGATCAAAAAAATATGATCTGTATCGAGCCGGAATTTTCATTTTTTGCTGATCGTGTGGGTAAAAAAGTGCACTTTTTAGGTGACTTCACCTACGTAGATGGGAATGGATTTGCAGAAATTCCCCGTCAGGGATCTTTACCCAAAGAGTACCAGAGGGGGACAAAAATCGAAAAAATGCGAGAGTTTCATTTCGTTACCGTTGAATTAGCCGAGCTTACACCGTGGATTGTCAAACTTGACCCCCGTTTGAAAAAACCAAAAAATCTTAGATTAAAGGTCAAGTATTTGCAAAAAGACCCAAAAGATGCGGGTAAAAAATGGATCGTTGATCTTGTGTATGAAAGTGAGCTTGGGGAAGAATCAATTGGGACGATGAAAAAACTCTTTGACTGCAACCACTTCTATGCAATGAGTCAAGCGGGGCTTATCTCCTTCAAAGACCCCCGTTTTCACTGGCTCGGTGGGCTTTCTCGAGGGCAAATTGCTCCACATGGGCAAAGCGTTACGCTGACTACTTTAGAATGGATCCGTCTGCATACCTATGAGAAAATTGAGGAGCCAAAGGGGGACGGGGAGAAAGAGGCTTGCACTCGAAAGCTCCTCGCCCAGATAGACCGTTTTGAATCGGACAACCTCCTCGATTTAGATGCTCTAAAAAGTGTGTTGCGCCCTTATCAAAAAGTGGGGGTCAAATGGCTTTGGTTTCTCTACTCTTATGGGCTGTCCGGGCTCCTTTGCGACGATATGGGGCTTGGGAAAACGCACCAGGCAATGGGGCTTCTAGCCGCCGCTTATCGCCTGAACAAAGAATCCTATTTTCTCGTCGTCTGTCCCACTTCGGTGATCTATCATTGGGAAAGGCTTCTCAACCGATTTCTCCCTTCATTTAAAGTGTTGGTGTTTCACGGAATACAGCGTAGCACCGTCGCTCTCCAAACAAAGGCAGACCTACTTTTGACCTCTTATGGCACTTTGCGCAGCGAAAGGGAAACGCTCAAGGAAATTGAGTTCGATGTGGCTATTTTTGACGAAACCCAAATGGCGAAAAATGCTCAGTCTCTGACTCACCGAGCACTTGCACTGATCAAGGCCAAGACAAAAATTGGTCTCACGGGCACGCCGATTGAAAATCGTCTTCTTGAACTCAAAGCTCTTTTTGATGTGATTCTTCCCAACTATTTACCTTCACACAGATATTATCGGGAGCATTTTGTCAAGCCTATCGAAAAATATCAAAACCGTAAGCAAAAAGCCCTGCTTGCAAAACTGATTCATCCTTTCGTGCTCAGACGGAAGAAAAGTGAAGTTCTCGATGACCTCCCCGAAAAAATCGAAGAGGTCGCTCGTTGCGAGCTTTCACAAGAACAGCAAAAGCTCTACAAAGAGGCCTGTACTCAATCTTACGATCTATTGATCAAACAAATTGAATCAAACAAAAATCAATTGCCCTATCTACATGTTTTTGCCCTTTTCAATACTCTCAAGCAGATCTGTAATCATCCGAGCACTTTTTTAGGGGATATTCCCAATTACAAAGATCATCAAAGTGGAAAATGGGATCTTTTTGTCGAATTGCTCAATGAAACGAGAGCAGGGCAGCAAAAGCTGGTCGTCTTTACCCAGTATCTCAAAATGATGGACATCATACAAGCGCATCTCAAAGAAAATAAAATCAAGTGGGCATCTATTCGGGGAAGTACCCGAGATCGAAAAAAACAATTAGAAATGTTTCAAACCGATCCTCAGTGTGAAGTATTTGTTGCTTCTTTAAAAGCAGCGGGTACGGGGATTGATCTGACGGCTGCTTCTGTAGTGATTCACTATGATCGATGGTGGAACCCTGCCATAGAAAGGCAGGCAACCGACCGAGTACACCGCATTGGACAAAATCGCGGGGTGCAGGTGTTTAAAATGATGACAAGGTGCACAGTGGAAGAGCATATTCACCATTTGATCTCCAAAAAGGAGAAGTTATTAGAGTCAGTGTTAGGATATGACGACCAAGACTTGATCAAACGGATCGATCGCTCCGATCTGATTTATTTACTCGATCAGATCTATCGAGACACGCAGATGTATTCCGACCCTTCCTCTCTTTGAAAAGAAGATTCCCTTTTTTTCAGAAATAGAAGAAAAGAGGACAACCACAAAATTTCAAGGATTCTCGTCGAAGA
>JAQFVP010000004.1 GCA_027942475.1 Simkania sp. | reverse complement strand
AGGGGCCAGTGGTATCACCACTTTCTGGTTCGGATGAACAATTCTTCTATTTTCTCTTCAGCTGCCAAAATTTTTTCTTCGTGCGTTTTTAATTCAGAGGTCATGAATCTCTCGGCATTGACCAGTGTCTGCCGTCTTTGAAAAAAGGCGGGGACCTGACTTGCTTGCGCACGGCTTACTTCGATGCAGTAACCAAATGCTTTACTGTAGACGATTTTAAGTGTTTTAATGCCTGTCGCCTTCTTGAGCTGAGTTTGGTAGTTGGCAATCCAATCATGACTGTTTTCCTTAAGTGACAAGAGATGATCTAATTCTTTGTGAAAACCAGACCGAATTGTGGGGCTTTCCCCTAATTTTACAGGAGGATCATCTACAAGCGTCTGCCGAATTTCATGGGTAATCTGGTTGAGATCTAACAGATGCAAAGAGATTTTTTTGAGTAAATCAGAGGTAAAAAAGGCACATATGTTGCGCACCTTTGGAATCTTTTCGAGTGAATCACAGAGAAGGGCGAGAAGACGGGGGGTTACATCACTCGTCGATATGCGCATAATTAGACGCTCGAAATCGCCAATCTGCTTTAAATGGCGGCATAAGTGGGTAACTTCTTGCTGTTTTTTAAGTAGATGCTCAATGGCATCTTGTCTTAATCGAATCTTTTGCGGGCATAGCAAGGGGTAAGTAACCCAACTTTTCAGCAAGCGAGCACCCATGGGCGTAAGGGTGCGGTCAAAAAGGCGCAACAACGTATTTTCTTTGTTATCTTCATGAAGTGGCTGAATAAGTTCTAAGTGACGCTGCGTGCTCTTATCGATTGTCATATAAGTAGAAAGGCGGTCTAGTTGAACTTGTCTAATATGATCGATGCTGAGTTTGAGTTCATTTTCGATGTAATAAAGGAGAGCCGCAGTAGCGTGAACCATCCCCTTTTTCCCTTTTAAGGCAAGAGAATCTACACTGGGCACCCGAAAATGATCGCTGAGATAGGTAGATGCGCTGTGATGTACAAGCGAAAAAGTCTCTTTGATGTTGATGCGTACTCGATGAGATTTTTTGAAGTCATCTAGAAGAGGCCTCAGCAAGTCCGCGTCTGCTTGCGAAATGAGAATTTCTGAGGGGGCGCATCGAAAGAGTTCATCTCGTAAATCCACATTGTTTGCTAGCTCAATCGCACGGAGCTCTCCTGTGGACAGGTCTAAAATAGCGAGGGCAAAAAGAGTGTCTATTTTAAAGATAGAAACAAAAAAATTATTCACTCTCTCTGAGAGGAAAGGGGAGTGTGAGATCGTACCCGGTGACACAGTTCTGATCACCTTTCTTTGCACTAGTCCCTTGACAGCTTTTGGATCCTCCATTTGCTCGGCCACTGCAACCAGATATCCCTTTTCGACTAACTTTTCAATATACCCCTCTGATGCGTGACATGGAATGCCGCTCATGGGGACATTTTGCCGTTTTGTTAAAGTTAGGTTTAGCTCTTTGGACAAAATAGCAGCATCTTCATAAAATGTTTCGTAGAAATCACCCAACCGAAACAAAAGCAGCGCATCTTTTGTCTGTTTTTTACATTCATACCATTGGGCCATCATGGGTGTTTCAGGTTTCATCTCTTTGACTACTTGGTCAGTTTGCGTAAAAGGCTTCATTGAGCTATTCCCTGAAACTTACGTCTATCTTGCATTTGCCTTGTTTTGCGCTTTTGATTCATTTGTAATACTTTGGAAGGTTATCAAAAGATTGGATAAAAAAGGGGGAAATCAGCCTATGTCTGGCTCGTCTAAATTGATTTTCCCGTAATGTAACATATAGATATGGAGATTAACCGATTCCTCTGTTTGAAAAAAGCATTTTGTGAGATATAATCATGCAAATGGAGCTTTATTCCAGGGAAAGCTTTGATGATCTTCGGGAAAAAGTAGATCTTGTCGAGGTGGTATCTCCCTATGTTCAACTCAAGTCAATGGGCAGTTCTTACAAGGGGCTCTGTCCATTCCATAGTGAAAAATCCCCCTCTTTTGTTATTCAAAAGGGGGATTCTCATTACCACTGTTTTGGGTGTGGCGCGCACGGTGATGCGATTACTTTCTTAAGAGAGCATATGAATATGTCATTTACCGACGCAGTGCACATGCTGGCGGACCGTTTTCATGTCTCTCTCCAAAAGGGAAAAAAAAGTGAAGAGAGATTGGTGGAAGGCAAAACAGAGCTGCGAAAAGCCCTGCAATGCGCCGCTGATTTTTACCATTACTACCTCCTCCACACAAAAGAGGGGCACGGAGCACTTGACTATTTATATGAAAGGGGTCTCGATCTCGAATTCATCCGTTTATTTAAAGTGGGTTTTGCTCCTAGGGAAAACAGGCTATTTCTCCTCTTTATGCGCAAAGAAAAGGTGCCAGATAAGATCTTGGAAAAAGTGGGTTTGATCAAAGCGTCCGCCCATGGGCCCAAGCAACCATTTTTCTGGAATAGAGCAATTTTCCCCATCCAAAATGGGTTGGGACAAGTGGTCGGATTTTCTGGTCGAAAGATGGGCAACCAAGGGGGCGGGCCCAAATATGTCAATAGTCCTGATACCCCCCTTTTTAAAAAATCACGCACCCTGTATGGCCTGAGTTTTTCCAGACGTCGAATTGCGAAACATAAAAAAGTGATGATTGTCGAGGGGCAGATTGATGCGCTTCGACTCATTCAAGAGGGGTTTGACTGGACTGTGGCGGGGCAAGGCACGGCGTTTGGAAAAGAGCACATCGATGTTTTACGCGATCTCGGTGTATCCCAGGCCTATCTCGCCCTAGATGGGGATCAAGCTGGGCAAGTCGCTGCTGCAAAAATTGGAGATCTTCTGCAAAGAGAGGGGATCAATGTTTTGGTTGTCCCCTTGCCCGAAGGGATGGACCCGGACACTTTCCTAAGAAAAAAAGGTCCTTTGAAATTTGAAGAATTACTCAGTGCATCGCTGGATTATCTTCCATTTTTATTAGAGCATCTCTCTCAAGGGTTGGATGTGGGATCTCCATCGCAAAAAAGTCATCTCGTGCAGACTGTAGCCTGTCAAATTCGCCAGTGGAACCACCCAGTCATGGTATATGAAAGCTTGCGCAGATTAGCCAAACTCCTGCGGGTGCCCGAAAAGCTTGTTGGGTTAGAAGAGGGGGTTGTGCCGCCTAGTGTTTTCACAAAAATGCAAGCTAGTCTCGACGACACCGATGTTCAATCGCCCGAACTGGAGATTGAAACCGATTTATTGCGTTGGCTCGTCTTGATCAAAGAAACCGAACCCAGGCCTTTGTATATCATCAAAGAAAATCTGTCTGCAAGACATTTCAGGGGTGCATTGCATCGCCGGTTCTTTTCTTTTTGCTTGGAACATTTGAAAAAATCCAAACAAGTGGACCTCATGGAGCTTTCCACACAATTTCAATCTGTAGAGGAAAAACAGCTCTTTTCAAAGCTCATCGAAAAAAAAATCAATACGGAAAAAATGGAAGAAGGGGTGATCGACGTAGTCAAACAACTTTTAGAACGCCACCTGTTTGCAGAAAAAGAGAGGATGCAGATGCGCATAGAAAGTGGATTTTGTTCTGAGGCTGAGCGCCTTCAGATCGCAAAAGAGTTTAACGCAATGCGAGAAAATGTTCCCGAGATTCAATTACCTTAAACTTCCCTTTGGTTTTTATTTGCTTAGCCATCACTGCTAACATAAGTTCGAGAAAAATTGCGATATGTTTTGGTTTTTCACTGTGATCATAGCAGCTTTCACTCTCCTTGCCCTCCTGATGTTTTACACATGGAAAAATGGGATTTCTCCCATGCCTACTTCAGTAAAGGTCAAAAAAGCGCTCGATACAGTGCTTCCTGATATGGATAGAAAAGTTGTTGTTGATGTGGGGTCGGGGTGGGGCCATCTCATTTTTTTCCTCGCATCAAAATACCAAACATGCAGTGTCATTGGGTATGAGAACTCTCCTGTTCCCTATCTCGTTTCCTTTTTGATCAATCAGAAAAAAAACCTAAAGATCTATAAAGCTGATTTTTATGATGCACCTCTCGATTCTGCGGATATGGTTTTTTGTTATTTATTTCCCAAGGCAATGAAAAAACTCAAAAAAAAATTCGAAAAAGAGCTGCAATCAGGGGCGTATGTCATAAGCCACACATTTGCTATACATGGATGGGAGCCCGAAGTGGTACTTGACGTAGATGATTTTTATCGCTCGAAGATTTATCTGTATAGAAAAGGGTGAGGCGACTTTCTTTAAAAAAGTAAAGAAACTTATTTTTTTTAAAAAAAGTTTTCCATATCATCATGTGCAAATCACACTAAATACCTAGAAAAAGAAGAAATCGAGGGTGCAGACCCAATAATCTATCTTGAAAGAAAACAAGGAGAAATAAAAATATGAAAAATTTTATGCAAAAAAACCTAGTTGCCTTAGGGCTTATTTTGACTACCCCTCTTGCCGCGGGTAACCTGAACCTAAATTTGAGTCGAGGTGCAATTAAAAGCCTGAATGTATCGCAAGAAATTGGTTATAAGGAGACATTTCTGCGCCTAATCAAAAAAGCGGAGCAGCAATATCCTCACCTCCCCGAAGAAACATCTTCCCTTTCTTTCGAAAACCTTAAAAGATTTCTTGAACCAGAAGAATTAGCTCTTCTTGAAAACTGTGCGCAGCAATGGCTGGAAGAACACCCCACTTTTTTACATAAGGTTTGCAAAACAAAAAATGTGGATGTGTCTTCTCTTGCAGGTGAGCTACTTCTCATGGAGTCTTGCATGAGGTCTTGCATGGAGTCTTGCATGGAGTCTTTTTTGGAAACGCTTTCTTCAGACAAAGATCATGCTTTGGCACGCTTGACTTGGACAACTCCAGCTGAGGAAATTGAGAGAATGAAGCAAGAAGCAGAAGAGCGCCGAAGGCAAGAAGAAGCAGAGCGCCGAAGGCGAGAAGAAGAACGTGAAGAGCGCCGAAGGCAAGAAGAACGTGAAGAACGCCGAAGGCAAGAAGAACGTGAAGAGCGCCGAAGGCAAGAAGAGCGTGAAGAGCGCCAAAGGCAAGAAGAAGAGGAGCACCGAAGGCGAGAAGAAGAGGAGCGTCGAAGGCAAGAAGAAGCAGAGCGCCAAAGGCAACACGAAGAACGAATGGCTCAGATCCAACTTGAAATAGAAAAGGAGAAAAGCAAAAGTTAGGTGACTAATCCCTCGTCTAAATGCGAAGGATTGTTTACCCAAGCCATCTAGTCCGAGGACTAGATGGCTTGGATTTTGAACTTGAGCTTGGATCTTTTCATGTTTCAAGCCTAAGGAAAGTCTGTCTGCTTTTGCTTGGAACATTCTCTGCAGAAAACGGCTCTTTTTGAAGTTCATTGAAATAGAGGAACAGAATACTGTGGCAAGAAAGAAAGCCACGAATATGAGCTTTACCTTTCATTAGAAGATATAGATCATACGAGGACAAAAGCAAAATCTTCTCAAACAAATGGGACATGGGAAAGGTTTCACCAAACGATTCAAAATGAGTTCTATGCGACTGCATTTAGAAAGAAAATTTACTCTAGCGTAGAAGAATTGCAAGAAGATGTAGAAAAATGGATAAAAGAGTACAATGAAGATCGCCCTCATAGTGAAAAGTGTTGTTATGGCAAAACGCCTTGGCAAACTTTTAAAGAGTCAAAGCGCACTGAGCACAAGCTAAAATGCTTAAGCGAAATACATCTGACAGAAAGTACTGTTGGATAATAAGTGACTGTAAGGTCAAGTCTTGTTTAGGACAGCCATGCAGTGCTAACATAAATTAAAAAAAATTGCGATATGTTTTGTTTTTTCACTGTAATCGTAACCGCTTTTATCCTTTTTGCTCTTTTAAGGCAGCGGAAACACGAAAAACGGGAACGGGAACGGGAACGGCAACACGAAAGACAAATGGCGCAAATCCAACTTGAAATTGAAAAGGAGAGAAAAAAAGCTAAATGACTACTCTTCCATCTAAAGGCAAAGTCTTCTTTACCCAAAAAGATCAGGGTCAGCCCCGGATGTGTCAATAATCCTTTTTAAAAAATCATCTACTCTGTATGGCCTGAGTTTTTCCAGACTTCAAATTGCAAAACATAAAAAAGTGACGATCGTCGAAGGGCAGATTGATCCGTTTTGACTCATTCAGGATAAGGTTTGACTGGAACGTAGCAGGGCAAGGCACGCCGTTTGAAAACAAGCGCATCGATTGGGTTTCCCCGCTTATCCAAGAAAAAAATTGATTTAAAATATTTGCTTTGTTAAGATGTTCAGCGAATTCATTATATTTTCTAGATGTAGAGGATCAAAAATGTCCATATTAGCAGTAAAGAGTTCTATCGATGCAGCCTCGGGGGCTCTACTTTTGGCAGCTACTGAGGCTGGTGGAAAGGTGGCAATAGCGGGGGCTCCCCTTTTGGCGGCTAGTGGGATAGGCTTAGTAACGGGATCGACGATTGCAATTCCATGTGGCTTGGGATTCGGAGCGGGGCTTGGAATGTTTTATCTCTCAAAAAGGGTATCTGATTACTTTTTGGGATCTTCAATCAAAGGGACTTTTTACGAGGAGATTTCCGAATTAAAAGTGGTTTGCAAGAATGTAAAGCATTTAGATGAAAAAATCAGATTGCACAATGTTGTGGATGCAGAAATACAACAAAAACTTGAGACTCTGGGGAAGAATAACAGCCATCAAAACAAATTGATCGAGGAGCGAGACGCATTAATGAACCAGCACGACGAATTTGTGAGTCAGCGAGACGCATTGATTAATCGGCGCGACAAATTGATCCAAAGCATTGTAAAAAAAATAATCGAGCAACACGCAGGGCAAAGGTAATCAAAAATGCAAAAAGTTAATGCCACCAGCACTCCTTCCCTATCTAAGAAATCCCCAACTGAGGAAATAGTCCCAAGAAATGGGGTCTCTTTTATCTACAATTGGAGAGACACTTTTTTCAAAGTGGCGCTCTTGTGTATTGCATTTATTTTGGGAGGGGTAAAAAACTGCCTTCCGACGTTGTGTGCATTTTTGGTCCTCGATCGTAATCATCGCAATGAAAGCTCCACTCTATTGATTGAAAAAAGCCGAGAATTTTTGAAAAACTGTGTAGACGTAGAGAAAAGTCTAAATGAGAAAAGAAAGAGATTAGATCTCGATTACAAGAAGCTCGAGAAGGATATGCAAGAATTCAACTACCGACAAACCGCAAGGCTAAAATCTCAAACCGCAAGGCTAAAATCTCAAACTGCGAGAATAGAATCTCAAACCGCAAGGCTAAAATCTCAAGAAGAATCGATAGAAGCTTTAACAAAGATGGTTAATGGATAATCGACTCGTTCTCCTATTTAGCCTGGACGAGCGGGAAAACCCACCCGCTTAGGGATGAAAGCTTGCCTTCTATTGGATCTTGCTGAAATCCATGAGATACGCGAAGCAATCAAATACCTTTTGCAGGAGTGCCAGCCGATTTTGTCTTATTTCAGAGTTGTCTGCGAGAATTTTGACTTGGTCAAACAAGAGGTCGAGCGGCTTTTGCAAAGTGGTTAAAAGGGTAAAAGCCGCTTGGTAGTCTTTTCCCTCTATATATGTTTGAAAAGAGGCATTGATATTTTCGAGTGTTTCATAAAGAGCAACCTCTGCCTTTTCTTTCAGCTGGTTTGGCTGTAGGGGAAAAGTGACTTGGTTTTCGAGCTGCCCCTTGACCCGTTTGTAGATTTCATAGAGGTGGACAAAAGAAGAGCCCCTTCGAAATGTGTGTAGAGCCTTAGTTTTAAGAAATTGATCATACGGATTGATGCAAGTTTTTTGTAGACAGGCCTGTATTTCATCTTGCTTAAAACCGTACTCCTCTAAAACAGACTTGCAGCGGTTGGTAATATAAGCAACAAGTGCATCGACGACCTCTTGGGGATTGCTTTTTGCATATGAAAAACAGATCTCTTGCAATATTTCCCGCAAGTTAAGGCTGAGTGCACTTTCGATCAAGATTTTGATACATCCAATTGTTTGCCTGCGCATGCCGTAAGGGTCACTCGACGCCGTTGGTGTAAGACCCACGCTAAAATAACACGCAAGATTGTCCAGTTTGTCTGCTAAACTAATCAAGATGCCCGTTTCCGTATTGGGCAGAGGCCCTTTTTCAAAAGTAGGCATCCAATGCTCCTCAATGGCCTGTGCCACTTCTGCATCTTCTCCTTGATGAAGGGCGTAGTGCTTTCCAATGACCCCCTGAAGATGGGGAAATTCTTGCACGAGGGCGGTTGCAAGGTCAGCTTTTGCCAGATGGGCGGCTCTTTTGACTTTTTTTTCGCTGCCGATATTGAGCTTGATCGATAACTTCAGAGCGATCTGTCCAATGCGCACCCCTTTTTCTGCAACGGTCCCCAGATCCTTTTGAAAGATAATAGATGTTAATTTTTCCCCAAATGCGTCGAGTGTGCACTGCAGATCTTGGTTATAAAGAAATACGGCGTCAGAAAATCGCGCTTTCAAAACGTGTTGGTTGCCCATCTTGATCTCTTCGCTGGGATAATTATCAGCTGTAACGACGAACAAAGGGGCTAACTCTTTACCTGGACCTGCCAGGGGAAAGTAGCGCTGATGCTCCACCATTTCGGCCAAGAGGATTTCTTTGGGAATGCGCAAGAATTTTGGATCAAAAGAGGCGCAAAACAGTCTCGGCCACTCACTCAAAAATAACACTTGCTCAGTTACGCGCTCCTTTTCGAGAGCTCTTCCCCCCTTTTCTTTTTCAATAGCTAAGAGCTGCTCTGCAATATAGTCCTTCCGCTTTGCAATATTGACTAAAACCCCCTTTGTTTTTAAACACTTTTCATAGTCAGAAGCGCGGGGGATATCAAATGCACCTGGATGTGTCTGACGATGGCCACGGGATTGTCTTCCCGATTGGATGTTTGCGATGCAAAATGGGACTACTTGCGTATCTAAAAGTGTCACAATCCAAGAAATAGGGCGCGCATATGCGACGCTGAGCTCCGCCCAACGCATTTTTTTAGGAAAACTCAATGAAGAGATCATATGGGGAAGGTGCGCAGTTAAAATATCGATCATGGAAGCGCACTTATTTTTGGGGAAATAACTCAAATAATCGACCCCCTGCACGCGCGTGATACACGCATTTTCAACACAACCTTGTTTTAGCTGATGTAAAGAGGGGGGATCAAAGATTCCAATCGAGCGAAAAAATCCCTTCCCTTGTGGCGTGCTATTTCCCCGCTTATCAAAAGCAAAAGAGAGGGAAGGGCCTTTGCGTAGCGCGACTTTTGTTTGCGCTTTGACCGAGAGATTTTTAATCAAAGCGCTCAGACGGCGGGGGGCCCCAAAGAGCTGCATCCCGTCATGCGAGAAGTTTTGCTTTTTCATCAGCTTTTCCAAAGATGCCTTTAGACTCGAGCTGCCAGCAGGGATGAAACTCGGGGGAAGCTCCTCTGATCCGATCTCGATTAAAAAATCTCCCCTCTCAATTGAATCGCTGCGCGGGCAAGAGGGGGGCGTGTCAGGTGCGCTTTGGATTTTTTGCCCCGATTTCATCAAAGGAAAGCACAGGGTTCTTCTGGATTGTAAAAATGCGTTGGCGACTTTTTTGGATAGTTCGCGGACACGCGCGATATAACCGGCTCTTTCCGTTACAGAGAATAGGCCGCGCGCTTCGAGCACATTAAAAGCATGAGATGCTTTGAGGACAAAATCGTATGCGGGAAGGGGGAGCTCAAGCGCAGTGAGCATCTGGGCTTCTTTTTCAAAATCTTCAAAATGGCGCTGCCACATCGCGGTAGATGCCTCGTGAAAGTGGTAATGGCTCCATTCCCGTTCATTTTGATGAAAAACATCTCCATAGGTGAGGGTCTCATTCCACATCATGGTAAAGAGAGACTCTTTTTTTTGTAGCGTCATACACAAACGCTCCAAACCGTAGGTCAGCTCTACGCTGATGGGATTTAGGGGATGATTAGCAATAGATTGAAAATAGGTGAATTGGGTTACCTCCATCCCATCCAGCCAGACTTCCCATCCCAGGCCCCACGCCCCCAAAGTAGGTGATTCCCAGTCGTCGTGGACGAAACGAATGTCGTGATTTTTAAGGTCAAATCCAAGCGCTTCTAATGACTGAATATACTGGTCTTGGATCGTGAGGGGTGAGGGCTTCATGATCACTTGTAACTGATGAAAAAGCTGGAGGCGGTTTGGATTATCCCCAAATCGACCATCTTGGGGACGCCTAGAAGGTTCTACATACACACTGTTGAACGGTTCAGGGCCTAAACAGCGCAAGAAAGTTGCCGGGTTGAAGGTCCCTGCTCCTACTTCGAGGTCGTATCCCTGTTGGACAGCGCACCCCTTTTCAGCCCAAAAATCCAATAACCGCGCGATGATTTGTTGAAATGAGAGCATGAGAGAAAGGGTATAAAAATAACCCCTTTTTTGCTAGAATTGTCTATAAAATTGTTCGCGTAGGATGGATTTAGCAGGTCAAACTCCAGATGAAATCAAAATTTGGCTAAGCAAGATAGGGCAGCCCAAGTACCGCTTTGCTCAAATTTTTGATTGGATTTACAAAAAAAACCTCTTCGCTTCTCAAGATATGGCCAACTTGCCCCTAGCTCTTAGGCAAAGGCTCAGCTCTGACTTTACTTTTCCGACCCTTGATCTAGAAAAAGTGGAGCATTCGCTCGATCGGGAAACGATCAAGTATCTCTTTACACTGTCGGATGGCAAACAGATCGAATCGGTTTTGATTATGTCGGGGAAAAGGCGCACAGTGTGCGTTTCTTCCCAAGTTGGGTGTCCGGTAAGGTGTGCTTTTTGTGCTTCGGGTAAAGAGGGACTCATGAGGAATCTTTCTGCCGGAGAAATCGTAGAACAGGTTTTACACATTCAGGGAATGCTCAAGAGAAAAAAAGAGTGCGTGACCCATTTGGTCTTTATGGGAATGGGAGAGCCTTTAGAAAACTACGATCAGGTAGTCAAGGCGCTACATATTTTTACTGATCCCTTTGCTCTTGGCCTTTCGGTCCGACGTTTGACCATTTCAACAGTGGGTGTGATTGAGGGGATAGAAAAGCTGATGCATGAAGGCATTCCGGTGAATTTGGCCCTTTCTCTTCATGCCCCAAACCAGTATTTGCGCAAAAAGATCATCCCGTATGCTCGCAAATACGAAATAGGAGCGATTTTAGAAGCTGCAAAAAAGTATACAGAGAAGACAAAGCGGGACCTAACTTACGAGTATATCTTGATCAAGGGGATAAATGACGGAAAAAAAGAGGCGGTGGAGCTGGGGCAATTGCTCAAAGGTCGGCATGGGTGCGTGAATCTCATCCCTTACAATCCTGTTTTCGGTCTTCGTTTTCAACGACCTGACGGTGCGTCTATCAAAGAGTTTAAAGATCTCCTCGAAAAAGAGGGTCTTCGCACTACATGGCGCTATACCAAGGGAAAAGATATCGCGGCTGCCTGTGGGCAACTCGCATTAAAAAAGGGAAAAACGGTTGAGTTTTCCCAAAAAGCATGCACTTCTATCTAATTCCTTTGCTTAAACAACCAAATTCTTTCAGCAAATTCATTTTTTATAAAATCGTCCTTAAAAAAAGAAAATAAAGGTACACACCCTTTCATCTAATAAAGTTTCCCCTCAGTGCATACCTTTGAACAAACAAGTTTTATCAATTTAATAATAAGTTTTAAATTAATTTAATTTGATCAAAGGTTCAATTTTAACAGTATATGGCCTTGCAAATTACCTCCGATTTTATCAAATAAAAAAAAGCTTTCAGAATTGTTCAAAAACGAGTATAAGGAAGATGATAGGTTTGATAAGTTTATGATTGAAGGCAATAGATTTTTGAAGATGAGATCAACCGACTCTCAAAAAGGGGTGGGAAAACATTTTCCCATGAAGCTACCTTTGGCCCTCACAATTGGGCGAATCTTTATCAGCCCCATTTTTCTCGCTTTTTACCTAAACTACAAGCACCTGGGAATTTCTCTGCGCGCTCTTCCGTTTGTGTTACTCTTATTGCTCGCTTTATCAGAGCTTTCCGATTTTTTTGATGGATATTTGGCACGCAAGTTTAACGGTGTGACGCAACTCGGGAAAGTTCTCGACCCTATGGCAGATAGTATCACGAGGCTCACCATCTTGCTTACTTTTACCCAGGGAATTATCAATCTGCCCCTCTTGCTCGTCTTTGTGTTTATCTATCGAGACGCGATGATTAGCACACTCAGGACTATTTGTGCGCTCAAAGGAGTGACTTTAGCCGCACGGACAAGTGGGAAAATCAAGGCCTTTTTACAAGCTTTTTCCATTCTCTTGGTGCTTGCGCTCATGATTCCCTATGCCTGGGGAGCCCTATCTTTAGCAGGACTCCAAAAAATGAGTCTACTTATTATTTCAGCTGCCGCCTTCTACACCATTTACTCGGGGGCAGAATATACCTACAGCAACCGTGCCTATATCAAACAAGCTTGGGAAAGGTAGCCTATTTCTTCAAGATGCCCAAGCAAAAAAGGGGGCTATATTTCCCAAAGGTGCGAAGATTTTTTACCCCTCTTTTTGGTGCGCTAAGCAAAAGTAGAGCTGCAGATAATGATCTGCAGCTGCATTCCAGCTCCAATCTTGTCTCAGGGCGTGGCGTATCAAACTGAAATAGGTCTCTTTTTGAAAATGTGTAAAAGCTCGATCGATGCAATGCCTTAATGCATGTTTAGAGGGGGAGTCAAAAGTGTATCCGTTTCGCTTAAGCTCCAAAATATTCGCATCATCCACATCAAAAACTGTCTCTTTGAGGCCGCCGACTTTGTGTGCAATCGGCAAGGTTGCATAACGCATAGCAATCATTTGGGTAAGCCCACACGGCTCAAACAAAGAGGGAATGAGGATAAAGTGCGCAGAGGCGTAAGCGAGATGCGCCAAAGCCTCATCATACTTAAAATAAAAACCAATCCTTTGGTTGCCTTGATATTTTTCTGCAAGAGCATCAAATTCTTTTTTTACCTTTTCTTCATGTGGAGTGCCAATCAGAATAAATTGCCCCCCCCTTTGTAAAACATGTTTCATTCCATGCTTGATGAGCTCTGGCCCTTTTTGTGTAACCAGTCGCGTAATGCCAATAAAAAGGGGCGCATTGTCATAAGAGATGCCCACTCGACTCGAAAGGGCGATCCGATTTTCTTTTTTTGCCCTGATGATCTGGTCAACTTGCTCTGGATCGGGGGAAAAGTTTTGTTTGAGAAAAGGATCGGTTGCCGGATTCCAATAATCGATATCGATCCCATTGAGAATCCCTTTGAACTGGCTTACCTTTTTTGTCAGCAGACGGCCGAGTCCACATGTCTGCACTTGGATCTGTCGTGCGTACGATTTGGACACAGTGGTAATCAAGTCGGAATAGATGATGCCCCCTTTCAAACAATTGATATACCCCTTTTTTTCATCATCTCGCATTTCCTTTCGATCCGTAAGCTCTTGCCACATAGATCCCATCTGAGCAAGCACCTTCCACTCACATCGCCCTTGGTGGGCAAGATTGTGAATTGTCGTTACGATACTCGTAATGATCAGCCCACGCATCTGATAGATTTCCCGCTGCAGTGGGGCACATAGCGCAGTTGGCCAATCGTGGAGATGTAGAACATCCACTTTTTTTTTTGCTTGCAGAAGGTACTTGAGAGAGGCGAGAGAAAAGTGTGCAAAGCGACAAATGTCATCTTTTTCTCCGTAGATTTTATTTCGATGAAAATATTTCTTTGACTTGATTAAAGTCAGATCTACCCCTTCTAAGCGCGCCTTCCAAAATCCATTTTCAAAGGCCCTTTCCTCTCCGGGGCAAGAAGGATTTTCTCCATGCTCAGATAGGGCACTTTGTTGGATCGTATGGTAGAAAGGAAGAATCACTTCTACCTGCTGTCCGACTTTCGCACACGCTTTGGTAAGCCCTTGTACCACATCCCCTAGCCCCCCCACCTTAGCAATGGGCGCATATTCGGTTGTCACGTGCACGATATACATATTTCACATGTATAGATGAAACAGGATTTTTCACCAATTTTTGTAAAAAAAGAGTGGATTGATCCGATATGCAAAAGATCGGCATTTTTATTGGAAGATGTACCCCCCAAGCAAAAACGGTTTTTTCCCAACAAGCCCCCTTTTTGGGATCAATTCTTGAAGAAAATGAAAAATTAGAGTAGGATCGTTTAGTAATTTGGAATGCTGGGGTGTGGCCAAGCGGTAAGGCAGCGGCTTTTGGTGCCGCCATGCGGAGGTTCGAATCCTCCCACCCCAAATAAAAATCTAGTTTGGCGCCCCTTGTATTTTCCAAAAGGGATGTCCTCTCGGTTTAAGGTGTGCTTTTTTTGTGTCGTTTTCTTAAGCTAAGTGGCTATACCAATCTAGCATTCTGGCATTCAATCCCCCTTTTTGTAAAAGGGGCCTTTGGTCGATCTAAATGGTGCAAGCAGCGAACCTTCCAATTAAGACAGGTCGCATTTTGTTTGGGGCGGGGAGTCCCCAGGTGTTAAGTAAATGAGGATATAAACTGTTATGAAACTCAAGTTGTCTAAGCGAAGTGGACAGAAAAAAAGTGAGCTGACTCAGATCCGATTTCGAGGGGACATTCCCTCTGTGGTCTATCAAAAAGGAGCACCTGCTCAAAATGCATATGTCGAGGGCGTCGATTTTCAAGCAGTGCTTCGTAGGCTTGACCAGGGGTACTTGCCGACAACCATATTTGAACTAGATTTAAATGGAGCTGTATCCAAAGCGATCGTTAAAGAGATTCAATACCATCCCACGACCTACCGCTTCTTCATCTCGATTTTTTAAAGATGGCATCTGACCAGAAAGTCACCGTCAAAGTGCCGGTTGTATGCACCTTTCAGGAGCAGTGTGTGGGGATCAAACTCGGCGGTTTTCTCAGACGGATTATCCGTCATTTGAAGGTGAAATGTTTGCCCGAAGATATCCCCAAAGATTTTCAGGTGGATATTCGAAACTTGGGAGTGGGCGAAACCATAAGGGTCAAAGATATTATGATGCCCAAAACACTTCGATGCTTGACCAACCCTTCGGAAGTCGTCTTGGTCATTGCAAAACGGTAAAGCAGGCCTCGTGGAAAAAACGAAAGCCTTGATTGTCGGCCTTGGTAATCCTGGCACAATCTATGAAAATACCCGCCATAACTTTGGGTTTATCATAGTGCGCGCTTTTGCGAAAAAACGGGGGTGGACATTCAAACTAGTTTCCGCACTAAATGGAGCGATTGCTTTGGGCAAAGTGGGAGATGTGCGTGTAAAGCTCCTTTTGCCCACCACCTACATGAATTTATCGGGTCAGGCGGTGAAAAAGGTTTTAGGCTACTACAAAATCGACATTGAGGATTTGATCGTGTTGACAGATGATGTCGCTTTAGATTTTGGAGTGCTCCGTTTTCGGGAAAAAGGAAGCTCTGGGGGGCACAAGGGACTGAAAAATATTGAACTTTGCTTGGGAACGCAAAACTATCAGCGCCTGAGATTCGGGATTGGAGGATGCAAAGAGAGCTCTTTGGAGGATTATGTCCTCGCTCTTTTTACCCAAGAAGAAAAAAAACTCTTACCAAAAGTCATCGACAAAGGGACTGACTTTCTAGACCAATGGTTAACTTGAGGAATTTTATGAAAAACCAAAACAAGAGATTGTATGAGGGGATGTATATCCTCAGCGCTTCTTTGAGTGAAGAGGCCCTCAAAAAAGGGCTCGGGCGCATTACAAATTTGATTGAAGGACATGGAGGAGAAGTGCACAAGGTGCACGATCAAGGGAGAAAAAAGCTCGCGTCTCAAATCAGCGGGCAAAAGCAAGGCTACTATTATCTTATTTATTTTTCTGTGGTCCCCAGTGCGATCGCAGAGATGTGGAAAGAATACCACCTCAACGAAGACTTGCTCCGTTTCGTTACTCTAAAAGCGGAAAAAGTGGAAGAAAAGATTGAATTTCAACCTCTGGCAGAAGTATAAGGAGGCCGCATGGTTAAAAAATTTGGTGAATTTGGATTTAAAAAACGGAAGACCTGCCCTTTTATCGATGCGGGTATCAAGGTAGTCGATTATAAAGACACTCAGACCCTGTCTCGCTTTATTACCGAGCGGGGCAAGATTCTCCCTCGCCGCATCACGGGAGTTTCTTACCGTTACCAAAAGCTTTTGTGCAATGCAATTAAAAGAGCAAGACACATGGCCCTTTTACCCTTTGTCGCGGAGGAATAAGTCAGTGAATAAAAAATACGAGTACTCGGGTCAACTCCTTCTTTTAGAAGATGTATTAAACCTCGGGCAAAAAGGGGATCTGGTTCAGGCAAAGCCCGGCTTTATACGCAACTTTTTGCTTCCAAAGGGAAAAGCACTGCTCGCCGATAAACGGACGGTTAGAATGCAAAACAGGCTGAAGGAGGAGCGAGCCAAACAAGCGCTCCTCGATAAAAAAGAATCGGAGGAGTTATCTGCCAAGATCAAGGACACCGAAGTGGGTATCAAAGTCAAAACCGATAAAGAGGGAAATCTCTACGGTTCGGTTACTGCACTCGATATTGTAAAGCTTCTTGAGCAAGAGAAAATCATTTCTTGCGAACGCCGCTCGGTCATATTATCCAAGCCGATCAAAAAAGTGGGAACAGTGAAAGTTGAGTTGCGCCTCAAAGAGGGCGTTTCTACCTCTTTTTTTCTTAAGGTCAGTAGTGAAAACCAGGAAACGCTTGTCGAAAAACAGACTTTAGATAAAAAAGAGGAAGCAGGTGCAGAGGTAAAAGAGTCTAATTTGGAACATGAAAAGCGATCTCATCAATCGGAAGAGGAGCAAAAAGAGGACGAAACGCACCAGATGGATGCAGAGAAAAAAGAGTAAGCTCACCCTTTTTTCGCCGGCCAAACTCAATTTATTTCTTCGCGTCCTATCTAAAAGAAGAGATGGATACCACGAAATTGCCAGCTTGATGCAAGCTGTTTCTCTGTTTGATGTCTTGCATATCCGCCTATCAGACAAAGATCGGGTGACAACGACGCATTTAGATCTACCCTCTGATCGTTCTAATCTCGCCTATCAGGCCCTAGATTGTTTTCGAAAAGAGACTAAGCTGCGCTTTCCGGTTGAGATTCACATTGAGAAGAACATCCCCCTTGGGGGGGGCTTTGGGGGTGGAAGCAGCAACGTCGCAACCACCCTTTGGGCGCTCAACCTTTTGTGTGGTACACTTTTTAGCCAGACATCGCTCCAACAATGGGCGGGAATGATCTCTTCCGATGCTCCCTTCTTTTTTTCTTCAGGCACAGCGTATGCTACCGGAAGAGGGGAAAAGATTAAAAATTTGCCCCCCTCAGAAAAAAAACATCTTTATTTAGCCATACTCGATCGGGGTGTTTCCACATCAATGGTCTATCGCCAATGCAGACCCCCTTACTGCGGCTCTGTTTCCCGCATGATAGATCAAATCGCACCTCCCGAATATACCAACGATCTTGAAGCACCCGCTTTTGCACTTTGGAAAGATCTCGCTTTGATTAAAAAGTCTTTGCTGCGCTTGGGCTTTGAAACAGTCTCTATGACTGGAAGTGGGAGTAGCTTTTTTTGCCTCGGCTGCGTCGATCAGCCACCGAATTTACCAAATATCAGGTTTGTGCCCGTTTCCTTCCTTTCCAAAGCAGACAATGAGTGGTACACCGATGATTAAGCAAATGGCAGCTCACTATGGTCACATACGATGAAGAATGATCGACCCATTGTTGTTACGGGGGCTGCTGGATTTATTGGTTCCGCAGTCGTACGCCATCTCAATGACAAAGGGTATACTAATCTTATTCTCGTCGATGACCTGGGAACAAATGGCAAATGGAAAAATCTATTGCACAAGCGCTTTCGGGATATAATCTCCCGCCATAGGCTGTTTGATTTTTTGCAAAAAGGTGAGCACGGAGTGCAAGCATTCATCCATCTTGGAGCTAATTCAAGTACCGTTGAAACAAACGGAGATCTCATGATGGAGATGAATTACGAATATTCGGTGCGCTTGGCGACATATGCCCTTGAAAACAACCTTCGGTTTATTTATGCCTCGTCAGCTGCGACCTATGGAGATGGCTCAATGGGTTTTGTAGATGATGAAAGCCAACTCGATTCATTGCGACCACTCAATTTGTATGGTTTTTCTAAGCATCTTTTTGATAAATGGCTACAAGAAAGGGGAGTTTTAGACAAAGTGGTGGGGCTCAAGTATTTTAATATTTATGGTCCTAACGAATATGAAAAAGGGCGTATGGCTTCGATGGTTATGCATATGACCGCTCAGATTCGAGAAAGTGGGAAAGTGCGCCTTTTTCAATCATCAGACCGGGAAAAAGTGCAAGATGGAGAGCAAAGCAGAGATTTTTTTTACGTCAAAGATGCGGCTAAAATGACCTGTTTTTTTCTTGAAAATTCTCTAAACGGAATTTTTAATGTGGGCAGTGGAAAGGCGCACAGTTGGAATCAGATGGCTGAAGTAATTTTTTCCTGTCTCGGCAAAAAGACGGAAATTGAGTACATCCCCATGCCCAAGGAGATTAAAGATACTTATCAAAGTTATACTTGCGCTGATCTTTGTAAATTTAATCGAGAAACAAAACAAAATCAGTGGGATTTTTCACCCGATTTTTCTTTTGAATCGGGGATTAGAGATTACTTATTTAATTACTTTTTGAAAGAAAAGAGATGGTAACTCGAGAACCTCGATTTACCATATCACAAGCATCGGCCCCAGAGAGCTTCCAAGCAGATGGGATATCTAAGTGGATACGGGCTGATACACCTGCCAGATTTAGGATCGTAATATCTTTTTTCCATCCAGATCAGGCCTATAGGAGTATGCCGCAGTCACTGTTGCTCCTCCTACAGGCTTCTTAAGGTTGCTACTTAAGGCCATCTAATCCGAGGGATAATATATTCTTAAAGACGCTGCTTGAATCTCTTGTGAGCCTACGTATTCACATCAAAAATCACAGCAAAAGTTTATGAATAGAAGAAAGTGATGGTAAATCGAGGTTCTTAGCTTTGCGCGTACAGATTTTCTTACATTTTGTAAAAAATATCGAGTGCTCATGAATCAGAAAGGCAAAGATTCCCTTCCCTCTAAAATCTTCTTTTGATTTTTTCATAGATCAAATGATAACATGCCTATTAAGAAAACAATTTACTTTCAGGATTTGGTCTACCAAAAAGTAAAGGCCCTTCGAGCTATGCGAGTAATATGCGCAAGTGCCAGACTTTGCTTGCTAAGACCTAGGTCAGTATCAGCTTCGGTATTGCACATCAAGAAAAAACCTTTTCAAAGAGAAAAAAGTGGTAGATCCCTTTAACTTTCTGAGCAACCTGAATTTTCCTTCTATCCTCATTGTTGGGGATTTTATGCTCGATATTTACACAACGGGCTATGTAGAAAGGGTCTCTCCTGAGGCCCCCGTCCCCGTTCTTTCTATCGAAAAAATAAACTATCTTCCCGGTGGTAGTGGTAATGTTGCTCTCAACTTACAAACGCTCGAAGCCTTGCCCCTCTGTATAGGGCGTGTGGGGTCTGACGCAGAGGGGAAAAAGTTGAAAAACTTGCTTGCGCGACAAGGGTTGGACGTAAGTGGATTGTTTGTCCAAAATGGCACCTCTACACCGGTTAAAAATCGATTTATTGCGCAATCACAACAACTCATGCGCGTAGATCATGAAACAATTACTCCGATTAGTATTGATTTAGAGACGCAGGTGCTCGCTTTTATCCAAACTTATTTAGATACAGTCAAAGTGATTGCAATTTCTGATTATGGTAAAGGATTTTTATCCCCCCGTCTGTTAGCAGCGCTCATCGAAGAGGGAAAAAACAGGGGTATCCCGGTGATTGTCGACCCCAAGGGGGATGATTTTTCCCGATATTTGGGTACGACAATCATCAAACCCAATTTACGAGAAGCAATCGCAGCAGCCAAACTCGATGCGACAGCTAGTTTGGATCAGGTTGGGTTTAAGCTGCTTCAATTGACGCAAGCAAAGCAAGTCATCGTGACTTGTGCGGAAAAAGGGATTGTTTGCTTTGGACCTGGCATGGAGCGATTTGATCTACCCGTGAAACCGCGCGAAGTCAATGATGTAACAGGAGCGGGGGACACTGTATTAGCAGTAATCGCGATGGCTTGTGCTGCGGGTCTCGATGCGCAAGAGGGGATCAATTTGGCAAATGTAGCTGCGAGCATTGCAGTCGAGAAAGTCGGTTGTGCTTGTATTTCCCTTTCCGATATTGCCGAAAGACTCTTGGAGATCCAAGCAAAAAGTAAAATTTTTAATAAAAAGCATCTATCTGTTTTTCAGCAAGCGCTGAAAAACAAACAAGTAACCATTCTCGGTTTGAGCACAAAACAAGAGTTACCCACTTCCTTTTTTACAGACATTCAAAATCTCGCTCCAATAGGTAAAAATCGAAAACTTATTGTCTATTTACACGAGGGGGATGAAAACGAGCATTTCATATCCCTTCTTTCATCCATTCGTGAAGTTGACTATATCTTGATTGAGCCAGATAGTCTCTCTGATATCTGTGAGCAGATTGAGCCCGCTGAAATCTATGCTTTAGAAGAAACCCGTTTTCGTCAAGCACCTCACTACAAATCCCTTTTCAAAATAAAAGAAAGAAGAAAGATCTTGACGCCCCAGGTTTGAGTGAAAATGGATCCGAGATTCAATATCGAGGCGTTAACCTTGTTGCTTGAGGCGCTCAATGCGCCGGTCTAGAGAAGGATGGGTAGAAAAAAGGGAAAACAAAATCGATTTCTGGGGCCTGGAGATCATCATTGCATTCAAAGCGCTCGAACCCCTTTTTTGCAATTTTTTATACTGCTTGTTTTCTTGTAGACGCTGCAATGCTCCAATCATCTTTTCTTTGCTTGAGAGGGCTGCTCCACCTAGGTCTGCTCTGAATTCGCGGTGCCTTGAAAACGCGGAGACTACCATGCATCCCAAAGCCATAAATAGCAGCTCAAAAAGAAAGGTTACAAGACGAAGGGCAGTTTTTGATACAGAGTTATCTCTTTGCACAGCTACGCAGAGAGTGTAAAACAAGATGTTGGATATGAACATCACAAATGCGTTGACTATTCCCTGGGTAAGCGCCATTGTCACCATATCTCCATTGGCGATGTGCGAGATTTCATGAGCGAGCACCGCTTCTATTTCAGATCGATCCATATTCTCGATTAATCCGGTTGAGACTGCAACCATGGCCCGTTTCTTACTTGGACCAGTAGCAAAAGCATTCATTTCAGGGGATTGAAACACGCCCACTTCGGGGACGGTAGGAAGGCCCGCATGAAACGAAAGACGCTCGACCATTTTCACTATTTCTATGTAGGCGGGAAAGGTTTTGTCCGATTCAATCGTTTGGACCCGCATCAGCCGACGTGCCATTTTGCGGGATAAGGCAAGGGAGATCAAGGCGCCCCCCATGCCCCAAATCAAGCAACACAGCCCGATTCCGGTAAGACCGAATCCCGTTTTTCTCAAGTAGGGAACAAAACCCAAAAGAGTAAGCAAGAAGGAAAGGGTAAGGACTATTAATAAATTGATGGCGAAGAAAAAGAATAATCTTCTACACAAAAAAGAAACCGTTTTTAACCCCATAGATATACCGAAATTTTTTAAACAAAATTTGTTGGATCTACAAAAACATTAGATTATCAGAAGCTAGTTTAGCGTTCAAGGGGGTTTTTATAACTACTCTTTAATCCCTTTTCCTAAGGAATTACACCCCCCTCTTTGAGTAGCGCATGCAATCACACGCCTCTTTTAATTATTCTATTCATAAAATCCTTTTTTAAGATAAAATACCGAATGCCTGCGGGGTTTTTTGTACGCTTGCCGGGAGGGGGATTACCTCGCTGGAAGGGGGATTGCTTGTTTAAAGCTGAACTTGCTGGTATCGATCGTGTTAAAGCAGTTGAAGCAGTGGTTTTCTACTGAAAAGCGCTTCATTTATGAGGATTTATTTACTTTCCTCAGGTTCCCAAGTGTGAGTGTGGACCCTCTCCACAAAGAGGCATTGCTCGATTGCGTCCATTGGTTAAAGCAGTATCTTCACACATGCGGTTTTGATACAGAGCTTTGGGAAACTTCGGGCCATCCCACTTTGTATGCAGAGCACTTGCAATCCGGATCGGAGTGTCCCACTTTGCTTTTTTATTGTCACTACGATGTGCAACCCCCCTCTCCACTCGATCAATGGAGATCACCCCCTTTTCAACCGACAGTCAGAGAGGGCAAAGTGTTTGCTCGGGGTGCAGTCGATAATAAAGGACAATGTTTTTATGTCTTAACTGCGCTCAAAGCATTTTATGCTCTTGCCAAAAAGCATCGATTGAATGTGAAGCTCTGCATTGAGGGAGAAGAGGAGACGGGGAGCGTGGGGCTCAGGTCCATTCTAGAGAGTAAGCAAGACAAATTAGAGGCAGATTATCTCCTCGTTGTCGACCTCGATATGCCAAAGGCAAATCAGCCGGCGATTACATTGGGAATGAGGGGAATTTCTTCTATCGATATTACCTGTCAAAATGGGACAGTCGATCTACATTCGGGCAAATTCGGGGGTGTTGTGGTCAATCCGGCAAAGGCATTAATACAAGCTCTGAGCGCTCTTTGGGATGAAAAAGGGAAGGTAACAGTGCCCCATTTTTATGAAGAAGTGCAAACATATTCAGAGCAAGAGCTGAGAGATTTTGCGTGGAATATTGATCCCAAGACATGGGCGCATTCCTTCGGTGTAGGAGCTTTTGGGGGGGAAGAGGGCTATTCGCTGCTCGAGTCAAATTGGCTTCGTCCTTCTCTTGAAATCAACGGCCTTTACAGTGGCTACACCGAAGCGGGAATCAAGACAATTGTTCCATCAAAGGCAATCGCCAAATTGTCATGCCGTCTCGTTCCCGATCAAGACCCCGAAAAAATAGGGGGTTTGATTGCAGACTTTTTGAAAAAAAAGATTCCGACAGGCATAGAAGTAAAGTGCACGTTGTTTGAGGGATCAAAGGGGTGGATGGCATCACCTAATCTACCTTTTCCTCAGATCGTAGCTCGGGCTTTTGAAGAAGTATTTGATACACCTTGCACGCGCACTCTCTGTGGCATGACGATCCCGATTGTTCCCGCGCTTGCAAAAGTTAGCCAATCTCAGCTGGTCATGACAGGGGTTGCTCTTGCAGAGGATGGCATGCATGCTCCTAACGAAAGTTTTGCACTCGATCGGTTTGAAAAGGGATTTTTGAGCATTGCGAGGCTGTTACAAATTCTAGAAGGAGAGTCAAGGGTTGGTTAAAAACTACATGAGAAAATGGGGTGATTTTTCTTCATCGCAGTCCAAGCCTCTTTTTTGGGCTTTAATAGCCCCTTTATTGGCCTTGCTCACGGTATGCGCTTCCCTGCCCCATTTTTGCGATTTTTTCTCCCTCTTTATCGTTGTTTGTGGTTTTTTACTGATTTGGAAGTGGGGTTTGACTGCTCTACTAACGACCCTTTGCCTTTTTGCTACCCACATCGGGTTGCAATTTTTTCTTTCTATACGCGAAGTGACAATGAGCAATCTGCTCTGCTTTTTTTCGTTTTCTCTCGCTCTTTTTATCTTTTTTTGCTCCATCAAAGAGGTCAAAGAGTTCTACGATGAGCAGAAAAAAAGTAAAGATCAATCAATTCTCGAGCTCAGACATTCCTTGCATCATCTCAATGAAAAAAAGGCTCGAGAAAAGGGGGCGTTAAAGTCAGAGATAAAGACACTTCAAAATCAACTGCAAGAGGGAAAAAATGAGATAAAAGCGCTGCTACAACTCGTCGACGCCAGCCAATTAGAATCAGAAAAAACGCACCGGCAAAACCAAAACCTGGTCCAAGAGTCGCTTAAGCAACACCGCCGATCTAAACGGCTTGAATTGCAAACAGATCAATCTCTTGCAGAGCTCAAAAGCGTGAAAAAAGAGCGGGATGATCTCGCGCGGCAGGCAGATAGCCGCCTTAAAAAACTCAATTATGTCCGTATGGAGCGCGCGCAGATCCAACTTTTATTCGATGCCGCTGGAACAGGCGGAAAAAAATCGAGTTCCCACATACTCAGCCTTGTTCGGAGGCCGAGTCACATTATCCCTTCATCTCCACTAGCAAGCGCAACGCAAGAAAAAACCGATCTTTTCCCACATGAGAAGAGGCTGCAAAAGCTAAAACGGGACCAAGAGATGGCCAAAGGGGTGTATGTAAACATACAAAAAAACTATCAAGCACTCCTTCTAAGGCTCAGGAAAGCAACAAAAAATGAAAAAGAGGCCATGCAGGTATCGGGCAGCCGGTTGCTCAGCCAACTTAAAGATACCAAATCTAATCTGATTTCTATCGAACGGGAAATTTTTGTTTGTAAAAAGAGGATGCAGGAAGAGGGGCTGCAGGTCTCTTAAAAAATGGCCCTGCTTTATATCTTAGTATTAACTCGGCAAAGTGAGTATTTCACATCCCTCGTCTGTGATTAAAACTGTGTGTTCCCACTGAGCACTTGGCTTTCCGTCTATGGTCCGAGCGGTCCACTGGTCTCGAGAATCGATCACCGCTTGATCACTACCGGCATTAATCATGGGTTCGATTGTAAAAGTCATGCCCGGAGTCATTTGAATATCTATATTGTTACGATGATGTGGAATTTGTGGTGATTCATGAAAATCTAAGCCAACTCCGTGCCCTACGAATTGATGAACGACAGAGCACTTATTTTCTAAAGCATATTTTTCAATGACCCGCCCAATTTCAGAAATGGGGACACCCGGTTTTAAGATCTCAATAGAGCGCATCAAACATGCGTAAGACACATCAACCACACGCCTTTTATCTTCAGAAATTTCGCCAATACATACCATAGCACTCGTATCACCGTAAAATCCATTGAGGATACAAGTAATGTCGATATTTAGAATATCCCCCTCTGTAAGAGGGCGATCATCGGGGATGCCGTGACAGATGACTTCATTTAATGAGGTGCAAATTGCTTTCGGGTAAGGGGGATGACCATATCCAAGTGGGGCGGGAATCGCCCCTACTACTGCGTGCTGCTCAACAGCAAAAGTGTTGAGCTCATTTGTGGTTACTCCGGATTTTGCAATCGCACAGGTTTTCTCGAGTATATCTGACGCTAAGTGACAAGAACGACGAATTCCTTCGATTTGCTTGGGGGTTTTTAATATAATCTGATGATTTGTGCTGTATTTCTTTCGAAGAACTTCAAAAGTTTCATCCGCTCGAACGGGGGCATGGCATACTTTCCACTTCCTTTTGCTTCCGCACCAGCAGGGATCATTTCTCCCTATCATTTTTTATCCCATGTATGTAAAAGATGATCGCTAGTTGCGCTCATCTTGGGCTTGATACAGATTTTTTTTCAGTAGATAGAGAGGAGCACAACCACAAAATCTATCATTGGGCCTCACATTTTTGCAACTATTTTGGGACTCATACATTTTTTTTGACGGTGTAAGAAAGCGCAAACAGAGTAAATAACTCTTTAAGCACTTCTGCTATGTGAAAGCTAGTAGAATACTCTTTTTAATATTAATCCGTGTGCGGGCGCTGTGACCCCAGAAAAGTTGCGTTTTTTTTCCTCTATTTTTCCCTTGATAAGCCTCTGCAGAGCGTCGAGGGAGAGGGTTCCATCTCCAATGCCAATCAGTGCCCCCACTAAATTACGCACCATTTTGTATAAAAATCTGTTGCCCACAAGTTCAAATTTCAAAGGCCCTGACGTCCTTTCGCTCAAGATCATGTCAAAACGGTCAAGAATACATACAGTATTCTTTGGTTTTTGGTGTCCGGCATTGGTAAACGCTCGAAAGTCATGCTTGCCTACAAAAAAAGAAATGGCGGCGCGCATTTTTTTCAGATCGAGCGGCAAAGGGTAGTGCCATGAAAAAAGGCGCTGAAAAGGGGATTGAATCTTTGTATGAGATACAAAGTAGTGATACTCTTTGCTTTTTGCATCTAATGTAGGATGAAAATCATCCAGAGCGACCTGGAGATCAACGACCCGAATATTTGCTGGGAGGAGTTGGTTCAAGCTTTTGTGCAGCTTTTTGAGATCCCGTTTTTTCTCGAGGAAAAAACGAACAACTTGCCCCTCGGCATGGACGCCCGCATCTGTACGGCTAGCAGCTTGCAAAAAAATTTTTTGTTGAAGAATTTGTTCCAAAACTCTTCGCAAAGACCCTTCAATTGAGGGCAAATCATCGGCGTCTTGCCAACCAAAATAAGTAGTCCCGTCGTAGGCAAGGGTCATTTTTAAATTCATAAAGCGGAGAAAAAGTGACTCTGCAGCTGGGGTAAAGTGGAAAGATGGGTCACGCCCTCGATAAACATTTGCACTGCTAAAAGAGTCAAAATCAAACCCATCAGCCTTTCGCAGGCAATGACCCCTCGCACACCGAGTATCTTTTCGATAGCAGGCGCAGTGATGAGAATGAGGAAAGTAAAGACCCAGGCTGTAATAATTGCACCGACCATAATCCATTGATTTTGGCTAGTTGCATAGATCATCACTCCCGCTAAAACGGCGGGGCCAGCAACCAAAGGGATGGCAAGGGGGACAATGAAGGGCTCCCTATATTCAGGCAAAATGTTTTTATTTTCTTTGTCCGGAGGGAAAATCATCCGAATTGCCATAATGAACAGAATGATTCCACCCGATATCATAGTCGTTTGCTCTGAGATTCGTAGAAGACGTAAGATATGATTACCGAGAAAGCTAAAAAGGATGATCACAAAAAGAGCGACCACAAGTTCCCGGGCAATGATCCTAACTTGCCTCTTGTGGTCAATACCCTTGAGAACCGTGATATAAAAGGGGATGTTTCCAATCGGATCCATCAACAAAAAAAGGGAAAGAGCAATAGAGAAAATATTCACAACGTGAATCTTAGCAACTCTTAGATCATTTGAAAAGGGGTTTTTTATTGGTATTTGCTTTTGCGCCGTAAGAATGGGATAAAAAATGCAAAGGTATTAATAATCAATATTTTGCTTATCAATTTTGCTTGTCAAAGTTTGCATTTGTTTCTCCAAAGAATCAATTTTTTTGATCAAAGTGGAAATGTTTTTCAAATGGACCTGCCTTTTGTTGTATTTGCCGATGGGAGATACAGGGGCGCCCCCATATATTCCCGACTGAGTAATAGACTTGCTTACTCCACCCCGCGAGGCTATTTTAACATTATCAGTGATGAAAACGTGCCCCACCACTCCCGACTGCCCTCCCAAAAACACGTTACTTCCAAGCTTGGCTGATCCGGCGATTCCAGACTGGGATATGATGAGGTTATTTTCACCGAGTTGCACATTATGGGCAATTTGAACGAGGTTATCAATTTTTGTCCCTTTCCCAATCAGGGTATCTTTAAATCTAGCCCGATCAATTGTTGTATTGGCTCCAATTTCGACATGATCTTCAATAATAACAATCCCCATTTGCTTTATTTTTTCATGGCGACCCGTTTTCGGATCTGTCCTATATCCATAGCCGCAGGAACCGACTACCACACCAGGCTGAAGAATCACATGGTTATGAAGACGGCAATGTTCGCGAATAATTACACCCGCATGCAGCGTGCAATGCTCGCCGATCGCAACGTAGGGTCCGATCGATGTGTTGCTAGAAATCGCTGTGCCATTTCCAATAATCGATCCTCGATCAATCACAACATGGGGACCAATCTGAACACCTTGCCCGATTTTTACAGTCTCGTGGATTACAGCCGTGCTATGGATCCCTGTAAATCCGGTCCCATCTACTTGATTGAGAAGGAGAATTTCAGCGATTTTTTGAAATGTAAGGGAGGGGTCAGAACTGACGAGAAAATTTTTTCCCGGTATGGGAGTGACTTTCTCGTCAATACAAATGACACCAGCTTGTGAGGTTTTGATAAACTCTTTATAGCGGACGTTGGAAAGAAAAGAGGCATCCTGAGCACGAGCAGACTGAATATCATCGACACTCTCAATCTCATGCCGAGGGTTACCGATAAGCTGACTTCTCGTGAGCTCAGCGAGTTTTTCAAGTGAGATCGACTTAGACATCGACCCTTAGCCTCTTCAAATTAATTGGCAGGCTGTTGATCGGAAGTAGCAGCTTGCTGACCCTCATTCTCTTTTTCAAAGTTTTTGTCCATTTCAGAGACTACTTCAGCTGTAATATCTTGAGTGGGTTCGTAATAAAAGCAAGAATCTTTTTGAATGATCATAGAAAGCTTATGCTTTTTTGCAACTGATTCGCAAGCTTGTTGGACACACGATCTCAAAGAGTCAATGAGCTGCATTCTCGCTTGATTCATACCTTGGTAATATTGCTGTTGAGAGCGCATGAGATTTTCACTTTGCATCCGAAGTTGAGAACGCAGTTCTTCTTCAGCCTCTGGAGACAGACCATCGAGGTACTCAGAATCTTCCAATTTATCTGAAAGTGTTTGGATTTGCTTTTCCAAATCTGCAATGACCGCTTTTGCTTTGTTTTCAGCATCATGGAAAGCGGAGGTTCTGTGTTGACCGTGTTTCGACTCTAAAATACAAGTGTCAAAATTAACAAAACCAGCCGATGGGGTTTCCGCGTGCAATGAAGGCAAGCAAAACAATGTAGAAGCCAAGACCGCTAAAAAATAGATCTGTTTTTTCATAATCAACTCCCGAAAATTTTGATTTTTCTCTAGATTTTCCCATTGTAACCGATTGCTTAGAATTGTGCACCTATTGAAAAAAAGAAGTTTTTCACATCCTCTGGAGTTTTCGGATTGATTGGGAATCCCATACCAAGGGTAAAAGGTGCTTGAGTGCCCAATTCGATGCGAGCTCCAAAGCCGTAACTCGCCCGAATATGGGATACGTCAAACCGTTTTTTTGAAATCGCGCCCGCATCGAGAAAAGCAAAGCAGTCAAGCATTTTGAAAACATTTTGTAAGTATTCCACTGAGATAAGAAAGGAGGAAACACCCCCAGATGGAGAGCTAGATTCCCCTGTATTTTGTGCATTTGGAAACTTAGGGCCAATAGAAAATGGTTTGTATCCTCTGACCGATGTATCCCCACCTAGGAAAAACCGCTCGTTAATCGTGATTGTTTCGGGGGTGCCCCGGCCAAATGGGTAGAGAAACTTTAGATCTCCACGCAGTTTAAGTGTCCCTTTCCTCCAAATTGGGAAGTAATAGGTGTTAAGGAAACTGATTTTTCCAAAGGGAAATTTCCTGGGGTTTTCGCTATGTCTGATCACCCCCCCAAGCTCTAATTCTAAGTAGATACGCACACCCTTATGCGGTTTGAAAGGGTTGTCTGTTGTGTCATAGTTTAGCGAGCTACTGATTCCACTTAAAAGGCCGCTATTATCCCTTTCTTGCTGAGCTTCTACGCTGTAAATTTTCTTATCGACATGAGTAATCGCATTGCGCACACGCCATTTCAAACCAAAGGTCCAGAAATTTGTCAGTGCATAATTAGCAAAGAGGGAGCCGCCGACAGAGTTGACCCTGTAATCTTCAGATTGTAAGCGGTTAACCGAGTAATTTACATCAAATCCAAATTTCCAAAGAGTATCCTTGAGATAAGGGTCTACCCAAGTCAGTGAATAATTTTGTTGTTTTTTACCCACTTGGGCACGGAGATCGAGGTACTCTCCATTGCCACGCAGCGACGAAAGCCCCTCTTTCCAAAACTTACTTAATCCCCTCCAATTAAAATTGTTTTCTAAAAAACTCACACCACCAGAGATATCATCGCTTGAGCTGATCGTTCCGAATAGCGAAAAACTGCCACTTCTCGTTTCCTGCACCTCGATCACGACATCTCGGTACTCTTCACCCAATTTTTCGTCTTCCGCCGTTTTTACGGCGTATACATTTACCGACTTAAAATAGCCCAAAGACTCGAGACGCGTTTGCGTCGCCTTCAAGAGGCGCGCATCAAAAACCGCCCCGGGAACGAGCAGTGATCGGCGCAAAATCACATTTTTATGGGTCGAAGAATTTCCCACGATGTGGATGAGCCCAATGCGAAACTGCTGACCTTCTTGTATCTTGAGATCTACATCATAAACCGCAGCACTTTCACGGAGGTGCAGCGTGTAATTTACGCTCGCTTCAATATACCCCTTTTTTCCATACAAAGATTTGATATTTTGCACAGTGGTCCGCAGCTGCTCTGGAGAAAAGGAATCTCCATCTCGCACTGTCATGACCTGCTCAATCTGCTTTTTGTCAAAGAGAGTGTTGCCCTCCAAGTGAAACTCTCCGAAGGTGTATTTTTCCCCTTTTACTGCGTAAATATGAACTTCTAAACGACCTTCAACGTCCTCTTTTGTCTGGATATTTACCCTTGCATCGGCGTAGCCTTCATTTTGCAAATAATTGACGATCACGAGTGTATCTTGCTCTATCGCCTCTTCGTGGTAGTTGCCTTGCCCTGTGAACCAGCTCGTGAAAAAGTTGTGCTTCTTTGTTGCAATAAAAGTAAAGATGGCGCTTTGTTCCTTTTTTGAAAAACCGTGAAATTGGATTTTACTAATATGACCCGAATGCCCTTCGTAGACATGGATTTCAATGTCTAACTTGTTTCCATGTTCATGAGGGGTGAGTTCGTAGCCAATACGTGACTCAAAGTAGCCCCTTTTGATGTAGTATTCTTTTACTTTATTAAGAGATCGATTGAACTGCTCCGCATTGAAGAGCGTGTGCGGTTTGATGTCGAGCTCGCTCTGCAGTTTGCTCGTGCGTATCTTCTTATTTCCCTTCCATGTAATCGAACGGATGGTTGGCTTTTGCCACACTTTTAAAGAAATACTCACCTTGTTGTTGATTAACTCGAGATTTGGTTCCACAATGGCGTACTTTTCATATAGGCTTTTCAAATCTCGATCAAAAAGTGTGTGAGAAAAGGGGGCGCCGACCTTGGTTTCAAGCTCGGACAAAACCCGTTTCTGGTCGAACGAATCCCCTCTTTGTAGGTTTTCCATGGAGATGGTAATCTCCCCTACCTTTTTATTTTCGTACGTCTCGCTCGATTGGACGTAGGCGAACAATTGGGAAAATAATCCAATGGAAAACAGCAAAGAGAGAAAACACTTTATGCTAATTCGGCTCACGGCTTGTTCATGTCTTCCTTTAAAAAAAGGAGAGAGCTTTTACCAGATTCTAAGATTGCATGCACACAAATATGCAAGACTATGATTCTAGAGAAATAGCTAAAATTAATGCAAGATTTGTCTTCCCGACAGAGCTTGAGCAAGGGTTCCCCCATCGATGAAATCAAGGGAACTTCCAATGGGAAGTCCAAGAGCGAGCCTAGATATTTTGACTGGAACGCATTGGAGCTTTTCTCTTAAAAAAAGAGCTGTTGCATCCCCTTCCATCGTGGAGTCTAGAGCTAAGATGACCTCGGGCACATTAAGAGATTGGATCCTTTCTATAAGTTGGGATATGTTTAGCTTGTTGGGAGTTTGTCCATCCAAAGGGGAAAGTAACGTGCCAAGCACGTGATAGAGACCGAAAAAACTCCCTGTTTCTTCGATGGCGTACGCATCTCTAGGAGAGGCGATGATGCACAGAAGAGCGGGGTCTCGTCTGCTATTTTCACAAAAGGGGCAAGAGGTGCGTTCTTTTAAGCATCCGCACTTCGAGCAGAGGGGAACCTCTGTTTGCAAAGTGCTCAACGTATTGGCAAAAGCGTTGAGGGCGCTTTGGTCCCACTCGAGCAGACGAAAAGCAAAGCGTTCAGCCGTCTTTTTTCCAATGCCGGGCAATGTCTGGAGCTGATTGATCAAAAAGAGCAACTGCTTTGGATAGTCGGGCATAATAGTTGATTTTAGCCAAAGCAAATGGTTTTGATCTATCTTTTTTCTCCTTTGTATCCAAAGCAGGCAGAGGGGACGGCCCGAGGCGGGGAACATTCCCTTTTCAATATAAATTTTTACTTACAGTTTTGCGGGGCGTGCTCTGATAAGGATTGCATTTGAACTTGGGAAAGGGGGAAGGGAAAAATCTTCATTTTTAATCATTTTCTAGCTACAATTAATACAATAATTTGTTACATCCGCACTTCAACTTTAAAAGGAGAAGCAAGCATTGGTGGTTTGCAAAGCTAAAATTGTCGGACTCGGCTCTTATTTGCCAAAGAAGGTCCTTTCAAATCTAGATCTTGAGAAGATGGTAGACACATCAGACGAGTGGATCACAGCGCGCACGGGAATGAAAGAGCGTCGCATTGCAGGCAAGGAAGAATTTACATCTGATATGGGATATGAAGCAGCTTTGAAGGCGCTAGAAAAGTCTGAGATGGACCCGAAACAACTAGATTTGATCTTGTGTGCTACTTTGACCCCCGACCACGTGTTTCCCAGTACGGCTTGTCTTATCCAAAGCCGCTTGGGGGCCACCCGAGCCGCTGCATTTGATGTGCAGGCTGCTTGCACCGGCTTCTTGTATGCGCTTTCTATCGCAAAGGCTTATATTGAAGCGGGTATTTATCAAAACATTTTGGTCGTGGCTGCAGAGAAGCTCTCTTCTATCGTCGATTATACGGATAGGGCCACTTGTATTCTTTTTGGAGATGGTGCTTGCGCTTGTGTTGTGCAAAATGCAAAGCGCGGTTTTACATTGGAACATGTAACTTTGGGTGCTGATGGAAAGCAATCAGATCTGCTTATTTTGCCCGCTGGAGGATCGAAGCGCCCCCCTACTAGGGAAACTGTAAAGCAAGGGCTCCACTATCTTCAAATGGAGGGTAAAGAGGTATTTAAACATGCCGTGCGCCGTATGGAAAATGCTTTAAAAGTCTGTCTTGAAAGGGTCGGACTTGAAAAGCAACAGATCAGTTGGCTCGTTCCCCATCAAGCCAATATTCGCATTATTGAAGCGTTAGCTAAAAGATTTGCAGTGCCCAGAAATCGGGTTTTTTTAACGATCGAAAAATATGGAAATACCTCTGCGTCTTCTGTGGGAATTGCCCTCGATGAGCTCGTCGGACAAGAAGAGATCAAAGTGGGTGAGCACATCGTGCTCTTTGCTTTTGGGGCTGGACTGACTTGGGGGGCGGCAGTCATTACTTGTGATATGGAGTGTTAGTATGGGTAAAAAATTAGCTTTTCTATTTCCGGGCCAAGGAGCGCAGTATGTTGGGATGGGCAGACAATTTTACGAGCGCTTCCCCACAGCGCGACAAGTTTTTCAAGAAGCCGAAGATGAATTAAAACGCCCCCTTTCCCGATTGATTTTTGAAGGTCCCATGGCGGATCTGACGCTGACAAAAAATAGCCAAATTGCAATTTACGTGGTGAGCATGGCGGCTCTTAAGGTGATTCAAGAGCAGTTTTTCGGTTTGCAGCCCTCTGTGTGTGCAGGGCTCAGTTTGGGTGAATATTCCGCCCTAACGGGTGCAAAGCGTCTTTTGTTTAAAGATGGCGTGCGTCTTGTAGAGATGCGCGGAATGTGTATGCATCGAGCCAGTGCCCGATTTCCGGGAACCATGGCCGTTTGTCTCAATGCTTCGATTGATTTGGTGGAAAAAATAGTAGAAATTGTTTGCAAAAAACACCCTTTGTGGGTATCTAACCTGAATTGTCCGGGTCAAATTGTCATTTCCGGAACACACAAAGGGATTGAGCTGGCTAAAAAAGAATTAAAAAGGGAGGGCGTCGCACGGGTTCTACCCCTAGAAGTTTCTGGAGCATTTCATAGTGGTCTCATGGAGGAAGCCCGAAAAGATCTCGCAAAAGAGATTGTTTTAGTGCCCATTCAAAGCAGTGATATTGGCGTCGTTTTAAACGTATCTGGGGATTATGTTGACGATACCCCCCTCCTCAGACAATCTTTAATTGATCAAATTGTTTCTCCCGTCCTCTGGGAAAAAAGCATTCGACGAATTTCTGAGGAGCAAATAGAGCTTTTTGTCGAGATTGGTTGTGGAAGATCTTTAGGCCATATGAATCGAAAAATAGGTGTAAAATGCCCTACGCTCAGCGTAGAAAAAGTAGAAGATCTCGAAGCGCTTGCAAAAGCCATATCGAGTAGTTCTTAATCGCATATAACAAGTGATGAGATGAAGTTATTAAAAGATAAAAAAGCCCTGATCACGGGGGGTACATCTGGTCTGGGCCAACAAATTGCCCTCTCTTTTGTCGAGCAAGGTGCTCATGTCGCTATTTTTGGCACCCACCTTCAGAGAGCCGAAGAGACTGCGAAGATGATGCGCAGCCGCAGGAATTGCTCAGACCAAACAGTTCGTTTTGAGATTGTTGACGTATCTAAGAAAGAGCAGGTGAGCCGCGCTGCCAAGAGTCTACTCGATTCATGGAAACAAGTAGATATCTTGGTCAACTGCGCCGGTGTGATTCGTGATAAGCTTTTCATCCGTATGGTCGAAGAGGATTGGGATTATGTAATTAACACCAACCTCAAATCGGTTTATAATCTCTGCCACGCTTTTGTCCAGCCAATGATCAAGATGCGCAAGGGAAAAATCATTAATGTGGCCTCGGTTGTTGGCCTTAGGGGTAGTCCGGGTCAGGTAAGTTACGCAGCTTCTAAGCTCGGTATGGTTGGACTTACCAGGTCTCTTGCAAAAGAGCTGGGGCCGCGCAACATTTGCGTCAATTGTATCGCTCCCGGTTTTTTTACCACGCCCATGACAGATAGGCTCACGGATGAGCAAAAAGAGGCGGTTTTGTCCCGGATTCCGATGGGCCGTTTTGGAAGCCCCGTCGAAATTGGAGACGCCGCTCTTTTTCTAGCAAGTGATATGTCTAACTACATTACAGGGCACGTGCTCACAATAGATGGCGGAATGATTGCGTAAAGCAAGTGTTTCTAGGCAACTTAAGCGTTTAAACATAGGTTGAAAAAAAGAAAGCGAGCTCTGTCCTTGTATAATATTTATTCCTTCCTTAGAATGGAGCGATATGAGTTGGGAGGTGTTTTTGTTGGAAATAAAGAGTCCTTACCTTTCAATTGCAATTTGAAAAAAGGAATTCGGGTGTATGTCATTAAAAGAAGAAGTCATAGATGTTGTCGTTGAACAGTTGGGGGTTGATGCGCAAGATGTCACTCTCGAGAAATCTTTTGTGGAAGATTTGAACGCCGACTCTCTCGATTTGACCGAGCTGATCATGACTTTTGAAGAGAAGTTTGGGTTTGAAATTTCAGAAGAAGAAGCAGAAAAGCTCAAGACAGTCGGTGATGTGGTGCACTACATTGAATTGAAAAAGGGGGATAACACCCCATCTTAAGCCCTAAAAAAGCTCAAATTTTGGTCTAATTGAAGCTTCTTGGCAGTGATTATCCTTATCTTAAAGCAAGAGTAAATAGTATTTTGAAAAAATGGAAAATAGAGTGGGCCAATGCCCTGTTCATTTCGGGGTATCATTTAGCCCTGCTTATTGGTCTTCCCTTTTACTTTATTTACCAAAAACCGAGCTTGGGTCTTTGCCTCTATTCGGCTATTTTAGTCTATCTTACAGGTCTTGGAATTACTCTTGGCTATCATAGGCTCTATGCTCACCCCACGTACAAGGTAAACAAAGCCATCGAGGCTCTCATTTTGTTTTTTGCAACAATGGCAACGCAGGGAAGCGCCCTGCAGTGGGCGCATGACCATCGCAATCATCACGCTTATGTCGACACCGATCGGGACCCGTACTGCATTAAAAAAGGGTTCATGTATGCACATCTCTTTTGGCTTTTTAAAAAGTTACCCCCTATGGACAAAAAAAAGGTGGCAGATCTTTGGCGCAACAAGCTGGTTGCGTTTCAACATCGATTCTACCTTCCTCTCTTGGTCATTACCAACGTGCTCGTCACCTTGCTAGTCGGATTTTTACTGAGCGACTATCTCGGCGCTTTTGTACTTGCCTGGGGGGTGCGTCTCTTTGCTTTGCACCACTTAACTTGGTGTATCAATTCCCTAGCTCACTTTTGGGGAGCTCAATCTTTTAGCCAAGAACACTCTGCTGTCGATAACTACTGCATTTCCCTTTTGACTTTTGGCGAGGGATACCACAACTACCACCACACGTACGCAAACGATTACCGCAATGGTGTGAAGTGGTACCATTTTGATCCCACCAAGTGGATTATTTGGATCTTGAGTCGATGTAGGCTCGCTTCAGGGCTTAGAAGGGTAAATTCTTTTCAAATCAAAGAGCGCATAGTGATTGAGAGTAAAAAAGAAATTAGACGCTTTTGGCGTGGAAACGCGCAGCCTCTCTTCGCCAAGGTAGACACATTTACAGAGATATTATGCAATAAAATTGCAGAAATTCGCCGCTTGAGTCGCGAGCATCACACTTTTGGGAAAAAAGGGAGTAACCTAGAAAAATCCCGCGAGCTCTCTTTAAAAATCAAACAACTCAAAAAGGGGCTCAAAGCGGACCTCTCTAAGCTCAGAAAGTTTGTGAAAGCTGTCATTCGGATGCGTCCAGGTTCTAAAACGTTTCGAAGTATCGAATTTGAAAAACAGATCGAGATGTTGACCCCCTCTTAGTGGACATTGATTTCGCCCCTTAAAGCTTTGATTTTATATCGATCCAAAGGTTTTGCGTTTCCCTCTCAGAAATTATGGGATGTATAAAGTTGATCCGTCCTTTGAGGAGATGGCTATTTTTGAGAATCTCGCCGTATTCAGGTATTTGTATATTTAAATAAGAAGTGATGTCGGTAGTTGCCGGAAATGCAAAGAAATTGTTGATGATAGGTGCCTGATTTTCCGGTCGATAAATAAAATTCAAGAATGCATAGATTGCCTTATCTTTTTTCGAATCTTTCGCAATGCACATGTTTTCAATAGAGATAAATTGCTCATGCTCGGGAAGTACAAACTGTACATGGGGGTGTTGAGCAGCGCTTCCAAAGATATAGGAACTCGTACAGACTGCTAATTGGCAATTTTTAGTGGAGAGCAAATAATAGGACTGCATGCCACAATAGGCTTCGACCCATTTTTTCTGCTCATAGAGCAAATTTCTAACCTCTTGTATTTGCCACTTATCGAGAGGGCGCACCTTACCAAATAGGTAATGAGCGGCTAACGTAATAGCCTCGATGGGATCGTTTAGCATCCCTATTTTGAGGCTTGGATCGGTGGGGTTTGAAAAAAACATCTCCCACGAGGGGCGAGATTGCTTTTTTTCAAAATAGTCCCGGTCGATACCAAAACCGAAAATCTCCCATTGGTACGGGATGGCAAACCGATTGTTAGGGTCATACTCATGCCCTTTTAAGATGGGGTTAATCAAATCAAAGAAATCGAGCCGGCTGTGGTCGATGGGCCTAATTAGTCCCTCTTGAATAAGCAATCTGACTGCGTAATCGGAGGGGATAATCAGATCGCAGTCGCCACTTTTTATTCCTTTTATTTTACAAAGCATTTCTTCGTTGCTCGAGTAGGTGTGCAGCTCGATATTAAATTGGGTTTCCCGCTTAAATTTTTCCAAAATCTCGGCAGTAAAAATGCCGGGCCATCCATAGACATGCAAAGTATTTGCTTTTGAATGGGATGAGGCATTGGCTGTTATCAACCAAAAAATTGTAAAAATCAATCCAGACCAAAGGAAAAGAATGAGCGCTCGGAATGTCAAAGTGGTGATTTTCATCACAGTTTCCTCCAAATAGCGGGGGTTTTGTTTTTCTTACTTTTATTTGTCGACATCTAATCCCAACCCAAGCTCCTTAAACCTAATACCTCCAACTGAACGGATAGCAAAAAAGAGTATAACGAGCAGGCTGCTAAACAAAATTAAAAAAGTGGCAAGTGCGTTAATAGTGGGGTCTATTCCCAAACGGAATGTTGAGAGTAAATAGACAGAAAATGTCGTGACCGAAGTGCCCGCACAGAAGTAGGAGATAATAAAATCATCAAACGATAATACAAAAGTCAAAAGACCAATTGCTATGAGTGTAGGTCGCAGCAAAGGTAGAGTGACTTTGAAAAAAGTTTGGCTTTGCGTCGCTCCTAACACTTGGGATACTTCGCTCAATTTTTGGTCCAAATGGAGGTAACGGGTATAGAGAATAGGAATGACAAATCCGAGGCCGAGTACGGTATGAGCAGCGACGAGTGTGGTCATACCCAGCTCAATTTTACACAGTGAAAAATAGCTTACGAGACTGAGCGCAAGCATGGTCTCAGGGATAATCAAGTTGCCGTAGAAAAAAGGGATTGCCTTCCGAATGTTGCCCCCAATCGCTTTGAAAAAAAGCAAGAGCACCCCCATACCAAGGCTCAACGAAGTGGAAAGTAAGGCAACGCAAAGAGAAGTTCCTAAAGAGAGCCAAATCTCTTGCGTGTGAAAAAGGTTTTGATACCACTTGAGCGTGCAGTGATCCCAAGGAGCTGGAAACCTTTTAGCATTGAATGAAAAAAGGATCAGAGTCAAGATGGGTAGATACAAAAAAATATAAGATAATGCGACGAAAAGTAGGCCACCAATTGAGGTTCCAATTTGTTTTTTCACTGTTTTCCCCTCGTCAAATATTTTGATATCTGTTTGAAAATGAAATATATGATACATGTTGCTCCGGCTAAAAGCAGACAACTCATCGTCATCAAAGCAGCGCCGAGCTCTTTTGTTTCGCTGCGTAAAATATACTGTGACACGACGTTGCCCACGAAGTAGTGTTTGTCACCCCCCATTAGCTCCGGAACAATGAACTCACCAAAAGCGGGAATGAATACCAAAAAGAAACCGGTGCGAAGGCCGGGCAATGTCAAAGGTAATACAATTTTAATAAATGTTTGCCAAGAAGAAGCCCCTAGATCGCTTGATGCTTCGAGCAGCCCTTTATCAAACTTTTCCAAAGAGGAAAAGATGGGCAGGACCATAAAGGGTAAAAAGCAGTAGACCATCATCAGAAGCACAGAAAAAGGGGAATTTAAAAAATGGATGGGGGTCTGAATAAGCCCTAATATAAGGAGGAGGTTGTTTAAAACTCCGCCCCGTTCTAAGACAAAAAACCAAGCGTAGACATGGAGCAAAAAATTGGTCCAAAAAGGGACAATTAAAAAAAAGAGCAAAAGGGTTTGATACCGTCCGCTGTGGAAGGCGATGAAGTGCGCCAGGGGGAAAGCGACCAAAAGGCAAAGAACCGCGGTGGTTGTGGCCAACGCAAAGGAGTGCGCAATGATGCTCAAATGCATTTTAGAAAAAAGCATTCGAAAGTGTTGAGTTGTCCATCCCTGAAAGCTGTCGCCCCCTGAAAGCTGGTAGCAGCTACTTGAAATTGTTAAGATAAGTGGAAGATAGAAAAAGAGGAGTTGCCACACCAGAGCTAAAGATCCGATGGCAAAGAAACGGTGTTTTCTCCCATTTTTTTTAATGTTATGCAAGAGGGTGTGCATCTTTATTTATTTCTCTAGCAGCAGGCTGTTTTCTTTTTGCCAATAAAGGTCCACCTCATCGTCATAATCGATATTCTCCTTAAAGATGTGCTCTTCATTTTGTTTAAAGACCCGCACGTTGCATGTATTGTTGACAACTACGTTGTATTCGGTAGAACGCCCATAATAGACGATTTGTGAGACAATTCCCTTGAGCGTATTAGAAGCGGGGTATGACCCCTTTGTTTTTGTGATAAAAATTTTTTCAGGACGTACGCTCATCGACGCTTTGCATCCTTCTTGCATCCACCCTTTTCTTTGGGGAATATGCAGAGGAAAACGGCCAAGATCCGGAATTTTGATAGTCGGGCTTTGCCCTAATTGGTGTAAAGTCCCCTCAAACAGATTGGTCGTCCCCACAAACTTGGCAACAAAACTTGAAACCGGAAATTCATAGATCTCCTTTGGTGTGGCAATCTGCTCAATCTCTCCTTGATGATTCATGATGGCCATATGGTCGGCGACGGTAAGCGCTTCAAATTGGTCATGGGTGACATAGACAAACGTCGTTTTTAGTTCATCTTGTAGATCGATCAATTCAACGAGCATTTTTTCTCTCAGTTTGAAATCGAGTGCAGCAAGCGGTTCATCGAGTAGTAAAACAGCTGGTTGATTGATGATCGCGCGCGCTAGGGCAACTCTTTGTTGTTGCCCTCCAGACAGTTGGCTTTGATACTTCAAAGCGTGTTTTTCTAGATGAACTACCTGGAGAATTTTTGTTACTCTTTCCTCTATTTCTTTGCGATCAAGACCTTGAATGCGCAAGCTGTATGCGACATTTTCAAACACGTTGAGATGGGGGAAAAGTGCGTAATTTTGAAACACGAAATTGACGCGCCGCTGATTGACTGGAAGCTGGGTAATTTCTTGATCACCGATATAAATGGCTCCACAGTCAACTTTTTCAAATCCAGCAATCAGCCGCAGTAGGGTTGTTTTTCCGCACCCACTTGGGCCGAGTAGAGCAAAAAACTCTCCCGGTGGAATGGTGAGATTGATCCGATGTAAAATGCGTCTTTCATGGAAAGACTTGGTCACATCTTTTAATTGAATGCTTTTCAATTTTTTTCACTTTAAATGATAAGATTTTATCCTTTTTTTTTAAAAACACAATCATTTTCTTTGGTCAGGAGGACTGCGTTGAAAAAATTAAGAGAAAAAATACAAAAAATTCCTTTAAAAAAAGAGACTCTTCCTAATATAAAAAAAAGGAGTTTGTAGCGATAGAGATTACAGATAGCTATGTAGCTAAACTTATGCGCAAGCTAAGGGTGTAATTAAAGAATGTCTATTTAGCAGTAAGAGAGCCCCTTCCAAAAAGGAACCCATCCAAAGAGTAGAAGTTGTTTTTTCAACACAGTCGGCTTGACTATTAAAAAAATAACCACATAGGATACATTGAGTGCCAGACAAAGACATGCACAATTTTTTATCCAAACCAAAAGGGAAAATGTACTTTTTTAGGGGGGCATAAAAGTTAAGCCTCTAAACGAAAGGAAAATGATTATATGTGCCAAATTTTTCGTATCAATCAAACCGCCTTCTACCCCTCTGATCCCACGCGCGTTCAAAAAATAAAGTTTCACGAGAATTATATAAAAAAAAGGCTCGAGGGCGCTTTGCCCGACTGCGTTCCTACCAAACAGCTGTTTGAGGAAATCAAAACGAGGGGATACCAAGGAACGCTTAGGACGGTGCAAAGATTGTTGTCAAAGATAAAGGAAAAAAATGTTTTACCAGAAAAATCCTTGCGGTTTTACAAAACATATCTACAAAAGAGGGTAAAGGAGGCTGGGCCATGCCGCTTATCAACAAAACAACTTTTTGAAGAAATTACAGTGAGGGGGTATCGGGGGGCATTTTCGACAATGCAAAGATTTTTATCAGCGGCGCGAGAGGGGGAAGCGGTCCCATTGGAGGCATCCTTGCATTTCCATAAACGGTATCTCAGACAGAGGTTAGAGGAGAATTTACTGAGCCATATCCGATCAAGACAACTATTTGAAGAAATTAAAGCGAGAGGATACCGAGGAAACATCAGGTTAATGCGTTCCTTTTTATCGATGATTCGGACCAGGCAAGAGGAGGTGGAAAATTATCTCAAAGAGAGGTTAGCTGGGGCTAAATCAGAATCTATATCATCAAAACAACTCCTCGAAGAAATTACAGCAAGAGGGTATCGGGGAGACATCAGGAAAATGCGGGCACTTATGGCGACACTTCCCGGAAATAAAAAAATGCTGCCAGAGGCGTCTTTGTGTTTTCATAAAGACTATCTAAAAAAGAGGTGTAAAAACACCCGACCGTCGGGCAAACAACTTTTTGAAGAGATTACAGCCAAGGGGTATCGGGGAACGTTAAGGAGGTTGCAGACATTCTTGCAGACAATTCCTAAGGGGAAAAAGATCTCATCAGAGAAATCTCTAGAATAAAAAGTAAGTAGAGAAAACTACATCCAAATAGGCATCTAAAACAGCAGGATTGTTTTCTGCTGCAGTTTGCATTCTAATGATACAGACTGTAGTATGGAGAAATTGCCTTTTGCATATGAAAGTAAACGGTGTGATGTCTCCACTTTCTCAGATCGATCAAATCACGATCCAGCCACTTTTTGATTCTGTGAAAGATGTTAATATCCCTTTAGCCCCCCCCGATTGCGCTGCTCCGGAAGAAAAACGTTTTCGCTCTCTTTCCTTTGGATCCCCTCATTCAACTATCTCTCTAGATGGTACCCCTCTTTGTAAGGCAGTTGACAAAAAGGGTGAGGTATCCTCTAACTTTTTAGTGCAAAAAAATATCATTCACTTTCCTCCAACGGGATCTCTAGCTTTTTACAAGGGGTATCTAAAGCAGAGAATAGGGGAGATACACCCCAAAAAGATCGCGGGAAGGGAGCTGTTCGAAGAAATTAAAGGCAAGGGATACCGAGGAACGCTGAGTTCGTTGCAAAGGTTCTTGTCGGGCTTTCGGGAGAAGAAAAAGTTAGGGCCAGAAGCATTCTTAGCTTTTCACAAAGGGTATCTAAAACAGAGAATAGATAGGGCTCATCCCCAAAAGGTCGAGGCAAGGGAACTGTTTGAAGAGATTATAGTCAGGGGGTATCGAGGATCGCAAAAGCCGTTGCAAAGATTCTTGTGGAGCTTTCGGGAGAAGAACAAGGTAACTCCAGAAGCATCCCTAGCTTTTCATAAAGACTATCTAAAAAAGAGAGTGCAGGAGGCTACTTCTCGCAAAATCGTGGGAAGGGAGCTGTTTGCAGAAATTACAGCCAAGGGGTATCGAGGCTCGCTGAGGGCGTTGCAAAGATTCTTGTCGGAAATGCGGAAAAAAGAAGGAGTCGGTCCAGAACTATCTCTAGCTTTTTACAAAGAGTATTTAAAGCAGAAAGTAGAGGAGACTTACCCCAAAAAGATCGTCAAAAGGGAGCTGTTTGAAGAAATTCAGGCCAGGGGGTATCGAGGATCGCTGAGGACGTTACAAAGATTCTTGTCGGACGTCCAGAAAAAGAAAGGATTCGCTCCACAGTCATGTCTTGCTTTTCACAAAGGGTATCTAAAGCAGAAAATAGAGGAAACTTATCCCAAAAAGGTCGTGGCAAGGGAGCTGTTTGAAGAAATTAAAGGTAAGGGGTATCAAGGAACGCTGAGGACGTTGCAGACATTTTTGTCGAGCCTTCGGGAAGAGCAAGGGTTTGCCCCAGAAGCATATCTAGGTTTTCATAAAGACTACCTAAAACAGCGAATGGAGGAGACCACTTCTAAGAAGATCGCGGCAAGGAAACTGTTTGAAGAAATTAAAGGTAGGGGGTATCAAGCAACGCTGAGGACGTTGCAGACATTTTTGTCGAGCCTTCGGCAAGAGAAAAAACTTGGTCCAGAGTCATCTCTAGCTTTTTACAAAGAGTATTTAAAGCAGAAAGTAGAGGAGGCTTACCCCAAAAAGATCGTCAAAAAGGAGCTGTTTGAAGAAATTAAAGGTAGGGGGTACCGAGGATCGCTGAGTACGCTCCAAAGATTTTTGTCGGACATTCGGAAAGAGAAAGGGGGGAAATCGGGAGCATCTCTCGCTTAGCAAAAAAGGGGCTAATTGTCTACTTACCTCTTTTAAAAAGGGCCCGTTGCATTCCATCCTCCATCATTTGCAAAACAAGTCGAAAAGATCTACTATAATTCGTGGAACTGATTTCTGTATCTCTCTAAGACAATGAAAAATTAGCGGTTTCATGTCCCAACTCTCTAATATCTTTCAAACTGCGATTCAATCAAATTTTGCGCCTTTGCTAGACACTGGGTCGCTTTTTGGCTCTCATGGCGAATCAGTAGAAGAAAATGCTTTTCATCCCACCATCCCTTTATACGGCACTTTTTCTTATCACCAAAGTGATAAAGATCGCTCTGAGCTCGCTCATATGGGCCCTTTACCCCAAGACATGGCGTGCGTTCGATCTTTTTGCGAAAGAGACAATGAGTCTGCATCTAAAAGCGAAAACATGTTGCCGCGGGCATCTTTAGATTTTCACAAGGGCTATATAAAAAGTAGATTAGAAAAGAGCGCACCCGACTACGTACCTTCGAAACAACTGTTTGCAGAAATTAAAGCCAATGGGTATCGAGGAGCATTTAATACATTGAGGGTATTTTTGAGTTCGGTACGTCCGAGCATACCAAAAGAGGCGTTTCTACATTTTCACAAGAGTTACCTAAAAAAAAGAGCAGAAGAAATGCCCAAGGGTGTATTGCCACAACAACTTTTTGAAGAAATTAAAGCGAAGGGCTATCAAGGAACATTGAACACGGTCAAGGTATTTTTAGTGGCCATTCAGTGCAAGCAGGGAGTGCCAAAAAAGGGATCTTTAGGTTTTCACAAAGATTATCTAAAAAAAAGATTAGAGGAGAGCGGGACTGAATGGGTATCCTCAAATCGGCTATTTGAAGAAATTAAAGCCAACGGATATAGAGGAGCATTCAAGACAATGCAGGCATTTTTGACGGCTATACGGAAAAAAGATATGCCCCCGGAGGCATCCTTTCGATTTCACAGAGAATATCTGACAAAGAGGGTCATGGAGGATGGCCCCAAAAAGATCGAGGCAAGGAAATTGTTTGAAGAGATTGTAGTTAGGGGATATCGGGGATCGCCGACTACGTTGCGGAAATTTTTGTCGAGCATTCGGGAGAGGAAAGAGAAGAAACCGGAGGCGTCTCTAGGTTTTCACAAAGGCTATATAAAAAATAGATTAGAAAAAAGCGCAACCGACTGTGTATCTTCGACACAACTGTTTGAAGAGATTGTAGTTAGGGGATATCGGGGATCGCCGACTACGTTGCGGAGATTTTTGTCGAGCATTCGGGAGAAGAAAGAGAAGAAACCGGAGGCATTTCTAGGGTTTCACGCGGGCTATATAAAAGATAGATTAGAAAAGAGTATGCCCGAATATGTATCGTCGACACAACTGCTCATAGAAATTACAGCCAAGGGATATCGAGAGTCGGAGAGTACGTTGCAAAGATTTTTGTCGACCATTCGGGAAAAGAAAAAACCGGAGGCATTTCTAGGTTTTCATACGGGCTATATAAAAGATAGGTTAGAAAAGAGCGCGCCCGAATATGTATCGTCGACACAACTGCTCACAGAAATTACAGCCAAGGGATATCGAGGTTCGGTGAGTACGTTGCAAAAATTTTTGTCGACCATTCGGGAAAAGGGGAAATTTGTTGGTACATCCTCCCAGCTAGCTTGATGCTTTTTGCATAAGCTTAGAAGTCTTGGCCAAGAAGATAGCCAGGATGCTCGGTTTCAATTTCTCCTTGGGAGCGCTTTTCCCCCCTTCTAGTATTTGTTGTATGGGCTGTTTCTGTATAAAGCGCCTCACCAGGGCATTCCATCTGCGATTATTTGCAAAACAAGTCGAAAAAATCTATCATAAACCTAATTTCTGTATTTCTCTAAGACAACGAAAAATTACCGATTCCATGCCCCAACCCCCTAATATCTCTCAAACTGGGACTCGACCAAATTTTGCACCTCTTCAACCCACAATGCCTTTGCATTACACCCTTTTCTGTCAGCAGGGAGGTAACCCTGAGCTCGCTAATACGGGTCCCGTATCCCAAAATGAGTTTGCATCTAAAAGCGAAAACATGTTGCCGCAGGCATATTTAGATTTTCACAAAAATTATCTAAGCAAGAGAATAGAGGAGAGCGGGTCTAAATGGGTATCCTCAAATCAGCTATTTGAAGAAATTGCAACCAACGGATATAGAGGGGCATTCAAGACAATGCAAACGTTTTTGACGACTATACGGAGAAAGAAAGATATGCCCCCGGAGGCATCCTTTAAGTTTCACAGAGACTATCTGAAAAAGAGACTCATTGAGGAAGCTGGTCCCAAAAAGATCGAGACACAGAAACTGCTTGAAGAGATCATAGTCAGGGGATATCGAGGATCGGTGAGTACGTTGCGAATATTTTTATCGGACTGTCGGCAAAAGGCGGACCCGCAAGCATCTCTAGGCTTTCACAAAGGCTATATAAAAAACAGATTAGAGGAAAGTATGCCCGACTATGTACCGTCCAAGCAATTGTTCACAGAAATTACAGCCAAGGGATATCGAGGATCGCTCAGGACGTTACAGAAATTTTTGTCGACCATTCGGGAAAAGAAAAAGGAGAATCCGGAGGCATCTATAGGTTTTCACAAAGGATATATAAAAGATAGATTAGAAAAGAGTATGCCCGACTATGTACCGCCCAAGCAACTGCTCAAAGAAATTAAAGCCAAAGGATATCGAGGATCGGTGAGTACGTTGCAAAGATTTTTGTCGGCTGTTCGGGGAAAAAAAAAGCCGGAGGCATTGCTAGGTTTTTACACAGGCTATATAAAATACAGACTGCAGGAGAGCGCGCCGGCCTATCTATCCTCGTACCGACTGTTTAAAGAAATTAAAGCCAAGGGGTATCGAGGATCGGTGAGTACGTTGCAAAGATTTTTGTCGACCATTCGGGAAAAGGGGAAATTTATTGGTACATCCTCGTAGAAAGCCCGAGCACTATAAGAAGTTTTTTCCATCGATTTTTTCAGCGCAGTCAAATAAGTTGAAAAGATCTACCATAAAATTTAGAATCGATTGCTATATCTCTTCTTAAGACAATAAAAAGTTAGTGATTTTATGTCCCAACCCTCTAATAGCGCCCAAACTCTGACGCAGCCAAATCCTTTGCCGTCGATAGACATCGGACCTCTTTTTGACTTTGATGGCGAATCGATGGAAGAAGAGTTTCTTCATTCTTCTTTTTTTTCGGCTCTTCATCCCACCATCCCTTTATACGACACTGTTTCCTGTCAGCAAGATGATAGCCCTGACCTCGCTATGAATCCCTTATCCCAAGAGGTAATGTGCGTTCAATCTTTTTCGGAAGGGCGCAACGGGTCTGCATCTAACAGCAAGAACATGTTGCCGCAGGCATCTTTAGATTTTCACAAGGGCTATATAAAAAACAGAATAGAAAAGAGTATGCCCGACCATGTACCGTCGAAACAACTTTTTGAAGAAATTAAAGCCAAGGGGTACCAAGGGGCATTTAATACATTGAGGGTGTTTTTGACGTCGGTGCGACCGAGTATGCCAAAAGAGGCTTCCCTGCATTTTCACAGGAATTATCTAAAAAAAAGAGAAAAGGAAATGCACGGGCGTGTATTGCCAAAACAACTTTTTGAAGAAATTAAAGAGAGGGGATATCAGGGAACATTGAGCACGATCAAGGTGTTTTTGGCGGCGATTCGGCGCAAGAAAAAGGTAGTAAAACAGGGATCTTTAGGTTGGTACAAAAACTATCTAGAAAAGCGATTAAAGGAAAGTCCATCCACACAGGTATCCGCAAAGCACCTATTTGAAGAAATTACAGCCATGGGATATAGAGGGGCATTCAAGGCAATGCAGGCGTTTTTGACGGCGATACGGGACAAACCAGATGTGCCCCCAGAGGCATCTTTTCGGTTTCACAGAGACTATCTGAAAAAGAGGCTACAGGAAGCTAGGCCAAATTATATATTTCCAAAGCAGCTATTTGGAGAAATTACAGCCAGGGGGTATCGAGGAAGTATCCATACAATACGGATGTTCTTATCGACGATTCGTGCAAAAGGAGAAGGGCAACCACAGGCATCTCTAGATTTTCACAAGGACTATATAAAAAACAGGTTGGAAAAGGGCGCGCCCGGATCCGCATCGTCAAACCAGCTGTTTGAAGAAATTAAAGCCGAGGGGTATCGAGGATCGGCGAGTACGTTGCGAAAATTTTTGTCGACCATTCGGGAAAAAGAAAAACCGGAGGAATCTTTAGATTTTCACAAGGAGTATATAAAAAACAGGTTAGAAAAAAGCGCGCCCAAATGCGTATCATCGAAACAACTGTTTGAGGAGATTACAGCTAGGGGATATCGAGGAGCGCTGAATACGTTGCAAAAATTTTTGGCGAGCATGCGGGGAAAAAAGCAACCGGAGGCACTGCTAGATTTTCACAAGGAGTACATAAAAAACAGATTAGAAACGAGCGCACCCGACTATGTATCGTTAAAACAACTGTTTGAAGAGATTATAGTTAGGGGGTATCGAGGATCGGCGAGTACGTTGCAAAAATTTTTGTCGGACATTCGAGAAAAAAAGCAACCGGAGGCATTGCTAGGTTTTCACAAGGACTACATAAAAAACAGATTAGAAATGAGCATGCCCAAATGTGTATCGTCCAAACAACTGTTTGAAGAGATTACAGATAGGGGGTATCGAGGTTCACTGAGTATGTTGCAAAAATTTTTGTCGACCATTCGGGAAAAAGGGAAGAATTGAAACATAGGGCTAACGAATGTGTATTGTTGAACCAACTGCTCACAGAAACTAAAGCGAAGGGCTATTGTTGCAAAGATCTACCATAAACAAGTAAAAAGTTACCGATTTCATGTGCCAGCTCTTTAATACCACTCAAACCGTGATCGAGCCAAATTTCGCTCCTTCGATACACACCGATTCCCTTTTTGACTCTGATCGGGAATCGATAGGAGAAAATTTTTGGCATTCCCCTTTTTTTGCGCCTCTTCATCCTACAATTCCTTTATACGATACCCCTTCTTGTCAGCAGGGCGATAAAGATCGCCCTAAGCTTGCTAAGGGTCCTTTACCCCAAAATGAGTGTGCATCTAAAAGCAAAAACATATTGCCGCAAGCATCTCTACATTTTCACAAGAATTATCTAAAAAACAGATTAGAAAAAAGCGCGCCCGACTATGCGTCACCCAAACAACTGTTTGAAGAAATTAAAGCGAAGGGATATCAAGGGACATTGAAGGCGGTTAAAATATTTTTAGGTGCGATGCAGCACAAGCAAAAGGTGCCGAAAAAGGGATCTTTAGGTTTTTATAAAAACTATTTAGAAAAGCGGTTAAAAGAGAGCGCACCCAAGCGGGTATCTGCAAAGCAGCTGTTTGAAGAAATTACAGCCCAAGGATATAGAGGGGCATTTAAGACAATGCAGGGATTTTTAGCGGCTGCGCGGGACAAACAGCCAGAGGAATCCTTGCAATTTCACACAGATTATTTGAAAAAGAGGCTAGAGGAGGTTAAGCCGAATCGTATACTGCCAAAACATCTACTTGAGGAAATTAAAGAGAGGGGATACCGAGGGGGTATCGATAGAATACGGGTATTCTTATCGACGATTCAGACAAAGAAAGAGGAGAAACCGGAAACATCTTTAGATTTTCACAAGGGCTATATAAAAAACAGATTAGAAAATAGCGCGCCCGACTACGTATCCACGAAACAACTGTTTGAGGAAATTAAAGAGAGGGGATATCAAGGGGCATTTAATACATTGAGGTTTTTTTTGGGCTCGGTGCGCCCGATTACATCACAAGAGGCATCTTTGCATTTTCACAAGAGTTATCTAAGACAAAGAATAAAAGAAAACCCCGTGGATGCACTGCCCAAGCAACTGTTTGAAGAAATTAAAGCGAAGGGATATCGAGGAACATTGGGCACGATTAAGCTATTTTTAGCGGCGATTCAACGCCAGCAAAGGGTGCCAAAAAAGGGATCTTTAGGTTTGTACAAAAACTATTTAGAAAAACGGTTAAAAGAGAGCGCATCCAAGCAAATACCCTCAAAGCATCTATTTGAAGAAATTAAAGCCAAAGGGTATAGGGGGGCACTTAAGACAATGCAGGCGTTTTTAACGGCTGTGCGGGACAAACAGGGTGTGCCAGTAGAGGCATTCTTTGGTTTTCACAGAGACTATCTGAAAAAGAGGTTAGAGGAGGTTAGGCCAAATAATATAATGCCAAAACAGCTATTTGAGGAAATTAAAGAGAGGGGATACCGAGGAAGTATCCATGCAATACGGATGTTCTTATCGGCAGTTCGGACAAGGCAAAGAACGCAACTTGAAGACTCTAGCTTGGCTTTTCAAAAAAATATTCTGATTTCTGGTCCATTTTCTTATTAGATGGGTAGTCACTGGTCCGAAAAAACTCTAGGCTTGTGTAAAATACTCCTTTTTTACGAAAATGCTTGTTTTTAACATTTTGAGGATGGGTGTGGAAAAGAGAAAACTTGTGATTATTGGGTCGGGTCCTGCCGGATTTACGGCGGCTATCTACGCGTCCCGTGCCCATTTAGCCCCCCTTATGTTTGAAGGGTTTTTCAGTGGACCAGCGGGTGGACAGCTGATGACAACCACAGATGTGGAAAATTTTCCAGGATTCCCCGAAGGGATCACAGGCCCAGATTTGATGGATTCCTGTCGCCGACAAGCTCTTCGTTTCGGAACGGATATTTTAACAGAAGATGTGAAAGAGTGTCAGTTAGACTCTCACCCTTTTGTCGTGAAAGGAAGGCGCACTGAAATTGAGGCCCTGAGTCTGATTATTGCCACGGGCGCAACGGCCAAGCGACTTGATATCCCCGGCACCCGTGATCAAGAGTTTTGGCAAAAAGGGGTGACCGCATGTGCGGTATGTGATGGTGCTATGCCGATTTTTCGGGGGAAAGACCTCTATGTGATTGGGGGGGGAGATACGGCTGTAGAAGAGGCGATTTTTCTCACAAAATATGCTAGTAAAGTGTACATAGTCCATCGACGTGACACGCTCCGAGCTTCAAAAATTATGGCCAGCCACGCCATAAACCACCCAAAAATCGAAATTATTTGGAATCACGTGGTAAAAAAAGTAGAGGGAAGTGATGTTGTCGAGTCGGTCACTTTGCAACAAGTGCACACTCAGAAAGAAAGCAGGCGTCGAGCAGCTGGTGTATTTTTTGCTGTAGGGCATAAACCCAATACCAATTTCTTAGCTCGGCAAATCGAAACAGATGCCCATGGTTACATTCTAGTCAAACCCAATACGACCTATACGAGCGTTGAAGGGGTGTTTGCAGCAGGTGATGTACAAGACAAAGTATACCGACAAGCCGTGTCTGCCGCTGGATCTGGATGTATGGCCGCTTTGGATGCGGAGAGATGGCTCATGGAAAAGGGGTTAAATGGTTAAAAACCTGCTTTTGCTTTTGTTTCCCTGCACTTTATTTGCGTTCGAGCTTGCTCCTTGGTTTACCCCCCTTGCCGAATTTAACCTCCGCTCCTCTTATTCTTATCGCAAAGACCTCACCCCTTGGCCGAGTCGACCTCACAATCAAGGCCAGACCCTTGCTCAGAAGAAAAACTTTTCTGACCAATTGTTTGGTTGTAATCTTGGGGTCCGTTTTTTGCCCAATTGGGATGGCCAGATCGAGACCCATTTTTGTGAGCGCCATAAATCATTTTACATGCAGTGGATCGGAGCGCAGGTCCGCCGTTTGATCATGAATGATGTTGCGGGTGATCCCCTCAGTCTGACAGTGGGAGGCCAGATATCGTTTGTAAGGCCTAGCCATGGAGTCCTTGATCCCTATATTCCTCGCTATCCCCGTTTTAGCGCAGAGCTTGGTCTATCTGCGGGAAAAGAGATAGCAACGCTCTACCACTGGCGCTGCCGCGGGTATGCTTTTCTCGGTTTGGGGATTCACACGTTTCAGCTTAGCGCGCTCTCGCTGCGCCCCTTACTTTGTGGACAGATTAAATACGGGCATCAACATCAACTTGAGGTGTTTGCTCAGGGATACTTTGATCATGGGTACGATCCGCAGGAAGTGAGAGATCAAAACCGCCTTAAAAAGTCACACCTTTGCATTGATGCCGGAGTGGGTTACTCCTATTTATTCGAGATTTGGGGATCTTTGGGCATTCGCTATACACATCGACTATACGCAAAGCATATCCCTTCTAAGCATTTGAAAATGCTTACAGTGGAGTACAGACTCCCATTTTCTATTTTTTAGCTCGTCCAAATTGCAACGGCAGTTGCATGAGATTTGCAATGGCTGATCGAAACGAAAACCTGTGGTGCATCAAATTGCTTGTTGACCGCATCTGAAAACTTCGGATAGGGGCGATGCAATCCATCCTTTTCAATAGAAACGTCATGAAAAGAGATGTATTTGCCAAACCCTGTTCCAAGCGCTTTGACAATTGCCTCTTTTGCCGCAAAACGGCCCGCAAAGCAGAGGGTTGGATCCCGATGTTTGAGGCAATAGGAGACCTCCTCTTGCGTAAATATTTTTTTATAAAAACGGGATCCATAGCGCTTGATCGTTTGGCGGATCCGCGCAATTTCTATGATATCGTTGCCGAGCCCTTTGGTCATCTCCTCCCATCTTCCCAATCAGAGTGTTTTACCATTTCCCTTTTACAGACATTGCAAAAAACCATCCGACCCGAAGAGGTGTGTTTCACAGAAAGGACTTGTGCTTCAATGGTTTCCCCTATAAAGTCTCCCCCTTCATTTACGACGACCATCGTTCCATCATCGAGGTATCCCACCCCTTGACGCGGTTCTTTTCCATATCGCTGCACCTTGAGTCTAATAAGCTCTCCCGTCTCCATCAGTGGCTTAAGAGCGTTGGAAAGTGCGTGTAGATTAATAATTTGGATATCTTCAAATGAAGCGATCTGAACGGGACTCATATCGGCGGTGAGAATGTTGGCGTCGACGAGATGCGCAAGGCGAATTAATTTACTGGTCGTATCCTTAATTTCGGGAAAGTCAGTCTCATTAAATCGAAGGCTAAGATGGTTGATGTCTCCCATCTTTTTAACCGTTTCCACACACCGTTTGGCCGCTTTTTTGCTACTTTCATCACCCATCTCTATTTGAGCATGTAGCTCCTTCATGACAAATCGAGGGATCACTAGATGTTGGTCTAAAATCCCGGTCGAACATAGGTCAATGATGCGGGCATCTAACAAGACAGACATATCGATGAGCAAATCCCTTTTTTTGTGCGCTGTCGGGGCAAATTTTACAAAAGGGATTGTGATGTAGATTTTATCCGCAGCGCGGAGTGTCATGATGGCTCCTAGGTAGGTGGAAAAGAGGAAAAGGGCAATCTTGAGAAGTTCCAGGGTTTGGGAGCTCACCAAGCGGGGAATCGAACTCACATTGAGAATAGCATCAAAGATAAGCACGAGTGCCTGTCCCATCAAATATCCGATAAAAAGTCCAATGATGGTAATATTGAAAGAACGCAGATTGAATCTACGAAAGAGAATATCAAATCCAATGAGTAGAAATCCGAAAGTAAGGCCAATGAAAATCCCTATTAAAGCATCTTCCAAAAATAATCCCCCTGCGCAAGCTAACGAATAGATTGTCATAAATAAGGTAGAAATGATTAAGAAGAATATACGAACGAATGCGAGCGAAATATTCATAGGCGACTCCAAAAGACCGATTTTCCTTGATCTGATCAAGCAAGTTGACAGAAAAAAGATTTGGAGATAATTATAAGATTTATTTTTGTTAAATCAAGAAAATAATCTGTGTTTAGTTAAGGTTTTTTCATGTTACGTCGTCGTTTTGCAATCGGTTTTTCCGGAATTCTTTGGATAGTATGTGGCGTTGTTTTATTCTCTAGAGGGGTGCATTGTCTCGCCGACGCTTCCCAAGCCCTTTTAACTCATATGAGCTTGCAATGCCCACTGCTCGCCCCTGCGAGCGCCTATACGGGGAGTGTAGAAAGGGGAATGACACTCCTTTTGTGCATCAGCGTGGGTCTGGGGCTTATCAAAGGGCGCTTTATTTTACACAGGTCAGCTCATTGGGTGATCGGACATATTTGTGCGCTGCCCCCATCCTTTTCTTTGAGAAATGTATACCCAGGCTCCTACTACTTTTTACTTTTCTTTATGGTTGGTCTCGGCTATTTCCTGAAATTTACCTCTCTGCCTCTCGATGTCAAGGGTGTACTAGACTCAATTGTTGGCGCTGCGCTCATCAATGGTGCGATGCTTTATTTGCGCGTGGCATTTACTTTGCGCAATCTTAAGCAAAGCCGCGCCTGGAGCCAGTTGGACGGAGAGTAACATCGAGCAAGACTATGCCCGATTAAAAAACTTTATTTGCGCGCACTTGCGAAAGTAAGGTAAAAATAGTTTTGAAAATAGGGTTGATTTTCCTCTATTCCGGTAATAGGGAGCTAGTATAGAATGGAGAAAAATTACAAAAGAAAAACATGAATTTTCATCTACACTGGAATCCAGATCCAGTGGCATTCTATCTGCCCTTTCTTAACCACCCCATTGCTTGGTATGGCGTTTTATTTTCCATTGGATTGATGGCTGGTTTTTATCTTCTGCGGCTCTGCTTTAGGTGGTTCCTTTGCTTTCGATGTGATTTTCATTCCATTGATATTCTCGACTGGAACTCCATAGAAAAAAAACAAGGGCGTCAACTTGGGTTAAGAGATCTCAATGCATGGTTGGAAAAAGAGCGAGTAAAAAAAGAGGTTTGTAAACCTCCCATCCGTTTTGTCACACGCCATCTCTCCGAGCGAGAGCTGATGCGGTATAAAAACAGAGCGTGGATAGAAAAGAGGCTTGGGGCAGCCATTTTGACCCTAAAGCAGAAAAGCAAACAGTTTGCAGAGCATCTGACTTTTTATGCGATGGTAAGCATAATTATAGGTGCTCGCTTAGGTCATGTTTTGTGTTACGAAAATCTTTCAGACTACCTCTTCCATCCACTCAGGATATGCAAGGTGTGGGAAGGGGGGCTGGCCAGCCACGGCGCCCTCTTTGGGTTATTAATTGGGATTACCCTTTTTTGTCTTCGAAAAAAAAAGAATTACCCCATGATTTCTTTTTTGAAAATCATCGACTTTCTCGTCATTCCCGGCTTGCTTGCGGGGGTGTTTATTCGTCTCGGAAATTTTATCAATCAGGAGGTGCTCGGCACAGTGACCTCTTCTTTTTTAGGGGTGGTCTTCTTACATCCTGTTGGTGGATTTCCTCCATTGCTGCGTCACCCAACCCAACTTTACGAAGCATGCTTTTATTTGGCTTGTTTTTGCCTTTTTTTCTACCGGTTTCCCAAGTGGATTTTTCAAGCTGGGAAAATGTCTGGGCTCTGCTTGGTAACCACTTTCACCTTTCGATTTTTGATCGAATTTATCAAAGAAAGGCAGAGCTTTTACGCCTCTAACCACCTATTGAATATGGGACAATATCTGAGTGTGCCCTGTATTCTAATCGGGATTTTCTTTTTAGTAATCGGTAGGTATCGTCCTTTGCCTTGTGTTGAGTAGGTCTAAGTGCATACCCAGTATGAAGAAAAGAAAATCGTTGGTGTTCAGACTTCGGCCTATATCGCAAAGACAGCATTGTTGTCAGCATTGCATAAGAGATCACAACGCGTCTGCATCAAACGGAGTGAGAGGAAGCATTTTACTCGACAAAGCTCTTAGCTTTTTCAAAACATCTTGGTGAGAGTAGTCGGGATGGGCCGTTTTGAAGATACGGTAGTATTTTTTTAGAAATCGGGCATAAGGGGATTTGCTCCCATCGGAGAGCTTGACATACCAAAAATACTGTTGAAGCACCCACAGGCGGGTGCTGAGTTGCTTTTTAAAGAGGGTGAGTATGGGAAACCTCTTGAGTACTCGCTCAAAGGCATTTTCTATTGAAAACCGATCTGTCCATTCCTTTTCAAAAAAAGCGAAAAGTGGGGTGTGATCATCAAAGTGAACCCAACGACACAGCATTTCATTTTGCAAGGCCCAGATTTCACTTTTTTTCTCTAAAATGGGCCAAAAAGAGGTGTCTCCCTGGTCCTGAAATGGGAGAATGCGCATGACGTTTTTAAAAAACTGTGTAGTGCGATTGACAATGCTTCTAAATGTTTGCTCTGGTTTGTCCAAGACGATGTTGCCGAGCTCTTTTTCGATCAAAAAGAGCGTTTGCTTGGGAAGATGGGCAAGGAGCTTTTTTTGCTTGCCCAACTTCCCCCAAACGAGCAGTTCAAAGCTTTGAAGTGAAAATTGATATAAAGCGGGAAGGGAGCAAGCGATGTGGTATGTCTCGACAATCTGTTTTTTTAGTTTTTCCAGATCCCCGTGCGGTGCGTTTTGTGTACTTAGGTCCATCTGTGCTCGAATAAAAATATAAAGAGAAGGATCCATATGGGGCATTTTACCCGAAAAAATCTCTTGTATTTCTTTGCACAAAGTGGCATCCGGAACATTTTTTTTCACGGCTATGGCGACGGGATAGAAAGCGAGAATACGCTGCACAACCTCCTGATACCGAATATCGGCGGATAGCTTCCGATTTTGATAAAAGTGGTCGATCTGTGTATCAATAAATGCACTAAGGGTTGCTTGCTTCTTTTCCGTTAAGGAGGAGGAAGATGCATAAAAAGGGGATAGCTTGTCTGCGAGGAGGATAGAAATAGTTGAGCTCAGCTCATTTTTCTCCAATAGAGAACGGAGCGCTCCAAAACGATATATCTCCTGCACAATTTTTCGTCTCAAAGCCTCTAGCCCAATTTCGGGATATTGACTGCACGTTTCGAGGAGCGTTTTGACAATGAGTTTATCCATCTTACCATACTCTTCATAAGGGTTTTTAGCCTCCATGGGGGAAAGATGGCATACTCTATTTTTTTGCACGGTCCAGATCACCTTAGCAAGTCGATCTAAATCGGGACATCTTCCTTCAAGTGTAGCCATGCACTCACCAATTTTGGTCGCAATTTGGTGGGCTAAATGGTAGGGGGGCAAGTTGAGTGAGGAAAGAGTATCAGGATTTGCCCTGAGGTTTTCCCGGATCATGAGGGGGAGATTGAGTTTTCCGTTTTTGTGAAGAGCCCCACGATAAAGTTGCATTTTTTTGTAGTAATAACTCACCTTGTTCCACACCCTTTTGAGTGCGGCACTTCCCAAGTGGTAGCGGGGAAATTGTTTTTTAAACTCTGGCAAGATTTTTTTCAAAAGATGGGCTTCGATTTTGCTCGACCACTTTTTCATCGTTCCAGATGGTCGCATTTCCCGTCTGATTTTATGATTAAGGAAAAGACTTAATTTAGAGAATGGATCATAAAAATCTTCGATTTCATCAATGGGGTAAAAAGAGGACCGGGACTGATTGAGACTTGGCGGGAAAGGGGAGGGATGATTTGTCGCAGAGAAAGTTTCACCGTCTGAGGGAAATGACTGTGGTGATGAAAATTCTGACATATTTGTCCAAAAGCAATGAGACACTTCTTTCTTCCTATGACACTTCTCATTTTTTTTGTCCAAATTTTTCTATGTAAAGAGGAAAAACTTAACTTGAGATTTTGTCAATCTCTTACAAAAGATAGACCTTAAAGGGGCTCATTTTCTTGGCGTTTTGCTGCACTTTGTCCGGTGTTTAGAGGAGCAGATTTTTTGGGTCTACGCGAGCTGTTTTTTATTAAGGGGTCGTTTTTTTTGAATGCTTGGTTTTTTCGCTTTTTTTTGGTTCGCCTGTTGGCCTGAACAACTCGCTTGAAATTTTTTTCCTTGTTAAAGAGCTTGTTCCAGGCTTTTTTTGTTTTCGATTCAGTTGGGAAAAGGGCATCGGGTTGTTGGCGATTGATGCGTGCGGGATTGATTTGAGGTTGCGCACTTCGCCGATTTTGCGATCTCAAGATTTGAAAAAATTGTCTTGCCCACGCAGCTAATTTTACAAAAAGTGGCTCTGCAGCTTTCTTGAATGAGTTCCAGATATTTGCTATCGAATGCATAGAGCTAAGAGCTGAGGCAATGTATGCTATAACCATTGTTTTTTGTTGAGTTTTTGTGCATTGATCATAAAAAACCAAAGAATTTTTTGCAAAAAATTAAAAAAATAGATTTTAACCATCTGCTTAATAAATATTTAAGACTTTTTCCATTTTTGCGCGGAGCTTCGGATCCGAAGTGAGCTTTTCGAGGGGCAATTTGTAGCGGTAAGACCAATTGAGGGGGTGAATGGTCCCTGGGTAGTTAATTCTTTCATCTTCTGGGTCTTTCCAGGTCAGTTCGGGGGTTAGCGCTAAATATTCTTGAAGGAGGTTGATGTGAAACAAACTTCCGCTGTAGTGGCTGTCTCGGAGAATATCGAGGATGCAATCACAAGATAATTCCTTTTGATACACCCACCCTTTAAAGGCGGCATAGCTACGGGCTTCCTTTGTTTCTTTTTGCCACCAAAGCGCAACTGTATCTGTGTCGTGTGTGGAAACAGAAGACATGCTAATTGGACTGTACTCCTTGCTGGGAATAAACTTTTCCCCTTTCTTCCAGTCCTTCTCCCAACGGAAGACCTTTGTTCCCGGAATGGCTAACTCTGAGAGAATGTTATAGGCAAAAGGGGGGATTTGTCCCAACGTCTCGGCTATGGGGAGCATTTGCGAAAATGTGATGAGATATGCCAAAATTTTTTTTCCCTGCGCGAGCATGAGTGAGGGATCTTTTGGAATAAAGACCCCATTTGCTGGCGTTTGATCGGGCGGAATGGCCCAGAGACGAAAAAATCCGATGACGTGATCGATCCGATAAATATGGTACAGCTCCTCGGCTGTTTTCAGACGCTGTTTCCACCAAGAGAATTGGTCTTGCTCTATTGCATTCCATTGGTATAGAGGAAACCCCCAGTATTGTCCCTTGGGATCAGATGGGTTAGGGGGACTGCCTGCGACATGTGTAAAATCGAAAAAAGGAGTATGCGCCCATACATCAACACTGTCAGAGCTCACGAGGATCGGAATATCCCCTTTGAGATACACCCCTTTGGACGTCGCGTAGGATTTGACCTTTTGCAGTTGCATAAAGCAAAGGTATTGGATGAGTAAATGCACCTGCATTTCTTTGGCATGTTTTATATAAAGTGCTTTGAGTGTCAGCTTTGTCGGGGCCCGGACCTCTTTTGGCCAATGCTTCCAGTGAATGTGGCGGTGCACCTCTTTGAGGGTTCTAAAAAGAGCGTAGGTGGGAAGCCAGTGATGTTTTGCTAAAAAGAGTTCATAATCACCCCTTTTTTTGAGTTTGTTTCCCGTTTTTTGCACATAGTTATAGAGAAACTTGAGTTTTTCTCGATAGACTGCGTGGTAGCTGAGCCGTTTTGTATTTGTATACTTTTGGGCTTTGCAAATTGTACTTGCTTGATCGAGGTAGGGCAGAGCGTGCAAACTGAGGTAAATGGGGTGCAGTGCACACGAAGAGAGTGCATTGTAGGGGCTCGGGTCAGACCCAGATTCATTGAGAGGGAGAAGCTGAATAATATCCATGTTGAGGCAGCTGCACCAATCGATGAGAGGCAAGAGATCGAGGTACTCTCCGACGCCACAACTTTTTTTTGTGCGGAGGCTAAAGAGGGGGACGTTGATCCCGTGGTGGTGCTTGATTCCCACCCTTTTCCAGGCACTATATGTCATCTTGCCTTTTAAGTCGGGCAAAAGACTCATGATGATGCATTGGGGGGTATGGGGTAGAAAGGGGGCTGTTTGCCATGCGCACTCAGATATTTGTTGGGCGCAAAATTCCCCTGACTAATCGCCTCTCGCCAACTCTCCGCTTCTCTGATGAAGCTATCCAAAAACTCTGCTAGCTTTTCTCCATTTAAATGATCTGGATCGAGAGAGGTCTGCAAAATAAGTGTGTTTTTCTTTTCAATATAGGATAAAACGCCAAAGGAATGGGGAGAGGCGTTGACTTTTAACGACTCTTTTAAAACGTTTTCCCGAAAACGTCCGGGGGGGATTTCTCCTAGAAGGGCCCCGATGAGTAGTTTTTCCTCCTCTTGCGCCATTTCCATATGAACGGCGAGTTTTCCGTCGAGCACAATATGACACGCGTGGTTTTTATCCACGTGGAAAGGCACATTGATGATTTCACCGAGATCCCATAAAAGCTCCTGAAATCGATCCATATTATTCTTCCTCCTCGGCTTCCTCTTCTAAGTCACTGAGCGCCTCCATGATCGTCATCATGAGGTCTTGTCGATGCCGCTCTGACTTAAAGAGTTTAGGAGAAATATGACGCATAGCGTCCCGATATTGGGTAAACATTTATTTTAAAAATGATAACCGTGGTATTTGGAGGAACAGGGCGGAGAAGATAGAGAAAATTATGGAAAGTGTATTTTGGTATTTACGCACG